>JAJDCN010000334.1 GCA_029260815.1 Planctomycetota bacterium
GATCTCGGTGCCGGCGGCGCCATCGTATAGAACAACCTTTTCGTCGATCAGTTCCAGAAATCGGGTCAAAGGACCTCCTCAGAGAGACTTCCTAACAGTAAGAGCATAAAAACCTTATATCAAATGCATGGAAACAGTGCAAATGATTGCCGGTCTGGTCGACAAGCGGGAAGGCCGGTCGATCGGGGCCCAGGCTACAAGCTCCGTTCGCTTGAAACAAACCCCTTGAAATGCTATAATGCGAGGTTGGGCTAAAGATTATGTGCGATTTCTACAGGCTGTCCGACCAGCGTCGGACGGGGTTTCCAACAAGCCGTTAAACCGGAGTCCAGTGCCAAGCAAACGTTCGAAAACCGTCGTCATACTCCAACCCGGCTATTTGCCGTGGCTTGGCTTTTTTCATCAGATGTACCGATCCGATGTCTTTGTCCTCTATGACGATGTACAGTACACCCGACGCGACTGGCGCAGCCGAAACCGGGTGTTGGGCAACCAGGGGCCGCTCTGGCTGACCGTGCCGGTGTATCAAAAGGGACGATATCATCAGTTGATTCTGGAAGCCCGGATTAACAATGAAACCGACTGGGCCGCCAAGCACCTGGCGACGCTCAAACAGTGCTATTCGAAGGCTCCGTATTTCGATGACTATTACGGGCTGCTTCAGACCGTGCTGACCCATCGGTGGCGGCTCTTGATGGATTTGAACCAGAGTTTGATCCACGACCTGGCTGCGGCACTGGGGCTGGAGCGCAAGATCATCCGGTCTTCTCAGTTGAACATTGCGGGAGAAAAGACAGACCGGCTCCTCAATATCTGCAAGCACTTGGGAGCGACAAGGTATCTGTCAGGCGAAGCAGCGACCGATTATTTACAGACGGAAAGGTTCGAAAAAGAAAACATCGAGGTGACATTCGACCACTATGAGCATCCGGTCTACCGGCAACGAGCGAAAGAATTTGTTCCGTATTTGTCGATCGTCGACCTTCTGTTTCATGAGGGCCCTGGAAGCCTTGAAATCTTAGCCAATAATGCGGCGCACGTCGCTGCCCTTGAACCATAAAAAATATTGAGCGAATGCCGATGGAACCCTATACGGTAAAACCTCTGACGTCGATCTTCGTCGAATTGACCAACGAGTGCAACCTGTATTGCACGATTTGCCCTGTCAATACCGTCATGGCCCGCGGGCGAGGCTACATGACTTTAGACCTGTTCAAAAAGACCGTCGACGACATCCCCGGGCTGGAGCATATCGCCATGCACAACTGGGGCGAATCGTTGATGAACAAGCATTTGTTCGAGATGATCGACTACGCGAAGAAGGCCGGCGTTGGCTGCTTGGTGCTCAATACCAACGCGACCATGCTGACCGAGCGGATGAACCAGCGACTGCTGGATTCCGGCCTGGACATTCTTCGTTTTTCCCTGGACGGCTTCGGCGAGACCTACGAGAAGATCCGGTTGACAGCCTATGACAAGATCGAATCGAACATCCTGCGGTTCTTGAAAATGAACGATGCGGCCGGCCACCCGATTCGCACCGGCGTGGTGACCGTGATCGACGAACAGACCGAGCCGGTCATGGACGAATTCCGGAAAATCTGGTCGACTCGAGTTGATGAGATCAACCTCCAGCCAAAAGAGATTACCTCCGAACTGCGCACCGCCGTCTGCCCCGAACTGTTCGGGAAGGACCACGGCAAGTTGGTGATTCTATGGAACGGTGACGCCGTGCCCTGCTGCGTGGACTACGAAGGGACGCTGGTTGTCGGAAACACGCGACACGAGAGTGCCTTGGAGATCTGGAACGGAAAGAACATGAACCAGATGCGGCAGGATCACATCGACAAGAAGTTCCCGACGTTTTGCGCAACCTGTACCGAGTACTGCTGTGATGTCGTCGAGCCGCGCTTTGATTATTAGAGAATATCCATGACAACCGAGCACGCCTCCACGCCGGATGCCGTTCATCAGTCCGTCGTCGAAGAAAACATCAAGCTGCACGAGCTGGAGGGGCCCAACTACCTCCTGCGTCATCCGGAACAAACCAATTACTACCAAATGCGCCGCCTCCGCGGTTTGATCGCCGAAACCGCCGCCGCGCTGGGAACCTCCGCGCCCAAGAACCTGGACATCGCCTGCGGCACCGGGTACCTGTTGCTAGAATTTCTCAAGCAAGGTTTCGATTGCACGGGAGTCGATCTGTCCGAGGCCATGCTCGCGTCGCTCCAAAAAATCCTCCCGGCCCAATCGGCCGATCGTTGCAAATTGTTGTGCCAGGACATTTTCGAATTCATGTCTGCCCACGAAGGGGCCTTCGACGTGGTTTCCATCGGAGCGGCTCTGCATCACTTCGATGCATACGAAAATGTCGTGCGTTGGGCTTGTCGCTCGGTCGCTCCCGGTGGATGGCTGGTGATCGCCTTCGAGCCGCTCAAGCAAGCGATCGACTCCCCTGTGCGCTATCGACTACACCGATGGCTGGCCGGGGTGGACGAGCGGATCTACCGCATCTCCCGACGGCTGCGTGGCATCGAGGTGGATCTGGATACCTCCGAAGCGGACTACCAGCGCAAGTTCGGCGGGATTGATCCGAATACCGTCACTGGGTTGATCACGACCGAGGGGCTGGAAGTCGTCCGGGTCGACAAGTACTGCACGCGGCGCTATGGCCTCATGGCCTCCATCGCCAACAATTGGATCGGCAGCCAGAACACCTTCGACGTGATTGCGAGGAAGGCTCGTGCCTGAACATCAGGTGAACGTTCTGTTCACCAGCGCCAATTGGCGCGTCGGACTGCTGAACGCTTTCCGCGCGGCGCGGACCCACGGACCGGAGATCCCCGGCAACGTCATTGTCACGGAACTCAATCCTCTCGCGGCTTCGCTCCAGGCCTGCGATGCCCATTTTCTCGTGCCGCCGCTGCAAGCCCCTGACTATGCCGAGCGATTGCTCACGATCTGCCGGGATGAAAAGGTCACGGCTGTTATTCCGCTGATCGACAAGGATCTGCCTGTACTGGACGGGCTCCGAGACGAACTGGTCCGGGCCGGAGTGACGCCCCTGCTTGCGCCCACCGCGTCCATCGGCATCGCGAACGATAAGTTCAAGACCTACGAATTTCTGCGTGACCAAGGGTTTCCGACACCGAAAACCTGGGTGGTGGAAGATGCGTTTGAACCGGAGAGCTTTCCCCTGCTCCTCAAGCCGCGGCACGGTGAAGGGAGCAAGCAAGTGTTTTTGGTTCGCGACGCGCAAGAGTTAAAGGTCCTGTCCGGCCGAATCGGTAAAGCGGTAGCGCAGGAGGTGCTGGACGGGAAAGAATATACTATCGACGTTCTGTGCGACCTGACCGGCCGACCGCTCTCGGCGGTCCCACGAGAACGGATCGCGACGCGCGGGGGCGAGATTCAGACCGGCCGTACGGTGTACCACGAAGCGATGATCCAGACGGCCCTGGCGATCGCCGTGGCACTGAAGGTGGTGGGGCCGGCGACCTTCCAATGTTTCACCACCGAGGACAGCATGGCCTTCATTGATTTGAACTTGCGATTCGGTAGTGGGGCGCCGTTGGCGTTTGCGGCGGGGGCGGATTATCCGCGGATGCTTTTAGAAATGCTGTCCGGTCGTCCTCAGGAACCTATCGTCGGGCAGTTCAAGCGAAACCTGTTCATGCTTCGCTACGACGAGGCGTTCTATTGTTCGGATCCTGCTACGCCCTCAGATTCTTGAGCAATCGCATCCCGTAACGCGTGTAGTTCTTCAGCTCGGTAAAGCTACGGATGCCGGACAGAGTCCGGAAGATATAGCGCGGCGAAAGGTAGATTGATTTCAATCCCTGGATTCGCATCTTCATGATCTCTTCCCTCGGCACGTGGACGGTATCTACCGGCGGGCTGTCGAAGTAATTGTGACCCATCACCGCGTGCTCGTCCAACAGGCCCATCTCCGACGCGATCGAATGCAGCGGAGTGCCCTCGTAGGGGATTGCGATGTGGACCTCGGAGAAGTTGCAACTGAGTTCTCGCGCCAAATCCAGGGTCTCCTGGATCTCCTCGCGGGTCTCCCAGGGAAAGCCAATCAGGTAGAAGCCGTAGGTCTTCAGTCCGGCCTTGTGACAGGCGCGAACTGCATTGCGGGCCTGGTCCTTGGTGGCGCCCTTGCGAATCTTGCGTTGGATCTCCTCGTTGCCCGCCTCGATGCCGAAGGCCACCAGCCAGCAGCCGGCCCGCTTCATCCATTGCGCCCGGTCCTCCGACATGGTGTCCACGCGGCTGTTGGCGACCCATTGGATGTCCAGCTTTCGAGCGACGATTTCGTCGCACAACGCTTTGACCCATTTCTTGTCGATGGTAAACGTATCGGCGCGGAAGAAGAAATTGCGCAAACCATGGACCTTGACGCATTCTTCGATCTCGTCCACGATGTTCTCCGGCGATCGGTTGCGCACCGCCTTGCCGGAGATTGTCGGGGTCAGACAGAAGACGCAGGAGGCCGGGCAACCCCGGGCCGTCTGGATCGTCACCTGGGGCTCTCCCGTATCGGGTCGGACGTACAGCTCGTTTTTGAGCAGGTCCCGCGCGGGGAAGGGCATCGTGTCCAGTTCGTCAAAGAATGGGTCATGATCGGTCTGTGCCCATTCGCCCGATCCGTTTCGGTAGATAACACCCAGGACCTCCGATGGCTCGCGTTTTTCGTCCAGCGCGGTCAGCAGTTTCGGGATAATCACATCCGCTTCGCCGCGGATGGCGTAGTCCACGTGGACAAACAGATCGAGGGTTTTCAGGTCCACTTCGAAAAAGTGGGCGCCCTTTGCGATCGTCAGGATGTGGGGATACTTCGTCTTGATTCGCTCGAAGGCTTCCATGTCCCGTTCGAGGGTGGCAGTGGTAATGCTCATGATCGCCACGTCGGGACCAAAGGCCGCCAGGTCGCGCTCGAAATCGTCCCAGGTCATCGACTCCGCGGGGTAATCGTGGATTACCGGTTCGCATCCGATGCGTCGCACCGTGGCGGCGGTATAGGCCAGGTCGATCGGAGCCCGCAGGCTCGTGGCGGAAGAGGAATCGATTACGCCTTGGGAGCGGTCCTCGCCCCGCTGGTACAGGCCCACCGGCGGGTTGAACAGAAACGCTTTTTTATATTTCATCGTTCCAGGATTCGTCGGGTTCAATGTATCGAAAACCGGCCCATCCTCAGGCCGGGCAGGCATTGGCGCGGAGTATAGCATATTTCCCAGGTATTCGTAGAGAATGAGTGCCCTTTAAGAAACGGGCTCAGGGCGTGGGAAGCCGATCAAAATACAGGATGGCCATCACGGCGACGACCCACAAGACGATGGCGGCGAGAATCGGCCGGTCGGTCAGCATGATTCGGGTTGGATTGCCCCCTTTTTCCTTTTGGTGGACAAGATACAGGTATCGGAAGATGCCGTAGAGAACAAACGGAATGGTCAGAACCAGCTTGTCGGTGCCGACTACCATCTCGGTCCGTTCATCCATCGTGTAGCCCGCGTAGGCCACCAGCGTTGCGGTGGTGACGATCCCCATCATCTGATCGAGAAAGTAAGGCGAATACTCCTTAAGGATCTCCCGGTGTTCATGGGCGTTGTTCATCAGGACCAACTCGTGGCGTCGCTTGCCGAAACCCAGGAACAAGGCCAGCAGAAACGAGCAGATCAGCAACCATTGCGAGGGTTCGGTCCCTTCCAGTCCAAACAGCGCGCCCAAAATCCAGCTTCCGCCGATCGCACGCAGCACGAAGCCAAAGGCCAAAATCATCACGTCGATGATCACGATATGCTTCAGAGAAATCGAATAGGCGATGCTGGTCAGTACGTAGCAGATCACCACCGAGGCGAAGCGCAGGTCGATCGCCAGCGCGGCGCCCAGGCCCAGGGCAATCACGCCAAAGGCAAACCCCAGCGCCGTGGGGACCGGGATCTGTCCGCTGGCCAAGGGACGCTTGGACTTGGTCGGGTGACGCCGGTCGCCTTCCAGATCGCGGACATCGTTGATAATATAGATCCCGCCGGAGACCAGACAAAAGATCCCGAAAGCGATGAAGGTTTCGATCACATACTTCGGCTCGGTGAATTTTCGATCGAAGATCAACCCCGCAAAGACCACCAGGTTCTTTATCCACTGCGGGGGGCGCATCGCGCGAATCAATGATCGAATCAAGCGTCAATCCCTTCAAAGCGTCCAAGGAAAGCCGGATTCTAGGCCACGGTCCCATCGAAGTCAAGCGGCCGCGTTCCGCACGGCTTGACACTCCATCCGGTCGACGATACAATGAGGCCTTACAGGGAGTTCAGCACCCAGGAGCCCGCCCCATGGCGACCCGTGGCCAGCAAATCACGATCGCAGTCCTCGCGCCCCTTACCCTCTTCGCCGCGGTCCTGGCGATTTGGATGGCATTTTCCTGGGTCGATCGGAAGAACGAAGAAAACCGATTGCGGGCGCAGTTGAAAAAAATGGACGAAAAGGTCAAAGAGCAGATGGTCCTGCCGGACGTCCCGCCGGATCCCGTTGCCCAAACCCCGCCCAAGCCCTTGCCGCCCCGCCCCTGGATCGAGCGTGGCGCCGGGGAAATCGAAGTCTTGAAGGGGGACGAGCGTACGGCCTTTATTCAGGCAATGCTGCGCGCCATGGGCAGCGCGCAATCCGACCGCGCTTGGCCGGCGGTCCGAAAGCTGACCGCGCTGCCTCCCGATGCGGTCGAGGAGATCGCTCGCCTAGGCTTGGGCCACTCCACTCGGCGGGTGCGATATTTTACCCTTCGGGCCTTGAGTCTTGGGCGAGCCGTGACTCTGCCCATGCCGCTTCTGGCGCCGGTGGCAACGGACAAGGACCCCCTCGTTCGGGCCACCTTGGCCCGCACCCTGGGAGAACGTGTGGACGCGGTGCGCGAAGAATCCGCGTGGGAATTGGCGCGATCAGTCCTCCTGCAGCTTTTTGCCGACCCGGACCCGCAGGTGGTCCACCAAGCTGTCTTCGCTCTGGGCGAGCTACGGGACGAAACCGCGGCTCGCACCCTCGCCCACGCCCTTAGTAGGGAAGGATTGGATCGCGCCTTGGCCGACCAAATCTGCTCCGCACTGGAGAGGACCTTCAGTTACAACGTCGGCGTGGAGTACAAGCTGGCCCCCATTGCACCCGACGAACACAAGGCCCGCGTGACTCGCTGGGTCCGCTGGGCAGAACAGAACAAAGACATCTCGGCCGAGGCCGATGGCGCCACGGAGGGCACCGCCGCCGATGCTGCGACTTCCGGTTGACAAGTCATCCCTAATCTGCCTCGGCATGATGTCCGGCACTTCCGGTGACGGGATTGATACCGCGATCGTGCATGTAGACCTGTCCAACGCGCAATGGACCGCGCGCGTCCAGGCAAGCCAAACCCACGAGTACACGCAGGAGATGCAGCATCTGTTGGACAACGCGGATCGTCTGGGTGTGGCGGACGTGGCCGAAGCGAACTTTCTCCTGGGTCAACGCTTCGCCGATGCCGCGCTCGACACGATGGCCGAGGCCGGCCTGTCGCCCGACCAGATCGACCTGATCGCATCCCACGGTCACACGCTCTACCACGACCCGCCCCAGTGTACCTTGCAAGTGGGGGAGGGCTCCGTGATCGCCGAGCGGACCGGATGCCTCACGGTTTCGGACTTCCGCCCTGCGGACCTGGCGGCCGGAGGCCAGGGAGCCCCGCTGGTTCCACGGATCGATGCCCTGCTGTTTTGTCCCCCCGGCTCCGGTATCGTCGCAGTGAACCTCGGCGGTATTGCGAATGTGACCTACTGTCCCGACGGCGACAACGTGATTGCATTCGATACCGGTCCAGGCAACGCACTGATCGATGCGGCGATCCGCGATCTTTCGAAAGGGGCGCGTCGCTATGACAAGAACGGCGCGCTGGCCGCCTCCGGCGACGCGGACGAAGCGGCCGTAGAGCGGTTCATTCAGAGCGATAATTATTTTCGCCGACCCGCACCCAAAAGTACCGGCCGGCACTACTTTGGCGATGCGGCCCTTCGCCGGCTCCAGGAAATCCGGCAATTTTCACGCATCGAAGACTTGGTGGCGACGGCCACCCGGATCACCGCTCGTACGCTGGTCGAAGCGCTCGACGCATGGGTCTTTCCCGCCGGTCCTGTAAAGAAGGTCTTGGTCAGCGGCGGCGGGGCGCACAACGCGACGTTGTTGTCGGCCATCCGGGCCGGCCTGGCCGGTGTTCCGGTGGAGCCCTTGAGCCAAGATGGTTTCACCGTCGAGAACAAAGAGGCGGGCGCCTTTGCGATCCTGGGCGCGATGACCCTCCGCGGCATTCCGGGCAACGTGCCCGCGGCAACCGGCGCCGGCGCGCCGGCGATCTTGGGCAAGCTATCATTTCCTCATGTGAAAGGCCCACAGCGATGAGCAAAAGTCTCTGGTGGATTCTTTACATGACCCTTGGTCTGGGTGCGATGTTGGTCGGCATGTTGTATTTGATTCCGGACCAGGGGCGCAAGGCGAGGCTCGTTCGGGACATTGAAGTGGACTTCAAGGTGGACGATTTCGACTTCCGGCGCAACGCCGAGGACAAGGCGGTCAAGGAGCTTTTCTTTTCCGTTGGCGCAGACCAGGCCGCTGGAGTGGATTGGATCGCCTTACAGATTTGCCGACGGATGGACGACGAGTTCAAGAGCTATCGGCGCATGCATGTCCAAGCGACCTTGAAGCCCACAGGCAAGATCCGCGAGTACGTCTTCGCCGAAGAGGAATTGCACAAAAAACCGCCGTCACGGATCATCGTCCAGCCGAAACGTCCCGTTACGTCTCCGGCACGTTCGAACAACCGGCTGCTCAAACGGATCCGGGCGGGCGTGAAAAAGGCCGGGCGCACGGCCGTTCAGAAGATTCAGTTTTCAAGCCCCCTGGCGAAGGATCGGAAAACGATCGGCTTGCAATACGAAACCGATGCGGCCGGCAGCCTGCGCGATTACGACGCGGAAATCGTCTGCAAGCGAATCAGCAAGACTTTTCCAAAATCGGAAACGGTCGCCCTGACGGTGAACGATACCGCGACCGGAGAGATCTTCTACTACACGTTTGCAATTCCCGCCGGTCCGCTCGTCACGCGCGACGCCGCGCCGTCGGCTTCAGGTCCCGAAAGACCTTCTCAAAGCCCGGCAGAGCGCCCTCAATCGTAGCGTCGTCAACGCAGTAGGCCAGACGGAAATGTCCCTTGCGTCCAAACCCCGTTCCCGGTACGGCCAGCACGCGCGCATCGGCGGCCAACTTCTTGACGAAGGTGGTGTCGTCCGGGATCGGCGACCGGGGAAATGCGTAAAACGCGCCATCGGGGCGATCCAGATGATAGCCAATTGCCTGGAGCCCGTCGCATAGGCGGTTGCGCTTTCGTTCGTATTGCGCGACGTCGATCTTGACGCCTTGCAAGCGACTGACGACTCGCTGCATGATGGCCGGAGCGTTGACAAACCCGAGGGTACGGTTGCAAAAGGTCATGGCACCAATCAATTGCGCCGCGTCCTTGGCTCTCGGATGGACGGCGATGGAGCCGATCCGTTCGCCCGCCAGGGACAGGTCCTTAGAGTGAGAGCCGACGACGATGCTGTTGGCGTAAAATGGAAACGTGCCGGGATAGCTTTGTCGGTCATAGATGAGTTCGCGGTAGGGCTCGTCGGAGATCAGATAGATCGTTGTTGAAAACTCTTTCTGCTTGGCGCGCAGAAGCCGTCCCAAATCCCGCATGGTTTTTTCTGAGTAGATCTTTCCCGTGGGGTTGTTAGGCGAGTTGTAGAGTATGGCTCGGGTTTTCTTGTTGATTGCCTTTTCCAGTCGGTCCAAGTCCAGGTCAAAGTCCGGCCGGGTTTGGACCACTTTGCACTTGCCGCCGTGGTTGGTCACGTAGAAGAGATACTCCACGAAGTAGGGCGCGAAAAAAATCACGTTTTCGCCGCGATTGAGGATGGACTTGAGCGTGACGTTCAGGCCGCCACCGGCCCCGCAGGTCATGATGACGTGTTCGGCGGTCAGGTTCTTGACCCCTTCCAACTTCGTCAACCGGTCGGCGACCGCCTGGCGGCTCTCGAGAAAACCGGCATTGTGCATGTAGCGGTGCTTGCCTGCCTCCGCGGAATTGACGTATTTGATCAGCTCGTACTTGAACTGGTCCGGTGGTTCCATGACAGGGTTGCCTAGGGAAAAGTCGAAAACCGCCTGTTCACCGAAC
>JAJDCN010000335.1 GCA_029260815.1 Planctomycetota bacterium
CCAGGTGCGGTTTGCCAATGTGGGCGGGCTCAATGTCGGCGACGAAGTTCGTCTGTCCGGCCGGGCGATCGGGTACGTGGAGAACCTGGAGGTGTTGACCAGCGGCAAGCAAAAAGGGATCCTGGTAACGCTAAAGGTCGACCGGGCCGTTGCGCTGCACCCGGACTATCAGATTATCATCCTGGATCGCTCTACCATCGGCGGTAAGGCTATCGATATCGACGTGGGTGACGTGAATCTTCCGGCTCTGCCCAATCGCGCGCCGTATCTCGGCGTGACGCGGACCGATGCCCTGTCCAAATTCGCCGGGCTCGTCGATACCACAATGCCCAAGGCCAACAGACTGCTGGACCAACTCAACACCATGATCTCGGACATGCGCAACTCCGAAGGGTTGATCGGCCGAGTGGTCTACGACACGGAGTTTTCCAAAAAAATCGAACGCCTTGTAACCAACTTCGACACGCTGGCGACGACGCTTGCGGACCCGGAGAACGGGTTTCTCGCAGAGTTCCATGCGACCTTTGAATCCGCTCGCAAAGGACTCGATAACGTGCAAAAACTGACGGAGGACCTGCGCAGCGGAGAAGGATCCCTGTCCCTGCTCCTGCAAGAGCGGCAGGCGTACGACAGGTTTGTGGACGTTCTTTCCGAATTACAGAAAACCAGCCGCCAGCTAAACCAGGTGGCACACCGCATCAAAAAGGATCCACAGCTCTTGCTGCTGGGCGAGCGGACGGAGGATGCGGGCTTTTGGCGAGGGACGGTCCTGGGCCGCGGACCTTTAGAAGAAGAGGAACAGCCGTTTGAACCAACAGACCTTCGGGCTCGCGGTCCGAAATAGCCACGATCAGTCCGCGCGCAAGCTTCCTGCCGCACTCCTGTGGGTGGCGCTGCTCGCGCTGCTGTGCGGCGGCTGCACCGCTACGGGTGTACGGATCAACCTGGCCCCGCTGGTGGACTACGAACTGGACCGCACGCAGGATTCGGTGCGTTTCAATCTGTTCGGCCCGATCCTCGCCTATGAAGAGGTGGGAGACACGTCGCTGTTTGCCCTGCGTCCACTGTTCAGCGTGTACGACAATCCCACTGAAGAACGATCGGCCGTCCATGGGATCTACCCACTGGTTCGCCACAGCAAGACCCGACAGGACGAAAACTTCACGATCCTTCCCCTATACAACGGGCAGACCTACACCGACGCCACCGGAAAACGAGACAGCGATTACATGCTCTTCCCGTTCATCTGGTACGGCGACGGGGATGAGCCGGAGGACAAATACTTCGCCTTCTTCCCCCTGGGCGGCAGCATCCATGGCAAGTTGGGCCTGGACGAGTTCAACTTCGTCTTGTTCCCGGCCTACGTTGACACGCGCTACAAGGATCGCAAGCGTATCCACGTGTGCTGGCCTTTCTGTGCTGTCACCAGCGAGCCCGACGCAAAAAGTGACGAGGAACGAGTTCAGACGCGCTACTGGCCCTTTTATGGCCATTACGAAAAGCCAGGAAAATTTGAAACCAGTTTTGTTCTGTGGCCGTTCTACACTGCCGGGCGGACCGATTTGGACACTGACAATCCCAGCGAAGGATTTTCATTTTTTCCCTTCTATGCCGAAAAGGCCAGCGCACACTCCAGCAATCACCTGTACCTCGTCCTGTTTCAGTTTGGCCAGGACGACCGGACCGACTACAAAAGCGCCGCCTTCCCATGGCCGTTCATCGTCTTTGAATCCTCTGACAGCCACTTCTTGGATCGGGCTTGGCCGTTTTGGAACCATTCCAAGCGGGGCGACACGGAAACCCACGGCGTCGCCTTTCCGTTCGTTTGGTGGCAGGAGCAGAATAATGATGCCTGGACCAAGGGCAGTGTGTGGGTTCTCCCGTTATTTTGGACTCACGACAAGCGGTTCAAGGACTCGAACCGGCACGAATCCATGACCAAGGTCTGGCCTCTGTTGGGCACCTGGCACGACGCGGACGGCTCCGAGCGGACCGAGGCGTTATCGCTGTTTTGGTTCGAGGACCCGGAAGGCTTTGATCGCGACTGGTCGCCCTTGTGGCAGCTCTACACGGCGCGCACCCACCCGGAGGCGGGGGAGCGAACCGATTTTCTGTGGGGCTTTGTCCGGTTGCACCGCGACTCGACCCAAAGTTTTACGGACATTACTCCGCTTTTCGGATACAATAGCGACGCCGAGGGAGAGGGTTACACCCTGCTGCAGGGGCTCTTCGGGATCCGAAGCTCCGCGAAAGAGACGACGGTTCGGCTGCTGTGGTGGATTGAGATCTAGCCTATGCTGAAAGCATTGGAGAATATCGGCCGGATCATTATCGGCATCGTGCAGTTCGCCGGCGAGGCGGTCGTGCTGTTGGGCGCGACGATCCGCTCTTCGATCCTTTTCTTTTCCCGGTTGGGCGAGTGCATCAACCAGATGTATCTGGTGGGCGTGCAAAGCCTTCCGGTCACTCTGATCTTCTCCATGTTCAGCGGGATGATTCTGGCGCTGCAGATCGGCATTGAATTCGAAAAATTCGACCAGATCGCTCTATTGGGGTCCACCGTCGCGTCGGCCATGACCAAGGAGTGGGGCCCGATGATGACGGCCATTATCCTGACGGCCCGGGCGGGATCCGCCATGGCCGCGGAATTGAGCGTCATGAAGGTGTCCGAAGAGATCGATGCCCTGGAGGTGATGTCGATCAACCCGACCCGCTACCTGGTGCTTCCGCGAGTGGTGGCCATGATCTTCATGTGCATCTGCTTGAGCATCTTGTCGTCCTTCATTGGCACCTGCGGCGGGTATCTGGTCTTCAAGATGCAGTTTAGCACCGATCCCAGCTCTCTTTGGATTCTGAGCGACGACTCGCCATCCTTTCATCAGTACTTCGCCTCCGCGACGAGCGCCCTGGATACGATTGATCTGTACAGCGGCCTGGTCAAGTCCGCCGTGTTCGGGCTGGTCATCGCCATCATCGCCTGCGCCCGCGGCCTTCTGGCTACCAAGGGAGCTGCCGGCGTCGGCGTGGCGGTGCGCGAGACAGTGGTCAACGCATTGATCGTCATTATCGTTTTGAACTATATCATCTCCAGTCTGTTCGTCATGATGGAGTAGCTGGACCCAACGACCATGATCCGACTCATCGATGTCAGAAAAACACTCGGCGACCGGGAAGTCCTCAAAGGACTCAACCTCCACGTGCAGACCGGAGACACCTACGCCATCCTGGGCCCCACCGGCATCGGCAAGTCGGTCGCCCTACGCCACATGGTCGGCCTGCTCCGGCCCGACGCCGGTCAGGTCCTCATTGACGGCATTGATGTGGCCAAATGCAACCGCCGCCAACTGCTGGATCTGCGCAAGCGCTTCGGCATGCTCTTTCAGTCCGCCGGCTTGTTCAACTCCATGAGGGTCTTCGACAACATGGCCCTGCCGCTGACGGAGAACACGCAGCTCTCCCGTGGCGAGATCAAAGCCCGTGTGGCCGAGGCCCTGGAGTGGGTGGGGATGAGCGGAACGGAACAGAAGATGCCCGCTGAATTGTCCGGCGGGATGAAAAAGCGCGTCGGCCTGGCCCGCGCCATCGTGACCCATCCGGACATCATCCTCTACGACGAACCGACCACCGGCCTGGATCCGATCATGGCCATGAATATCAACAACCTCATCCTGAGCCTCCAAGAGAAGGTCAAGGCCACCTCTGTCGTCGTGACCCACGACATGACCAGCGCCTTTATGATCTCCGACCGGATCGGACTGCTCCATCAGGGCTCGATCCTGGAAGAGGGCACGACGGAAGAATTCAAAAACAGCAGCAACAAAACCGTCCAGCGGTTTATCTCCGGAGACGGAGACCTGCCGGAAGACTGATTTTTTCATCCACAAATCGGAGCGATTGGATATGAAACACGCCAGAGAACTGATCGTGGGGGTGGTGTTCCTGTTGGCCGTGACCGTTTTGGTCAGCGTGGCCGTGGCGACCCGGCGCGATGACTTTACACCCAAAAAAGTACTGACCGTGGTCTTCGACAACGCCGGCGGCCTGGAGCGTGGGGCCAAAGTCCTGCTGTCAGGCATCGAGGTCGGCAGTATCGGCGACATCACCCTGCGCAAGACCAAGGCTGCGGTAGTGATCAACCTGCGCGAAGACGTTGTGCTCTACGGCGACGCAAAGTTTTATATCGAAGTGCCCTTGGCCCTGGCGAAGCCCTACGTCACGATCGATCCGGGTACCGCCGATTTCCCGGAATCCTTCGAGTTGCGCAAGGATAACTTAACGGGGATCAGCTCCCCCAACTTGCTCAAGGAGGTTGCTCCGATCCTTGCCAAAATTCGGAACGGGGAGGGCTCGTTTGGAAAGTTTCTAACCGATGACGCACTCTACAACGACGCAAGCGCCGCCATGGCCGAGGCCAAGGCCGCGATCGCAAAGATCAACACCGGCTCCGGCGCTCTGGCCACACTGATCAACGATGAGACCGTGGCCAAGGACCTGCGCGATGCGGTGGCCTCCATCAAGGACATTGGGGAGAAGATCGATCAGGGCAAAGGCGTATTGGGCGCCTTGATCAACGACGAGGCCTCCGCCAAGGAACTCAAAGACGCGCTCGCCGCCATCAACGACATCACGGAAAAGATCAACAACGGCAAAGGCGCCATCGGCGTCCTGGTCAACGACGAACAGCTTGGGGCCGACTTGGCCAGCGCGGTGAAGAGGATCAATCAGATCACCGCTCAAGTGGAGTCCGGCGAAGGGCTATTGGCTACCCTGCTGACCGACAAAAAAGCCGGCCAGCAATTCAAGGCGATCGTGTCCGACGTCAACGAAGTCACTCGCGGCCTGCGCGAGGGCGAAGGAACCGTTGGCAAGCTTCTGCGGGACGACGCGGTGTTCAACCAAATCGAGAGCCTGCTCAAGCGCCTCAACGACTCCATCGAGTCCGCCCGTGAACAGGCGCCGATCAGCGCTTTCGCCTCTCTGATTGCGGGCGCCGTTGGGCCGTGACCGCTACGCAGATCGTCGCCTATCACGATCGACTGAGTGCTCCGATCGTACAGTTTTGGAACCAAACCTTTGGTGAGGCGCGCAACGCCCTGCCGATGACGGGACAGTTGTTCCGGCAGCGCATCGTCGAGGTGGACAACTTTCTTGGCCGGTTCGAGCCGGACGATCTTCTTCTGGCTGTAGAGGACCGCGCAGTGGTCGGCTTGGCGCACGTGGGCGTTCGCTCCGAAGCCTTATGTTCCCTCATGTTTTCCGACTGGCCCGGCGGCGACCAGGGGTACGTCGCCCTGATCGTGGTCCGGCCCGACCGACGCGGTGGCGGCATCGGCACCGCTTTGATGGACGCCGCACTCGAAAGGCTTCGTCCCTGCGCCCAAACGGTTGTGGACGGTCAATGTTTCAACCCCTTCTACGGCAACTGCGCCGCGCCGTTTACCCCGCTGTGGGGGACATCTGAGGGCATCAGTGTGGAGCGGGACGACGCCGACACGCGCCGGTTTTTTAGTCGGTTTGGCTTCGAGCCGCGCTTTGAAGCGGTGACCCTACAGCTTCGCCTCGGCGACCGCGCACCGGCCCAAGCGACTCTGCCGGAGCCCTACGCGCTCCAGCTTGACAACAACCATCAACCGATCCTCGGCGCTCCGCTGGACGAACTCATGCCTCTTCCGGAATGCAATCGTTGCACGAGTGCTCTGGCGGTTTACGAATCCACGATCGTCGGCTACATCACGACCTATCCGCTCTGGGAGTTGGCCGCGGATCGGCAGGCGATCTATCAAATGGAAATTCTACAAAAACACCGGGACAAAGGGCTGGGACGCGCGCTCTTGGAAGGCGCCTTGGAATCCATGGCCGCCGCAGGCGGCGCGCACTGCGAGGTTCTGACCCTTCCGGAAGAATCGCCCGGAGCCTACGCGCTCTATCACAAGATGGGATTCACTGACACCGTTCGGTGGGCAATCTACTAGGCCCACTCTTTTATTGCGGTTGACTGCAATAACCGTCTGCTTCGCGCACCCTAATCACAAAAGAAAGGCGGAGACTGCTTCTAAGTGTTGGGCCCGGAGGGGGTGGGCGGTGCCTCTACGGCGGCCGGCTTGACTGGCTGTGCCGTTGGCGGTCGTACGGCTCCCAGGATCTTCTGAATATCCCGTTCCAGATTGATTGCGCGGCGCCCTTCTTCAAGAATCTGTCGCCACCGGCGCTTGGAAGGGCGTTTGGAGAAGGTGTCTTCCACGGAGAGATCCATGAAGGAGATCATCTTGACTTCGGGGACGAACATACCGCGGTCATAACGAATCGTGGCAAAGGTCTGGTCCTTCATGGGCCGGAATCCGGAGTAGTACAGATACGGATGGGTTTCGATACGACCGCTGTCCTTGTCGATCTTGGCCACCGAATAGTTCCTTTGCATCACCGCAAGGGTCGCGTGCCAGACGTCCTCGTAGTTGGTATACGGGCTCCCGGTGACCGTGGAAAGGTGGGCCAGCCGGTCCGGGGCAAAGGGCCGTTCGGTGTTCCGATCCCTCAGGGCGCAACCGGATAGTATCACCAGGGCCACCCCAAGCATTACAAGCGTCTTCATTGCGGATCCTCCTTGGGCTGCTACAGTTTTGTCCGCCATTCTAAGGCGCAAACCCTATGCCAGCTGCCTAGTTTCTCTAACCGCCCCTATTATAGTCGTTTCAGTGGGGCCTTGCAACCGGCTCCCGCCCTGATGGGTGTAGAATGTAAAGGGGGCTTTACCGTAATTTTGGGCCTGGAACGGCCGCTCCCGCCGCGCAACCGCCTGTTACGGACGTCTCCGGACTGCCCCCGCCGGAGATCCTCTGTTTTCAAGGGTTTGCCGTCGATAAAAAAATAATTTTTTTGCGTTTTTGCCTTGACTCCCCCCGGGCCGGTTCTATAATCCGCCTAGATGTAAGACGCACCTGTTAGTGCATTCAGGATGCACTGGATCGGAAAAATCTGAGAGGAGGTGAGGAGCAGATGAATAAGCAAAGTTTGATCGAGATCGTTGCCAAGGAGTTGGATGAGTCGAAGGCGGGTTCCGAAAAGGCGATCAACGCCGTTCTGGGCGCCATTAAAAAGGGCGTAAAGAAAGACAAGAGCGTGCAGCTTGTCGGATTCGGTACGTTTAGCATTCGTAGCCGCAAAGCGCGCACCGGCCGCAATCCGCAAACGGGCGAGAGCATCAAGATCAAGGCCAGCAAGACCGTCGCATTCAAGCCCGGTAAGGCCTTCAAGGACAGCGTCTAAGTACGTCCTGACGATCGAAAACAAAAAAGCGGAATGTCTCCTCGCGAGACATTCCGCTTTTTTTGTCGATTCCGCGTGATTCGCTGGCGTGCTACTTCAGTTGCGTTTTCTTTTTGCCGCGGGCGACGACACCGATCGGACCGCACCATCGGCCGGACCGGCGCAGTTTGCGCATCACCGCATCCGCGTTGAACTCCGGGCAGATGACGACCATCCCGATCCCCATGTTGAACACACGAAACATCTCGGACCGCGCAATCTTTCCTTCCTTCTGAACGAAGTCGAAGATCGGCGGTACCGCCCATCGCTTGGTGTGCAACACCGCGTGGGTGTTTGGCGGCAGGACCCGCGGGACGTTTTCTACCAGGCCGCCGCCGGTGATGTGCGCCAAACCACCGACGATCCGTTTGATCTTGTAGGAGCCCAGCAGCCGCCGGATCGCTTCCACGTAGATGGCCGTCGGCTTGAGTAGTTCCTCTCCCAGCGTGCAGCCGAAGTCGTCCACACGCGCGTTGAGTCGATGTTTTTTCTTTTCGAGCAGCACGTGTCGCACCAGCGAGAAGCCGTTGGAATGCAGTCCGTCCGATGCGATGCCGAGGATTACGTCGCCCGCTTCGATCGTGCGCCCGTCGATCACCCTTTTCTTTTCCACGACGCCGACCGCAAAGCCGGCTGCGTCTAGTTCCCCCGGTTTGTAGAACCCGGGCATCTCCGCAGTCTCGCCCCCCAGCAGGGCACACCCCGATTGTCGACAGCCCTCCGCGATGCCGCCCATTAGCTCCAGCAGCTGTTTGCCGTCGAGCTTGGAGGTTGCGATGTAGTCCAGGAAGAATAAGGGTTCGGCCCCGACCACCACCAGATCGTTGACCGACATGGCCACCAGGTCAATGCCCACGGTATCCATCTGGCCGACCTGGAACGCGACGGCTAGCTTGGTTCCGATCCCGTCGGTACATGCGACCAGGATCGGGTGTTTGTAATTTTTGGCGAACAGCTTCGTGTCATAATCGAGGGAGAACAGGCCGGCGAATCCGTTGGGCAGGTGTGCGACGCGCGGACCGAAAGTGTTTTTCTGAAGGCGGCGGATGTCTTTTACGAAGCGGTTGCCCGAGTCGATGTCCACCCCGGCGGCTTTGTAGCTGGCCCCGGTCGCCTTTGCCATGGCTTAATAACGCTCCATTACGTACTTGTCAAGCTTGCCGTCGATCGGCACCGGGTAGTTGCCGTCGAAACAAGCGCTGCAGTAGTGGTTTCCCGGTCGGCTGACCGAAGCGTGCAGATCTTCCACTGTCAGATAGCCCAGGCTGTCCACGTTGAGGTGCCGGCGGATCTCCTCCACCGAGTTGTTCGCCGCGATCAGTTCGTCGGCGGTGGGGAAGTCGATGCCGTAATAACAGGGGCTGACGTGCGGCGGGCTCGTGATGCGCAAGTGCCGTTCGGTCGCGCCGGCGGCCTTGAGGATCTTGGAAATTGCCTTCTGAGTGGTCCCGCGGACGATTGAGTCGTCCACAACCACCACGCGCTTGCCGCGGATCACGTCTTGCACCACATTGAGCTTGATTCGGACGCTCGCGTCCCGCTGCCCCTGGAAGGGCTGGATGAATGTACGGCCCACGTAGTTGTTCTTGATAAATCCGCGGTCCAGAGGGATGCCGGATTCCTCGGAGAAGCCCACCGCCGCGGAGTTGCCCGAATCGGGGATCGAGATGACCACGTCGGCGTCCACCGGGTGGCGCTGGGCCAGCAGGCGCCCGAGCTTCTTGCGGGTCTCGTGGACCGTATCGCCGAAGATGCGACTGTCAGGCCGGGAGAAGTAGATGTGCTCGAAGATACAATGGGCCGGTGCAATTTCGGCCGACTCGCAGAAGCGCATCGCGGTCACGCCGTCGGATGTCACGGTGACCGCTTCGCCCGGCTCGATTTCGCGGACGAACCGGGCTCCGACCAGATCCAGGGCGCAGCTCTCCGAGGCGAAGACCGTGGCCCCTTCCAGTTCACCCATGCACAGAGGCCGAAATCCTTGCGGATCCCGCGCGGCGACTAAGGCCTTAGGGGTCTGGATCAGAAGCGAGTAGGCTCCCTTGATGTGGTTAAGACAGTGTTGGATCGGATTGTCTTTCTCGATGTGGGACGGTTTGGCCATGATGTGGGCGATCACTTCCGAATCGCTGGTGGTCTGGAAGATCGAGCCGTGCGCTTCGTAGTCCCGGCGCAGACTCGCGCCGTTGACTAGGTTGCCGTTGTGGGCGATGGCCACCTGGCCCCGGGCGTAGGAGACGACCAGCGGTTGCGCATTGTTGACGTTGGAGGAGCCGGTGGTGGAATAGCGCACGTGACCGATCGCCGCGGGATTCTTCAGCTCCTCCAATATCTCCGGGGTAAAGACCTTGCCTACCAGGCCCATGCCCCGGTGGTGTTGCAGCGTGCGGCCGTCGGAGGAGCAGATCCCCGCGCTTTCCTGTCCCCGATGTTGTAGGGCGTACAGGCCCATGTATGTCAGATGCACGGCGTCGGGGTGGCCGAAGATGCCGAACAGTCCGCAATATTCTTTTTTTTCGCCTTCCATAGTTGTCGGTAGAATCTCCCTATTGCGTGTGTTGGGTGAGAAGATCGCAGCATAACACATCCGGCCTTTGCGATCCAAGTAAAACCGCGCGTCGGCATCCTTGCGGCCCTCCCGGCGGTCTGATAGAATTCTCGGCAACCAGCAAGGAGGAGAATTTGTCGATAATTGAAACCAATCTGCGCCTGCTGCGCGTCGGGCATCCGGAGTTGGCCCAACGGCTGGAGGCCCTCGCCCCCGATGGGAGCGTTACCGCCTTCGCTTCGAAATCCGGACACCCGGTGGCCCGAGCCCGCGACGAGACCGGCGGCGAGGTCCTCCTGGCCAGCGAGTACGACCCGATCGTCGAGGCCGAGCGGTTCATGGCCGCCCAGAAGCTCGACGAGCGGGAGGCGTACGCCATCCTGGGCTTCGGTATGGGCTACCACCTGCTGGAGATCCTCAATCACCTGGGCAAGGACCATTACTTTCTGGTCGTGGAGAAAGACCCGCAGGTGATGCGCATGGCAATAGAGCAGGTCGACTTTACGCCGTTGTTCGATTCGGGCCGGTTCGTCTTCTTCTGCGGCGATGACCGGATCGAACTGTCCGCCTGGTTTACCCGCTTTCTGGATCATACCTTCGTGGAAGACATCACGGTCGTACGCCACACCGCCTCCATGCGTCTGTACCCTTCTTTCTATCCGAACGTCATGCGCGAGTTGGAGACCGCGGCCAACCGGCGGATCGTCGACCTGGCCACCTCGATTTCCTGGTCGAAAAAATTCCAAGGCAACATCCTGGCCAACGCGCTCAATGTCAGCCGCGCCGGCGGCGTCGGACCCTTGGCGGGAAAACTTGCCGGCGTGCCCGCCATCCTGGTGGCGGCGGGGCCGTCTCTGGACAAAAACGTGGAGCTGCTCTCGGCGGCCAAGGGCAAGGCGATCCTCATCTGCGTGGGCACTGTGTTCAAGAAACTCCTGGCCACCGGCGCCCGGCCGGACGTGGTGGTCTCCATGGACCCTTCCGACCGCAGCCAGGTATACTTCGAAGACACCGGCGCGTTGGACGACGTGGTCCTCGTGGCCGATCCGGAGGTCTATCCGCCCATCCTAGACGAATTCTCCGGCGGCAAGCTGATCATCGACGTGCACACCCCGGCCACTGAATGGCTCAAACGCTGGGTCGGCGAAAAAGGGTTGATGGTCAAAGGGCGCACCGTGGCCCATACCGCCTTCTTCTTCGCCCGGCATCTGGGCTGCGACCCGATCGCCTTTGTGGGCCTGGACCTGGCCCTCTCCGGCGATCACGTCCACGCCAGCGGCTGCAACGAAGGCTGGGGCGAGGGGATCAAGCCGGAGCCGGACAGCCCGGACTATATCTGGATCGACGGAGCCGACGGAGCAAAGGTCCCGACCATGCGCAACTTCCTCAACTTCCTGACGATCTTCGAAACGGAAGTCGCCGCTACCGCCGCGCAGTGCATCGACGCCACCGAAGGCGGCGCACTCAAGCGCGGCATGGACCGGATGCCTTTGCAAGAAGTCCTGTCCACCTATTGCGGACAAGAACACGACGTGGCCAGCGTCCTGCGCGCCGGACTGCAATCGAATACATCGACTGACCTGCCTGGACTCCACGCGGAAGTCCGCCGTGTGCACAAACAGGCTCAGAACGTCGAACAGATATCCCAACAAGGACTCAAGCTGATCAGTAAGGTGCTGGATCACATGAAGGCCCGGGGCTACGACGAAACAACCCTTCGGCCGCTGTTCACGAAGATCAACGACCTGCATCATCGAGCGCACAAGGAAGAAACCGCAATGACGCTGCTCCAGCGACACCTGGTGAATACGCGGATTTTTTTCCAGAGCCGCAAGGTCAAACAGATCGAGGAGATGGAAATGGGCCAGGAGCGCATGACCCTGGAGTTGTCCCGCTCCAAACGCCTGCTGGGCGATCTCGTCGAGGCCGCCGGGTTTCTGACCGAAGAACTGGCCAAGCTTGACCGACGGATGGGCGATGAGCTTTCTGTCCAAAAATAAAACCCACCTTGCACCCGCCACCGCTCGACCGATGCGACCCTGAGTGCGTCACAGTCTCCCTCGCGCGCGCAGCCGGATTTTCTTCAAAGGCACCCTCGTCGCGGCGAGAGCGCTGCTGGAAGACCTTCAGACCTTCGTCTTAGTCGCTTAGGGCTGCGATGATGGCGTCGGCCATTTGGGAGGTGCCCACGGCGGTGGGGTCCTCGCGATGGGGCTTCATGTCGTAGGTGACATCTTTGCCCTCGGCGATCACGTGGGCGACGGCGCGGCGCAACCGGTGTGCGGCGCGGTCCTCGCCCATGTGTTCGAGCATCATCACGGCGCTCAGGATCAGCGCGGTTGGGTTGACCTTGTTCATGCCCGTGTACTTCGGTGCCGAGCCGTGGGTGGCTTCGAACACGGCGCAGTCGTCGCCGATGTTTCCGCCCGGGGCAACGCCCAGGCCGCCGACCAGTCCCGCGCCCAGGTCCGAGAGGATGTCGCCGAAGAGGTTGGGCATGACCAGCACGTCGTAGAGTTCCGGCTTCTGTACCATTTGCATACACATGTTGTCGACGATGCGGTCTTCGAATTCGATATCGGTGTTGCGTGCGGCAACCTCGCGGGAGGCCTCCAGCCACAGGCCGTCGGAGTATTTCAGGATGTTTGCTTTGTGGACAGAGGTGACCTTCTTACGGCCGTGGGTGCGCGCGTAGTCGAAGGCGTATTGTACGATCCGCTCGGTGGCGCGGCGGGAGATGCATTTGAGCGAGACGCCGCTGTCGATTTTGATCGAGGCGTCCTTGTGCTTCCGCACGAAGTCCAACAGTTGGCTCTGTTCCTCGGTACCTTCCTTGAACTCGATGCCGATGTAAAGGCCCTCGGTGTTTTCCCGAATAATCGCGATGTCGATGTCTTTAAAGTTGGATCGCACGCCCTTGTAGGTGACGCATGGGCGGACGCAGGCGTACAGGTCCAGCATCTTGCGCAGCCGTACGTTGACGCTACGGAAACCGCTGCCCACCGGAGTGGTGATCGGGGCTTTAATGGCCACCTTGTTTTTCTGGATCGACTCGATGACCCTCGGCGGCAGGGGATCGCCCTCGGCTTCGTACACGTCCAGCCCCGCGGACTGTTCGTCCCATGCGATGTCCACGCCCGTGGCATCGACGCATCGGCGCATCGCCTCGGACAGCTCCGGTCCGCATCCATCTCCCGTTATCAGTGTCACGTTGTGTGTCATCGGTTGCCTTTCCTGTGGTTTACGATCCGCCCTTGAGTTTTCCCTTGTCCCGCTTCTGCTCTTCGATCATCTTGAGCACGTAGGCACCGCCGATCCCGGTCACAGGCTTTTTCGCATCGGCTTCTCCCTCTTCCGCGTCCGCCGCTGAAGCGGGTTTCGGATCGGAGAACTGATAGACTCCGGTGGACTTCTTCTTCGTGTCCGGGATGTAGATGTTGCCCAGGTGCCGCTCCCAACCGGCTGGCAGGTTTTGTCCCAGCTCCTGCGCGATCGGGTCTTCGGTCTCCTTGCGCACCACGTAACGCTTGCGGTCGAAGTCGATAAAGACGAAGTAACCTTCCGGCGTCATCTCCGGCAGCACGGTCCCGAAGCTCGTGAGCATTTCCACGAACGGCGCTTCGGAGCCCTCGGTCAGATCCTGGATCGAGAGCTTCTCATGATCCACTTCCAGAAGTGTAACGGCCTTTTCCAGCACCAAGCCGGCTCGTACCACGGCCATAATTTTCGCTCCAACCGTTGGGAAAACGCTTATCATATAGTAGGGAATCGCACGCGTCAAGGGCCCGTCGTGTTGCAGAGCCTACACGGTCCATAGACCTGTGCAAGAGGGAGGAGTGTCATGACCGACAAGGGTCGCTACTGGACGATGACTTCGTATCCCGGGCCGGTGGAGGCGGTGATGTCCTTGTCCGGACGCCGCTCCCGGTCGCCTTGCACAACAATTCGTAGATTGTCACACTTCGGTACCGCCAGGGCCACGCCGGGGCCGGAGTCTGTGATCGCCGCTCCGCACGGTTGGTGGTGAGTCGTCCGCACATCAATCGTTATGGTCTCCCCGCGTCGTCGGACCGAGTCGATCGCCACCGAGTGGCCGGTGCACGACTTTGCTCCCCAGCCGATATAAACGGCCTGCCATTGCTCGAAGTCGGCCTCGGTCAGTGCGGGAATCTTTGACGAGATCGGCGGCCGTATCGGACGGTCTAAGTCCGTCGGGGTGCGCGAGGAATAGCTTGCATAATCCTTGATCACGATTACCTCGGGGACCCGGCTGGCCCACCTCCTGAGCGGTCGGTAGTCCACCGAAAAGCCGTAGACCGCATGATAAGCAATTTTTCCTACAACAATGAGAGTCACGCTGATACCGATTGCCGCCAGGAACCCTCGACGTCTCTTGTTTTGAAAAAACTTTCGCATCATTGGCTCTCTGCTTAGCGAACCGTGAGTTCCACCGGAACCGTGCGGTCGCGCAGGGCGGGCTCGTAGTATTGGTACACCGTCGCGGCGGGGGACTTGACCCGGACAGGGTATTGCGCCCGCAGGGCGTAGTCGAAGGTCACCGGTCGATCGCCCGCGATCTGACGGAAGTAGACGATGACGCGGCCCCCGGAAACCTCGTAGCGTTCGATGAC
>JAJDCN010000336.1 GCA_029260815.1 Planctomycetota bacterium
CCCGCGGATTCCACGCCTTGGTCGCCGTCTTTCCGTCCAGATCGCCGCACCGATCATGGTCGTAGTTCTGCTCGCTGCGAATGAAAACGCCATTTCGTACAAAGGCCCGCATGCGGCACATGTGGGTATCGTTCGGCGCACAAACCCAGGTAAACGTGTCGTCATATCGATATTGGTCCAGATAAATCTTTTCCCAACCGCGATCTGGATAGTGATCGAGGGGGTTGGGAATATCCTGGATCGGGCTGAGAGCCCGCAAGGTTCCCATGGGAGAGGCAAAGAAGGCCGTACTCACCCCGAGCAATTGAAGAAATTGGCGGCGGCTTACGCCATCGGCCTGATTCTGCGAGCCGCTTTCGTTTGCGTGTTCCATTCGATTCTCCTCAGCACCTTCTCATGATCCCCTGGGTTGGTACAACTTCTACTGCGTTGGTATCACTCCAATGAAAGCTGATGCCAGATGGTTACTGATTTTTGGCCATTGCGGTCCCCGGCGGCCCCGTCCCAGATCGCCAGCGCCATCTGGACGGTTTTGCCCGCTTCCAGTTTGACGTCACCGTTGTCCGCGGATTTCAAGTCGCGAACAAAGACCACGTGCCATCCATCACTGTCGCGGCGGGCAACGCCTCTTACATTCTGCCCCGGCGCCCCTTGCGCTGTGAGCGTGCCGAATCCTGCTGCATTGAGATCGTCAAAGGCGGATTTGTGCTTGGGAGCGGATATTGGGTTTCCCGCACCTTCGCCCGTGGAAAAGGTCGCTTCTTCCGGCGTGCCTGGGTATGCGTCTTCTTTCTTGTCAGGCATCCAGGGATGCGCAGTCTTTAGGCTGGTCGGGCCGTCTTTGAGTTCCCGCTCACGCACGGCGCGCCAATACCAAATGTTTACTTGCGCGTCCTTCGTTCCCATGGCAAACAGCGGTGGGTCCGGGCTTTCTGTAAACTGGATGCCTGCTCCGTCTCCGAAGAAAGATTGATGCAGAATCTGATCGTTTTTCGATGCGTCTTTCCAGCTTAAATAGATCGCGACTTGTGAGCCGTTGTGTACGGCCCGGAATGTCGCCCCCTCGACCCGATCATCCCGCCACCATAAGGGCATCAGTGGTAGGAAGGTCGCGGGAGCGTTCTTCCAAACCGCGCTATCCGGATCAGGGCTTAGATCACCCGCAACATTCTTAACGGACAGCACCTTGCGCACCTGCTGTACGCGTTCCTGCGCACCCGGTTTGATCATGCCTCGCACATGCTCGACGAGAGACCAAAGCTCCTCTGGCTTCATCTCGGCCCCTGGCATTGGACCGCCGGGAATACCGGCGGAAATCCGATAGGCCAAATCTTCCGGCTCGCTTCCGCCTTTGAAAACCCCTTGTGTGAAATCCCGGGCGTAAAGGGCGTACCCATCGCTATCCACAAGGTCCCGTTTTTTTCGGCCCCGACCGTCTTCGTCATGACACGCGGCGCAGAATTTCATATAAACCTTTTGGCCAAGCTCCGGATCGATGCCGGCCGCGGCTGGTCGCGCCGGGAGTTGAACACGGTCGCCTGATTTCAAAAAATTGTGCGCGATCTCACGAGCTTCTTTTTCAGAGATCGTCTCGCCATATTCGTCGGGCTCCATCAGTTGAAGGACTTTCCCTTCAGTCGCCAAGTGGCGAATCGCCCGAACCAAGGCCGTCAGGTCTTCTTCAGGAAGATGTCCCCAGGGCGGCATCGAAGAGCCAGGCATGCCATAGCGGAGGGTGCGAATCATGTCGTCGTCGCCGGGCAGGCCGCGTTGCCTTGATGTAATGCGAAATGACCCACTTGAAAAATCACGTGGCTTGGGATACAGCAAGTAGGCTGCGGTTCCATCGCCCAGTCCCTCTGCCCCATGGCAACTGACGCAATTCTTTTCGTACAACACCAGCCCACGCTCTAACACCACATCGCGAGGCGGTGCCGGGAGCTCTTGGGGTGGCGTCGGAGCCGTAGTATCTGATTGGAGAAAGTAATAGGCCCCACCTGCGGCAAGGATAAGAGCCAGCAGGAGCACTGGGAGAAAACTATTGCTTGAGCCTGCGCGGCGGCTGCCGGGTTCCACATTCTCTTCAGAACTCATTCCCTTCTCCTTTCAACAGTCGTTGCCGGTTGCAAAGGCCTTTCAGCTTCCGGGGATCATGCGGCCAAGACTTTCGGTGCACCGCGGCATATGCTCAAAATTTTCGTATTGGCGAGTGAGCACGTTTTGCTCGAAAGATAACAGGTAGAGGAGTCAGGATACTTCGTAGCGATTAATACCGGGAGATGTGCGCCGCGGTGAAGGCAAAGCAGCGTATAGACTCCCACTTGCGCACTGTTCGTCGTCAATAGATATCGCCCCTAAGAGAAAACGAAGTAAATTTAGCCCTCTTTATACCATTTTGTCAAGAACTTTTTTTAAATAAACCTTCCCATTGTAGATAACGAGGCAAAAAATCTCTTTGGTTCGTCTCCGGCGAGGATGTTCGAGGGGTGCGACGGATATAATTCGCAACGTTCGGACGCCCCGTTCAGACCGGGGTGGAAGGAAACCGGACACGTTTTGTGTCAACTGGGGGCTTGCGGTGTAGAACAATGTAGAAGAGAGGGCAAGAGGATGTAGCCGCTAAATTCTCGGTCCTGCTCGGCCAAAGAGGCGATTGCACGCGTGGCGCAGCGCTCTGTGACCTGAGCACGCTTGAGTGGTCTACGGGCGGGCGAGGAAGTAGAACATGAGGAGGCCGACGGCGAGGAAGAGGATGGAGATGGCGGCTTTCATTTTGTCGGGATCGACTTTGGATTGGACTTTGGGACCGATCTGGCCGCCAATCAAGACGCCGGGGGCGGTGAACAAGGCGATGCTGAGAGCTTGAGAGATGGCTTCTGAGCCGGCTTGTGCGAATCCAATAAAATGGCTGACGGAGGCGACCAAAACAGTGATGACGACGACGAAGATGGAGGTGGCCACGGCGACAGGGGACGGGACACGGCATTTGGCGACGAGCTGGTATTCCATGAGCTCGGCGAGCCCGACGGAGATCATACCCAGAAACGCCCCACCGACCATGGAGAAGATGGCTCCGATGGATCGGTTGCAAACGGTGTAGCGATAGGTATGTCCTGAGGCGTCTGTGAGCGCGGATGCATGGTGGGTTTGAGAGTCGTCCGCGATTTCTTTATTCAGCTTCTCCTTCTGTTCCTGGCGCCAGGAGGTGAAGATTTGAATTCCCACGAAGATGATTCCCGTTGCAAAGATGGCTTTCAGGACATCAGGAGGAAAGTAGTCGCCAATAAAGGCTCCCACGACCGCGGCGGGGATCGATAACATGAGCATTTCCCGGCCCAGTTTGAAGTCGATTAGCTTCGCTTTCCAATAAGCAAATAGCCCGGAGCCGAAGCCGAACAGTTCGGTCAACAAGGCGGTCCCGATGGCGACAGTCGGCTCCAGCTTTAACCACAGCAGGAAGATCGGCGAGAAAAACACGGCGCCGCCGATGCCGGTCGCCATCGCAATCGTCGCGATGATGACGGAGATGGGAAACAGAAACCAATACTCAAAGGTGAGGATCATTTCTCACTCCCAGGAGCGCTCTGTTGAACGGAAGCCGCAACAGCTTCATGGACTTCGGTGTTTAAAGCGTTGGGAACCAATTGGCCCTCAGGAGCCATTTTATGGATCGTTTGGGCTGCCGAAATCAACATATGCTCCTCAAACTTGGTTGCCTTCCGGTCCAGAACGCCTTTGAAGAGACCGGGGAATCCGAGCACGTTGTTGACGCTCTTGCCGTCTGCGGCAAAGCATGCGCCGCGGGCGATGGCTTCTTCGGGTTCAATTTCGGGCTCGGGATTGGTTAAGGCCAAAATCAGGTGGCCGGGCCGAACCGTCTCGGGTTTTATCAGTCCCTTGACGCCGGTTGTGGCCACAACGATGTCGGCGTCCCTCATCAATTCGTCAAGCGTGTTGGCTCGCTTTCCTCCAAGTGATTCAAGGCGTTTAAGAGCGTCTTCGCTTAAGTCGGTTCCAAGAACCTGTCTTGCTCCATACGCGAGCAGAAGCCTGGAGATTCCGATTCCCGCGGTGCCGAGCCCGACTTGTCCGACGACGGACTCTTTCAGGTTTTTTCCTACCGCTTTTGTTGCGCTCAGGAGCGCGGCCAACGCAACGACTGCGGTACCGTGTTGATCGTCATGCAAAACGGGAATATTTAATCGCTCAATCAGTTCGCTTTCAATTTCAAAGCACTCGGGGGCTCGAATGTCCTCCAGTTGGATCGCCCCAAACGAAGGTGCAATCGCTTCAATGGCGTCGATGATCTTTTGCGGGTCTTGATTTTCGATAAGGATCGGGACTCCGGAAAGCCCTGCAAACCGGTGAAAGAGGGCGGCCTTTCCTTCCATGACGGGAAGGCCGGCGACGGCGCCAATGTTCCCTAGGCCCAATATCGCCGTGCCGTTTGTAACAATGGCAACCGTTTTGCTTTTGTTGGTGAGCGTGTTGGCCAGGCTCGGCTCTTTTTGAATGGCCAGGCAAACTCTGGCGACACCGGGCGTATAGATATCGCGGAGTTCTTCTTGCGATTCAATGGGCACTTTCGATACAACCTGGATCTTTCCGCCTCGATGGCGCGTAAACACGCGGTCTGAGCGCCCCATGACCTTGATACGGGGGTCTTTCTCAAGGCCCTCAAAAATCGTATCCAGGGAGTCTTCCTCGATTTCGACCGTTAGCTCCCATAACGTTTTCTTTTGGCATTTTGATATGGTTTGGAGGCCCTCAACACCCACATTATGGCCGGCGAAAATGTCCATCAAACGGGACAGGTTTCTTGCCGAATTTTCGACTTCGATTCGAAAGACTTCCGGTATTTTCATGGGATGCTCCCCGCTCGTTCACCGATCTTCAAGCAAAACTCACTTTCGCTTTTCCATGCGTCTCGTTCGCTTATCGATGCTCGGGATTG
>JAJDCN010000337.1 GCA_029260815.1 Planctomycetota bacterium
CGGGTCCCCTGCCCGCCGGCGACGGTGAAAGCGCAAACCTTGCCGGCTCTCAGAAGCTCTTCGCCCAAGGCGCGGGCTTCGTCACGGGCCTTGCGCTGCTCCGCGGTGCTCGGCACCCGGGTGACTTCCGGTGGCGTCATCTTGCCTTCAAAAGGAACATCCGGGGCGAAGACGAACCTATGCGCCAGGGACTCAAGCTCTTTGAAGTCGATCTGGCTCAGTTGTCGCAAGAGGGCCTTGCGATAAACCTCGCTCAGGTAATCCCACCATTTGAAGACGTGACCTTGGCCATGATCGAAGACAGTATCGATCAGGGCTCGATCTTCCGACGTGGCGCCCTTAATTTTGTTCATCGCGTCTCCCGCCCTATTAATTTCCACTCACGAACGGTTTCAAACTTCGTGATTATATCCGGCGACGGGCGGTGACTCAAGGCCGAATCGAGCCCCTGCGTCACGGCCCCCCAAGCCGCACCGGCAGGTTCGACTTGACCGAGAGCCGCTTATGCTTTATAATTATATGCTTTACAGTGATCGTCAGATGAACTGGAGAAGCCTATGAGAGCAGTGGTCACCGGCGGTGCGGGATTCTTGGGATCACATTTGTGCGACCGGTTGCTTGCCGAAGGGCACAGCGTGGTCGCTCTGGACAACTTGATTACCGGGTCCACCGACAATATCGCGCACCTGGGCGGCAACGAAAGCTTCCACTTCATCAAGCACGACGTAACCGATCACATCTACATCTCCGGTCCGGTGGATATGGTGCTGCACTTCGCCTCGCCGGCCAGTCCGTTCGACTACCTGGAGCACCCTATTCACACGCTAAAGGTCGGGTCCCTGGGCACCCACAAGGCGTTGGGGCTGGCCAAAGAGAAGAAGGCTCGCTTCCTGTTAGCCTCCACCTCCGAGGTCTACGGCGATCCGCTGGTCCACCCGCAAACAGAAGACTACTGGGGCAATGTCAATCCGGTCGGCCCCCGCGGCGTCTACGACGAAGCCAAGCGGTTTGCGGAGGCGATGACCATGGCCTATCGGCGCTATCACAACCTGGACTCCAAGATCGTTCGTATTTTCAACACCTACGGACCTCGGATGCGTTTGCGCGACGGCCGAGCCCTGCCCGCGTTCATGTCCCAAGTGCTGGAGAACAAGTCGTTGACGGTCTTCGGTGACGGCTCCCAAACGCGAAGCTTTTGTTACGTCAGCGATCTGATCGATGGCATCTACCGGCTTCTGATGTCCGACCAATCGGGGCCGATTAATATCGGCAATCCGGATGAAGTCTCGATCCTGGAAGTGGCCAAGGAGGTCCTCGCCGCCGTCGGTTCGGACAACCCGATCGAGTTCAAGGAGCTGCCGGTGGACGATCCAAAGGTTCGGCGGCCGAACATTGAAAAGGCTCGTGAGCTGTTGGAGTGGGAGCCCAAGATTTCCCGCCAAGACGGACTGGTTCAGACTCTCGACTACTTTAAGACCAAGATTTCCAAATAATGGCAGGCGACCCATGGGAACCAAGAAACCGGACGAATTCACTCATCTACCGGAGCGATTCGGCGAAATCGCAGTACGATTGGGCTTTTGTACACCCAAGGACCGGGACCAGGCTCTGATCGAACAGGAGCGTATCGATCAGGCCGGAAAATCCCACATGTTGCTGGGGTTGGTGATGCTCAAGATGGCAACCATCGACAACGCGCAGCTCATTGCAGTCCTTAAGCACTATGAGGACCGCGAAAGCGAGGCATCAGAATTATAAGCTCTGCTGTCGGATCGACCCGGTCGCTCAACTTTCTTTAATCTTTCGTTGAATGCCAGACGCCATATCAGCCGAGCATTGACCTCTCCACCAATCATGATACAATGCGAGTCTCGCAAGACCTTCTATAGGTGATTTCATGGCTCAGAAATATTTGCTTCCCGTACTGGTCGTTTTGATCGCCTTGGGCGCCCGCCTTTCCGCCGACGAAACGGTGAGTTCCGAAAAGCCCAAAATCGAAACCGCCGCAACCGTAAACGATCGTGTCATCTCCTATGACGCCTTCGTCGAAGGGCTGATCGAACGTCACGGCAAGGCGTACCTGGAAGAGCTGATCCTCGATACCTTGCTGCAAGAGCATTTCGAGCGGCACGAGATTAAAGCGGAAACAGAGGAAGTAGATGAAGAGATCCGCAGGGACGTGGAGGAAGAGCTGTTGGCACTGGACCGCCGCGCGAGGGAAACCGAGGGGCGTGAGCTGAAGGATTTCTTGGCAGAACAAGGCAAAACAGTGCTCGAATTTCGAAAGAGCCTGATCAAAAACCGGGAAAAGAGTCGAGACGCCTTTCGCAAGCAGGTCAAGAGCCAAAAGCTCGTCACCTACTTCCTGCTCGGACGGGAACGCGTCTCCGTTCGGTACATTCGGTTCGATACGGAACGGGAAGCCAAAGCCTTGCTCCAGCAGATCAACGCGCCCGACGCAAAGGAGACCTTTGTCCAAGCCTGCGACCGGATCATGGGCCCTGCCATCCAGCCCGGCCCCGGCCATCTGGCACCGTTCGCCCGTGAGGATTACAAACTGCAGGTCGCTCGGCCCCTGCTCCATCATCTCGATAAGGAGTTTAGCGTGGTCGCGTTCTCGCTGAAAAAAGGAGACCACTCCGAGGCCTTCCAAACCCGCGCGGGTTGGTTCGTCGTCAGTGTAATCAAGAGATTTCCCGCCCGGGAAGGAAGCTACAAAAGGCTCGAGACAGAAGTGAAGAAGGCTATTCGGACAGGGAACAGGCCTCAACAGACCGATTACAACACCTGGATCGGACTCGCACAAATAGCGTCAAAAATCGAGCGGACGCCAGCTCTGTTGAAAATGTTCGAGGTGAAAATAATCGACTCGAAATGATTCGTTTTGCCGATAGCACCCTATAGGATCGATTTTCAGCTTGCCTGCTTGGGGCCTCTGGCTTATCATCCCCACGATATAGTATAAAAACCCGGCCGCGAGAGTTTAAATCGAGAGATTGATATGACACCAATGAAGCAATGGAATCGAATCCTGGCGATCGGCCTGAC
>JAJDCN010000338.1 GCA_029260815.1 Planctomycetota bacterium
GGCGCTCACGTTCTGCACGCAGGCTTCGAAATCCAATCCCAATCCCAACTGCGACGGCTTCAATGATACGTGCGAAGGCACCCCGGTGGTCGCGATTCCGTCGAGCAGGCGCAGGTATTCGTCACGCGCCAGGGCCGCCTCGTCCAGATTCGCAACCGTCTCGCCGAGGAAGTCCAGCGAGGTTTGCATTCCCGCGTCGATCAGAGCGCGGGCTGCGCCAATTGCCTGCTTGCTGTCTTGCCCGCCGACGAAGCGCTTGGCGACGCGCCAGGCGATTTTGGATGTGGTGATTCTTTTTCGGGCTGCCTCGCTGGTGGATAGATCAAGTAGGAAGTTTTTCAAGCTAGTCTCCGTAAGTGGTCAGCAAGAGCGGGTGCGTAGAGGGAAACCCTGCGGCAGCATCGCGGCGCAGGTGTGTGCCCAGGGATGAAAGCCGGCGGCAGGCTTTCTCCAACGGCTCGAAGAAGATGTCGGTAATGACCTTGACGTCCGATTCGACCACCGGGCCGGTCTTCAGTTCTCCGCCGATGCGACGAGCCAGGAAGCAGGCGTTGACCAGATGGAAACCCGGACTGGTCTTGGGGACCCGCTCGGAAAGATAAAGCATGCGATCAAGTTCCACGTTTAGCCCGGTTTCTTCCATCGCCTCTCGGCGGGCGCAATCGGTCAGGGTCTCCCCCTGTTCCTGTTGCCCACCGGGCAATACGACATATTCGGTTTCCAGATAAACCATCCGGACCAGAAGCAACCGACCCTCTTCAATCAATACGATCGAGCCGCGAAGAACCGGCCCGACACCGATGTATTCGGACACGCTGGGCCTTACAACACGCTGGACTTGCCAACGGCGTGGACTTCGTTGATCATGAACTCCGCCTGCTTTTGGATCGCCTTTTCGATCAGGGCGTCGATCTTTCGTGGATCGAACCGCTTCTTGTCTTCCATGTACTCCTCGGGTGTCGTGTGGAAGGGCCGGACGATCATGTCGTAGTTCTTAAGCGAATAGTCCACCATCACGCCAGCCCAGTCCAGTTGGTACTGGGTGTCCTTGTTGAACTTGAACGCTCCGGTGGCCAGAGCGGCCTGGACGGTTTCGGTGCTCAAGCCGGAGGCCCCGTGCAGGACCATGCCCACGTGACCGAGCCCGTTGGCATTCAGCAGGTCGTCGCACTCCTTGATCAGCCCCAGTTGCAGTTCCTGGTCGCGGCCCTTGGAGACACCATGATTGGTTCCAACGCAGCAGGCGAACATAGACACGCCAGTGCCCGAGACGAACTGCAGCGCCTCTTCTGGCTTGGTGTACACGGTCTCCGCGGAGATCGTATCTTCCTCCTGACCGAGCACGCGCCCGACCTCGCCTTCCAGGATCATGCCGTTGGCCTTGGCTTTTTCCGCGACCTTGCGTGTGGCCTTGATGTTTTCGGCGAGGGGCAATTCCGAAGCGTCCAGCAGGATCGAGGAGATCATCTTGTTGTCAATGAGCCAGTCGACAAATTGCAGGTTCTCGTCGGTGGGCGGCGTGTGGTCCAAGTGGATCCCGATCCCACAATTCTTGTAGAAGTCCGCATATTCCTTGATCGTGTTGACCAGGACCTTGGCACCCAGCTTCAAGCGCTCGATCTTCGGGACTTCCGTTGCCTTCGCGTGCTGGCCCGCAACGTGCTCACAGGCGCCCAGGGAGATCTGCACGATCTTGTCCGCGCCGACCTTGTCCGCGGCTTGGATGACGGCCCGAGCGATCGTTACGTGAGCCACGTTCGAGGCGATCAGCCCGTATTTCTCTCTTTTGGCCTTCTTTAAGGCCTCCGCCAAGCGTTCTCCGTTGAGGTACATGATGCCTCCTTGTGGTGTGTGCGTTGCTCGAGTCTTGTCCTGCTGGCGATCATAGCGCTCCTCACGCGGGTCCGTCAAGATCAAACCAAAGGGCGTTAAACGATAGGGCGATAGCCCCAAGTTGCTACCGCATGAATGCAATTGAACAAGTGGCAGTGGTGATGGTTCACAACGGTTCGATAAGGAAGGCTCCGTTTTGCAGTCTCCCGGAAATTTGCGGATTGACAAATGACCTTGGATTTGGTATCCTACCTGACTAAATAGGCAAAGCTAACGAAAACAATCGTTATTGTAAATGATGTTAAAAGGCAAATTACAGAGTAATCGCTTTCGACGTTGGGCCGCTTGCTTTTACGTGAGTTGGTTCTTCAGGGGGAGCCCCCCACACAACACACCCGTCAACAACTCAGACCAATCAACAGGGATCCACGTTTTCTTGGATCGTTTTTTTGTGTGAAACCAGTGTATGTCCGGGCTTGCAGGAGACCCAATTTATGGATGTAAGCGTTACGGAGCGGGAAGTCCCCGGGGTCGAAAAGGTACTCACCGAACCGGCCTCCACATTTTTGATTCAGTTGCACCGCCGGTTCGCCTCACGTGTCCAAGAGCTCTTGAAGGACCGGCAGGTCCTTGATAGGCGCCTGGCTACGGGAGAAGATCTCAGCTTCTTTGCGGAGACCCGTTCGGTTCGCGAGGGCGATTGGCGCGTAGCTCCGATTCCGAAAGACCTGGTGGACCGCCGCGTTGAGATTACCGGTCCGGTGGAGCGCAAGATGATGATTAACGCGCTCAATTCCGGCGCTCGTGCGTTCATGGCCGACTTCGAAGATTCCCATAGCCCGACCTGGGCCGGCACGATCGCCGGGCAGGCGAACCTGATGGATGCCGTGCGGCGTACGATCGCGTTCACCTCGCCGGAAGGCAAGCAGTATACGCTTAATGACGAGATTGCCGTCCTGCTGGTTCGCCCTCGCGGCTGGCATTTGGTGGAGGAGCACTTTATCGTCGAAGGCGAAGAGGTTCCCGCCAGTCTGTTCGATTTTGGCCTCTATCTGTTTCACAATGCGAAGGAACTGCTGGCCAACGGTTCGGGTCCCTATTTCTACCTCCCAAAACTAGAGCATTATCGAGAAGCCCGTTTGTGGAACGAGATCTTTGTATTCGCCCAGGATGCGCTTGGGCTGCCCCAAGGCTCTATCCGGGCGACGGTCCTGATCGAAACCATTACGGCTGCGTTCCAGATGGAGGAGATCCTCTATGAATTGCGCGAGCACTCCTCGGGTCTGAATTGCGGGCGGTGGGATTATCTGTTCAGTTTCATTAAGCGTTTCCGCCACCGATCCGAATGTGTTTTTCCCGATCGCGCACAGGTGACCATGAAGGTCCCCTTTATGAAGGCCTACTGCGAGTTGTTGGTCGACACCTGTCACCGACGCGGCGCGCATGCCATGGGCGGCATGGCGGCTCAAATCCCGATTAAGAGTAATCCGGAAGCCAGCCGAATCGCCACGGACCGTGTGATCGAAGACAAGGTCCGCGAGGTCACTATGGGCCACGATGGCACCTGGGTGGCTCATCCGGGACAGGTTCCGGTCGCTAGGGCGGTTTTTGACGAGCACATGCACGGCCCCAACCAGATCGGCAACACCAACGGCAAGCCGCAGGTCACGGCAACCGATCTGGTGGCCATTCCCCAGGGAACCGTTACCGAAGAGGGGCTCCGAACCAATATACGGGTGGGCTTGCAATATCTGGAGTCCTGGTTGCGTGGCAACGGCTGCGTGGCCTTGTATCACTTGATGGAGGACGCGGCCACCGCAGAGATCTGCCGTACCCAGATCTGGCAGTGGATCCGTCACGGCGCAAAGGTGCAAGAGGGTCGGACGGTCACCGTGGAGTGGTTTCGCCAATTATTGGCTGAAGAAATCGCCGCATTGGGAGAGGGTCAGGCTGACCCGGGGGCGGTGGAGGATCGGTTTGAAAAATCCGCCAAATTGTTCGACCGAATCGTAACAGGGGCCTTCGTCGAATTTCTGACGCTGCCCGCATACGACGAATTGGAGAAATGAGCCATGATCGATTTGACTGCTAAGAAGCAAGGTGTCGCCAATGAATCCCGAATGGTAAGAGACTGGCGTTTTGACCGCCGGTGGGAAGACATCTACCGGCCTTACACGCCCACCGACGTGCTGCGCCTGCGGGGCACCGTTCAGATCGAATACACCTTGGCGACCTTAGGCGCACAGAACCTGTGGGAGCTCATGAGCACCAAAAGCTACGTCAATGC
>JAJDCN010000339.1 GCA_029260815.1 Planctomycetota bacterium
CGACAGGCGTGCCCTCCGGCTTGGCGAGGTAGGGGACGCACCGCAGGAGGCCGCCGGAGGGCCGAGGAGCAGCAACGGAATGCAGAGAAGAGTGGTGGGCGTTACTGGACTCGAACCAGTGACCCCCAGCTTGTCGAGCTCGCCGTCAGCTATGCGAGGACCGCAAGATACTGGGGTTGGAGGGCAGCGCCGAGAGCTGCTTGGGCACATGCTTGTCAATCGAAGTCTAGATCACAACACGATCCAACTCGCCGTGGATCTCCTCCAAGCCTCCGAGACGGCCGGAAACCCGAGCACGCTAGTTCGTGCGGCAGCGGTGCTTCTCGTGGGGAAGCTGGGCCCGCACGACGGGGGGTAGCTGCCGCACGCCACCGCAAGTGCATGAACTCCGGCTTGACAGGCCGGAGCGCCCGCTGCGCACGTGGCGGCGGGGGCGTTGGTTGCGATCCGAGCGCGATCCGATGTTGACGTGGATTGCACTGTTCCTGAGCCCGCCACTGCACGACCTCGCAGGAACGACTCCCATTAGCAGGACTTGCGACGCGCCGCGGGAAGGCCGTCAGAGTCAGGGCCAGCGCACACAGCTTCCCCGTCAGGCGACGACGCTGCACCGTGTGCCCGCCATGTTGCGTGAGGCGGCAGTGTGTCTCCATCCAGGCCGCGCGCGCCACGGCGGGCTTCACGGGTGCCTGCGTCTCGAAGTCCAGCACCTTTGAGGAGATCGGCGCCTGCCCGTGCTGCGCCTGCATAGCGCGGCCTGAGTTGATTCGCGAGTCCGTCGTTGTTCGTGGGGGAGGTTCGCCTTCTGCGCTGCGGAAGTTGCTCAATCGGTCCTACCCGTGCTCCGAAACGGCCGGTCAAGGTCGTGGGCCGCGACCGAGAGGACTAGCCACTAGTCCCTACGTAAGTCCGGATGGACCCACACACTGATGATGTCCTCCGGTCGCAGTTCGGCGTCTGACGGACCATGTGGCTGAAGGGCCTGCGTGAATGCGGCGAACGACGTGTGAAGCGGGGCCAGCGCGCGATCCGCAACTTCCTCATGGTCCCAAAACAGCACGGCTCCTGTGCGAATGTCCACGCACACCAGGTTTCCACCTTCTGCTTCCGCCACGGGAAGCAACTCATCTCCGAATTCCTTTCGCATCCCCGCGCGCCTCGCAAGCATCTCCACAGATCCAAGAAACACTTGGACTCCCGAGTCGTTCTGCTGGGATGCAATCTGGAAGATGTTGCCTTCGGGCGTCGCGCCGTTGCATCGCCTCAGGAACTCGAGCAGGTCACGCGGAAGTGCGCGTCCCAGTCCTCTCTCCAGTGAGGACAGCTCCTCTCCGGTGATGCCTCGATTCTCCTTGATGAGCTTCAGTGCCATGGGCATGCGCTACTTCCCCTTCAGTTTCTTTCGCTCCCGAAGAACCGCCGCGCCGCCAGTGTGTCTTGCCTCGTCGTGGATCCTCTTCGGCAGGAGGAGCATCGTCTCGCCGTCCTCGACGTGATGCCAAGTGAATCCCTCGGGCGTACATGGGAGACCCGCTGCCGCGTTGGCCTTCGCGGCATCTGTTTTGTTGCGTCCCGTAAGCCCCCGAAGCCGGACTCTCGCGCGCGCGAATGGCCGGAAGTGGGGGAACCCCTCGGAAGTGAAGTACACGCCCGACGGGTGCCGGCGCCCCGCGAACTTGTAATTGATCGGACGGCGGCCGTTCACTAGACGAAGACCGGGAGACGTTCCTGAGCCGGGAATCGTGGCGGTACGCGCACCCGCGGCAATGCTCGAGGCAGTCTTGCCATGCCGCAGCGCCTTTGCCAGCGTTACGCCTCCTCCGACGAGCTCAGCAGCTGCCGCGACCCCTCTTCCCGCCGCAGCAGCAGTGCTGAAGGTCTTGTCGTTCGTGAATAGGTGCGGTAGTAGGCCCCCGCCAGTGACTTGATCAAGCGCTCCCCATACACCTCCGCCTGCGACCTTGCCTAGCTCGGCAAGATCTCCGTCTGCCCACGCCTCTGCGGCAGTGACTGCGCTCTTCGCCGCAGCCTCCGCCGAGTGCACGGCGGCCTCTCCGGCCGCCTTCACGTAGGGAGAGGCGGCCCGTCCAAGTCTCACGTACCCTTGGATCATCGGGTCTTCCCGAAAAGTCCTGCCGACGGACGCTTCGAAGAGGAGCCCCGGCACGTGCTTCGCCATGCTCAGGAGCTTCTTCCACCACGGATCGTCACCATCCAATCCAAACGGATCTGTCCAGTTGGTGGGGGAGCTTGAGACGTACTGATAGAGGTTTGGCCCAGGCGCGTAGCCGAGGGGATCGCGCTGAAGGAAGCGCCCGATGGCCGCGGAGTAGTACCTCGAGCGGTAGTACTCTAGTCCGCTCTCCTCGTCGTGGAATCGACCCGTGTACATCCACGGGTTGCCGAGTGGGTCGCTCGACTGTGTCGTCGAGTTGCGCGTGATCGTCACCGAGCCGTAGGGGTCGTAGCGGTAGCTCACCACCACGGCCTCGTTCATGTCCGTGATAGCCATCACGGACCCGAGTGCGTTGCGGTGATAGAAGCTCCGCGTGGACTCCGTGGTGTTGGCGTCGGAGTCGAAGTCCAGGACATCGGCCTGCTTGAGCATCAGGACTTCGTCGATGACCTGGCCGAATACGAACTCGCGTACCAAGACGTTCGAGCCGTCGTACACGGCGACGGTCTCGTTGCCCGAGTGGATGTAGCGCTCGACGTTGGTCTGATCGTCCTTTTCGACCCGGCGGCCCAAGGCGTCGTACTCGTACTCGGCGATCGTCGTTGAGGCCTGCTTGATGCGAACGATCTGGTTCTTGTAGTCGTACTCGTACTTCTGGCTGCCGTCGTCCGTCAGATTGCCGTTCTTGTCGTGGACGTAGGTGTAGCTGCCTACGGCTGTGTACTGGTTCAGGTTGTTGTCCGTGTAGGTCGTCGTCGTCGCGCTCTGGCCGTACGGCGTCACCTTCACGGAGGAGCGGTTGCCGTCGTCGTCCAGCGTGTATTCGACCTTCTTGGTGTACGAGTTGCTCGACGGCGCTGTCACGTCCGTCGAACCCACCCAGGCTGTGGTGAGGCGCCGGGCCGCGTCGTAGTCGAAGGCGTCACCCGCTGAGCCCGCCCCGCCGAAGCGTTCGTAGAGCCGATCGTGGTTGTCGTCGTAGGCGTACTGGAGGTCCACGAGCGTCGCTGCGCCCGAAGACTGATGATGGATGCGTTCGACCTCGCCACGGAATCCTGTGTAGCTGACGTTGGCCTTAGCTCCGTTCTGGAACGTGACGCGGTTCACGCGCGTTCCGGTGTAGTCGTACGACGCGATCGTGTTCGTGCCGTCCGTCACGGTCGAGAGGCGGTCGATGTCGTTCCACGTGCGGTCGAGATCCAGGCCCGAGGGGTAGAGCTCCGTGATCACGTTGCCGACGGCGTCGTAGGTCTTCTTCACCGTCTTCGTGTAGGCCGTGCCGCCCACATAGGACTGCTTCTCCTCGTACACGCCCGAGGACAGTCCGATCACGCCGTAGGTGAACTCAACCTTGTAGTCGTTGTCTTCCGCCTTCGTCATGCGGCCAGCGCCGTCGTACGTAAAGGTCTCGCTGGTCGTGCCGAGGAAGCCCGTCGCCCTCGTCACCGTGCGCGACGTGCGCTGGTTGTTGTCGTCGTAGACATCGTCGATGACGTTCCCAGCCGCGTCCGTAGTCTTGGTGATGTTGTCAGCGTCGTCGTAGACGTACGTGATCTTCTCCAGGTCCGGGTACTTGAGCTCTGTCACCCGGTCCAACGCATCGAACGTGTACGTCGACGTGTTGCCCGCATCGTCCTTGTGGGTCGTCATCCGGTCGTTCTTGTCGAAGCCCCACTCGGTTACGACCGCCGAGGTGAAGTCCTCGATCGTGGTTCCCGTGGCCAGCGCCACCTCCTTCTTGGTCATTCGACCTGCGGCGTCGAACGTCCAGCGCGTCGGGTCGCCCTCCGCGTTCACTCTCCAGAGGAGGTTGCCTCTGCTGTCGTAGCCGTACTGGACTTCGAGTCTGTTGAGGCTGTCGTTGCGATCGATCTCGACGTAGCTCGTCCGGCGATTCAGTTCGTCGTAGCCGGCCTCGTACTCGTGCGTCACGGACGTCATGCCCACGACCTCTTCGATGGACCACGCCGTCGGGTTGCCGTTCTTGTCCAGCGTCCAGGTCGTCTTGTTGCCCAGCGCGTCCGTCACCTTCGTCCGGCGCCAGGCGTTGTCGTACTCGTACGTCGTATCCTTGCCTCGGGCGTTGGTGATCGTCTTCACGTGACCCGTCTTGAATCGCTCGACCTCCGTTACCGCGTTCGAGTAGGTCGTGCCGGGGTCCTTGTGGACGTCGGAGATCTCCCAGAGCCGCCCGCGCTCGTCGTAGTCGTAGTTGCGCTCCTGGAGGAGTACGTCTGCGCTGTCGTAGCGGCGCAATCTCGTTACGCGCCCGTTCTTGTTGAGTGAGACTTCGGCGTAGTGGCCGATCGGGTCGGTGGCCTTCGTGCGTCGGTCGAAGAGGTCGTAGGTGTGGTCGGTGTCCTTGTCCCGGCCATTCGTCACGGTGATCAGATTGCCGTTGGCGTCGTAGGCAAACTCCGCCTCCGACGCCTCGGTCGCCGTCTCCCCGCGTGTGATCTTGCTGATGTAGTCTCGCTCATCGAAGTCCCACTTGACCTTGTTGCCTTCAGGCTTGGTGACGCGGATGCGGTTACCACCCACGTCGTAGGCCAAGGTCGTCGTTCGTGTAGTCGAGACGTCGATCTCTTCGACGACCGTTAGGAGCTCGTCCTCGTCCGTGTACGTGAAGCTTGTCGTGATCCACGGATTGGCCGTGACCGTGTCGCCGTCCTCGTCCTTGTTCTGAATCTCGACCTTGGTCAGGTTGCCGTTGGCGTCGTACTCGTACTTCGTCTCGTCGGATAGGGGTGTGGGCGCTGTGCGCTTCGTCAGGCGCCGGAGGTTGTCCCATTGGAGGGAGGTGGCGTTGCCGCGCGCGTCCGTGATCGACGTGATGTTGCCGGCAGAGTCGTAGGCAAACGAGGTCTCTAGGTCCAGTCCCGTCGAGTCCACCTCGATCTTCTCGAGCAGGCCCCAAGTCGAGCCGGTCGTCGCAATGTAGTGGTACTTGGTGACCTTCTCTTCCTCGTCGGTCACCTGGGTGATCTGCCCGTAGGTGTTGTAGGTGATGTCCTTGTCGGCTGTTTGCGTTGCGGGATCCGTCACCGTCGGATAGGCGATCTTCGTGACGTTGCCGTCGCTGTCTCTTGTGAAGCTTGTCTGGTCGCCCATGGGGTTCGTGTACGTCACCATGAAGTTGCTGGTGTAGGTCCACGTGTGGACGATGTCCGATGCGTCGGTCGAGGCCGTGTCTGTCGTCTTGTGGCGCCGCTCAGTGAGGTTGTCGCTGCCGTCCCACGTGTAGTCGATGCGATTGCCGCGCGGGAACACCACGGTGACGACCTGGCCGCCAGAGTAGGTGTACTCCGTCGCGTACTTGGCGACCGAGCTCACGTACATGTCGGTCTTCGTGATGTTGGCGCCAGTGTGATGGGCGCGGTGGATGTTGCCGTTGCGATCCGTGCGGTCGGTGCGACCGCTCACAAGCGTGTACTCAACGTCGGCGCCATCGATGGTCACCTTGTCGATCTTCGCCGTCGATCCGACCCAGGTGTACTCGTTGACCGTGTTGCCGCGCCCATCCTCGATGCTGGAGATTCGATCGGAGGCGTCGTAGGAGATCGTGGTCGTGATGCCGCTGACCTGCTGTGCGGTTGCGGGCGTGTCGATCGTCTCCAGGTTGCCGTTCGTGTCGTAGCCAAACTCCCACTTCTGACCAGAGGGGATCTCGATCTCGCTGAGGAAGCCGTCGGCGTTGTGGTCGAAGCTGAACGATCCCCCGCGTGTGTCCGTCAGGCCGGTGATCTGGTAGCTGCTGTTGTAGGTGAAGTCGAGTTCGTTGCCGTTGCGGTCGGTGTACTTGTCCGGCATGCCGTTGGCGTCGAAGAGCATCTCGGCGCCGTACTTGTCGGTCAGCTTGTAGATTCCCGAGCTAGGGGACGTCAGGGTGTGGTGCACGCTGCAGTCTTGTGTCGAGTAGTCCGTGCCGTCCCAGTCGTAGGTCACAACGAGACCAGAGGAGTCGCGCCAGTGAATCTGGTGCCCACCGTTTCCGTCGGGATCCTCGGGATCTAGCTCGTCGTACTCGACGGTGTGTTCGAACGAGAGGATGAAGCCGTTGCCGACCTGTGTCATGCCGGATCGGTAGCTGCGCCACGAGAGGGAGATCGGGAAGTCTCCGCCGACGCCCCGCAGGCGGCACAGGTCGTACGTGAACACGAGCTCGGTGGTGACCCAGTTCACGTTCTCGGCTGACCACAGCGCCGGCCGGGGGCACGGGGGGCACCAGCAACCAGCACACTCCTGCTGGGGCGACGTGTTGCTCCAGAAGGGCGAGGAGTACGTGGTCGCTTCAGCGACACGGGGCGCGGGAACAAGCAGCGCGGCTACGCCCACGAGCACCGCAAGGACAACGACGAACGGACCATAGCGACGGATCTGGCGTGCCATGAGCATCTCCCTCGCGCGCCACTGGGAAGGACTCTGGGCGCGACCAATGCTCCGGTTCTGCCTGAGGTGAGGGCCCAGCTTCAATCGCCGCGTACGAATGTAATTCAAATGAAAGACACGAGTCGGCCGTCTCCAAGGGGAGTCCGGCGTCCCTGTCGAGCGGCGGCCGCACCAGGGTTTCTCCCGACGGCGGGGCGTAGCGCATGTCCGCCCAGCGTCACGCTGGTTGTCAGGCCTGCACGAGGCACTACCCTGGTTGGACCTGTCGGGGAGACACGGAATGAGCGGGGAGAGGATCCTCATAATCCATCGGCGTCAGCGCGTGCGTGATCGCATCCGGCGCTACCTGAAGGCTGCGCCCGGCGGGCTCAGCGTGAATCGCCTTTCTGATGATGAGTTGGCGCTCTCCCGTCTCCAGGTCCTTCGTCCTCACGTAGTGGTGCTTGGCTGTCGGTTCGACAGCGACGTTGATTGTTGGCGTCTCTGTCGTTCGATCCGCAGGCGCCATCCCCGACGTGAGTTGGGCATCCTCGCAGTCGTCTCCTGCCTCGAGGACGGGTACGAGTCGCGCGCTCTACTTGAGGGGGCCGATCTCTGTCTCCATGCAGAGCGCCTGAGTCGGGACGTCGTGCAGACGAATGTGGCAGGTCTCGTGCAGCGGGTCGGTCGGCGTCGGGACCGCCGCCTGCGTCTGGGCGCCCTGACTCTTGTTTCACAAGGACGGTGGATGCGGGTGCGGGGGCGCAAGGTGCAACTCACGCCAACGCAGTTCAGCGTCCTCTGGCGCCTCGCCCAGGCTCCTGAGCGGCTCCATTCGGCGCGGGCGGTCATTGGGTACGGTGACTCTGTGCCACCGGAGAAGGCTGAGCAACTGGCGTACATCCACATCCACAGGCTCCGTAAGCGCCTCGGAGAGGACTCAGGGCTGATCAGGAGCGTGAGGGGCATTGGCTACGGCCTAGACCTCAAGTGGCAGGCTGGCTAGGTGCGATCGCGTGCTCTGTGCCTCATGCCGGCACTAGTTGATGGTCGAATCGCCGTCTTCCTTCTCGTCGTCGTTCGCGAACAGCCCGGCGCGCTCGATACGGTCCATGACGAAATCGTCGACGTCGCCAACCACCTGGAATCGGAGCTGCCCATGCTTCACGGCCACCCTGATGAGGCCGGCCATGACCAAGTGCATCACGCCGCGGGTGCTCTGGAAATCGGTCAGCCAGTCGATCGCTACGGCTTGTTCCGCCTCGGACCCGTCGGCAAGGTGTTCGAGGAATGCCCGTCGTTCGGCCTTCTCAAGCTCTGGCGTGACGGACGTGTAGGACGCGAGATTCGGGTCCATGGCTCCTCTCGTGCATGTGTCGGAGCTGAAGCGTCCCACCATGGCGTACTCAGCCCCTCATGCGCAACCCCCTGCCGAACGGTCTCACGGGCCTTTGCCGCTTGAGTACTTCAGCGGCGGCGCTCTCTAGGGCTCTGAGGTGAGTACGGCGACCGCTGAGGCAAGCAGCAGGAGAACCAGAACGAAGTTCCCCCCTCGAAGCGAGGCGCGGATTGTGCGCGGGTGGGGCATGTCGCGAGCATAGCACTCCTCAGAGTCCACGTGCGATGTGGCCCCTTGATGGCGCTGACAACTCGCCATAGGCTCGGGGATGTGGAATCGCCAATCGGACGGATTGGCTGGAGGAGTGGGACATGCCGAGGGTGTTCTCTCTCGCGTCGTGGAACGTCGAGCATTTCAATGGGAAGCGCAGGCGCACGGATCGCGTCGTGGACTTCCTCATGGACAAAGGGCTGCAGGAGTTCGATGCGTCGCACTCCCTGGCGGCGTGGCTCCGGGACTTCGCCAGGACGGAGAAGCGGGGCGTCGCGGAGATGCTCGAGTGAGTGCAGGGGAGCATCAAGGCCGCCGCGCCTTGCTAGCGAGCCCGGGACACTTGGGCCATGTGCTTAGCCCTAGGTGCAGACGATGACGTCGTGAGGAGAGGTGGACATGCGGGTATCAGCCAAGAAGGAAGGCTTCTCTGTGCACGCAATCTCGGGCACTCGTGCGGTCATCTTGGCCATGAACGCCCGGGAAGACGCTCTTCAGGACTTCCTCGGGTTCGGGATCGGCATTCGTTCGCCAGGCGATGGCGCGATTCGCTGGCTACGAGGGTTCAAGTGTTTCGCGACGTTGGAGCCCACTCCGACGCGCGGCCAGCGGTTCGAGACCGTCGAACATCCCATTCAAGGCTTTATGTGGGGACACTACTGGGCAGACCCCGATCAGGAGTATCGATACGTCGTACGTCCGCTGTTCTTGCCAGCGAGCGGCAAGTTGGACGACCTCAGGCACGGCGCGGATCTTGAGGTGACGATTCGCACCGAGAAGGAGGACTCCGGTACGCACTCCATCTACTTCAATCGCGGCGCGATCGTGAGCCAGGCGTACGCGGAGAAGTTCCAGAATGACAACAACCTGACCGCCGCCGAGCTGAAGGCCGAACTCAACGACAAGGATGCTGAGAGGACCAAGTGGCTCTCGCGCGGCCTGCTGGAGGGGGCACTGGGCTTCATTGCACAGGCGAAGTCGAGTCGATTCTCGCTGCACTGCTGCTTCTACGAGCTGACGTACCCTCCCATTCTGAAGGCGCTTGCTGATGCGGCCGCGGCGGGCGCCGAGGTGCAGGTCACCTTCGACGCCGACCACTTCAAGCGCAGCCGTAACCGCCGCGAAGAGTCCGCGCAGGGGAAGCGCAACCGCGAAGCGATTGAAGCGTTCAAGGGGCGGCCGCGCTTGCACTTCAAGGAGCGGATCCACTACATCTCGCTGACGCACAACAAGTTCATGGTGCTGCTGGACAATGGGCGGCCCGTGCAGGTCTGGACGGGCTCCACCAACATCACCCCCTCCGGCTTCTGTGGTCAGTCGAACACGGGTCACGTCGTCCGCAATGAGGCCGTCGCGAAGCAGTTTGAGGACTACTTCACCCTGCTGGCTCGTGACGAACAGCGTGAGGCCCTAAAGGTGTTCACTGGCGCGGCCTCGCCCAACCCTCCCGACAGTTTGCCCCCAAACAGCATCACGACCCTGTTCAGCCCTCGTCGTGGCGAGTCGATGATGGATTGGTACGGGGGGCGCGTTGAGGGCGCCAAGCAGACGGTCATCCTCACCTCGGCGTTCGGCGTGACCACGAAGCTGGCGAAGTACTTCGACAATGACCGTGACTACCTGCGCTACATCCTGATGGAGCAGAAGAGCCGTGGGGCTGGCGCGCAAGCGATGATCGAGCGCGACAAGGACACGCGGATCGTCCTTGGCCAGGGCCTTGGCTACACAGGCTCCATGGGAAACTGGCGGAAGGTGCCAGGCTTCAAGCTTGAGGAGTGGATGTGGCGCGAGCATCACTACCGCAGCTCCGGGCACGTGTTCTTCATCCACACCAAGTACATGGGCATCGATGTGCTTACTGATGACCCGATCGTGTTCACCGGCTCGGCCAACTTCTCGCCGAACTCCCTCACATCCAACGACGAGAACATGCTCCTGATCCGAGGAGACACTGGCGTAGCGGACGTGTACCTGACGGAGTTCTTCCGGCTGTTGAACCACTTCTACTTCCGCCAGGTCGCGAACCGGAGGGCGAGGGACGGAAAGAGCGATTCCGGCGTGCGTTGGCTGGCGGAGGACGACAGCTGGGTGTGGGGCCACTATCAGCCCAGCTACTACCGATCAAAGCGCCGGGAGTTGTTTGGCGTGCCAGCCTAGTCGCTGCCGTGCGCCTGATAGGGCGCCGCCCACGCGGCTTGCCTGCTGCTAACCGCCCGCTACGCGGGCCTTCCGCGCGCGAGACTTCTCGCGTGTGTGAGGCAGCGACGGGAACGGTGGCCACAATGGTCGCAAGTGACCTGCCCCCAATGAAACGGTCCAGCTACAGGGGGGCAGGTCCCCAAACCCCAAGACCTGGACTGACATTCGAGGATCAGGTCAAGAGCCCACAACGCGCTACACTGATGAGTGTGGAATATCTGAGAATCAAACGGGCGCTCCTCTTGACGGGGCATTGTCGCCAGTCCCCGCGATCGACGGTGCGGCCATTGCCGTCCGCGAACGAATCACATCAGTGGGAGGAGTGACGTGGGCGCCTTCGAACAAATCCACCATGACGCCGGGCGCTACTCGCCCGCTGCCGCGGCCGAGCGCTATGTTCTGCCGCCCACGGGCATGCCCTCTCCGGATCAGAACTACCTGATCATTGGACCCAGGGGCGCCGGCAAGACAATCATGTTGAAGACGATGTTCTCGCGGTGGTCCGCGCGAGGCGATCTCCTGCCAGCGTACATCGAGCTTGACCGCTGGATTCAGGGCTGCGCAAGTGAGGTGGGCCGCGAAGAGGAGTCCGTAACACCGCGTGTCAGAGTAATGACGGATTGTCTCCGCCTCGCTACAGCGATGGGCTTGATTCATGGCGTCGCCAAGGCGGCCGAAGCGCTGATTGGCCAAGACCTTGCAACTCAGATCGTTGTGCCAGCCTTGCAGTACTCGAATCTCAGCACCAACGTTGAGGAGGCGGTTGGTTCGGTCCGCAAGACGATCAGGCGCTGCATCACCGGCTCTGACTCCGGCGCGCCGGAGCCCCCCCATATACCCGCAGTAGCCGAGATACTCGGTGAACAGGCTCGGGCGGTCGGCGGGCGTGAGCTAGTTCTGCTTGTCGATCAGATAGACCAAGCCCCGTCCAGGGTGTTCGGTCCGGTCATCTCTCTCCTTCGTCGGCACACTCACTGCATCGCCATTCTAGCGACTCGTCCGTGTCCCACGGCTCCTCAGCCTGCATTCCTGCCAGGGGACTGTGTGGCTGGAGACTCGTACCAGGCATGGAATCTGGATAGAGAGTCATTGGGGGATCCGTGGCAGCGCTTCCTGGGTGAAGTGCTGGCCAAGCTCCCTCTCGATGGCGTCCAGTCCAGACTCCAGGAGAGTGTCGGCGTGCTAGCGAATCTGACCTGGCCGTCACTCCGATCCGCCATCCGGATTGCGAAGGCTACAGCGCGCATGGCACCAGCAAGCAGCTTCGACGTTGCATGGCAGCAAGCACTCGCCGACGAAGCGGCCAGTCACGAGAATCTCGTGGAGTCCGCCCTGAGCGCCTGGTGCGATCCACATGCGGTTCTACGCGACTGGCGCAAACGGGCAGTCAAGAACGCTGAGGCACCCGAGGACATTCGGTCTGGGAAGGTGAGTATCCGGGCATTCACTCGGTTGAAGCTCCAAGCAGATGTTCTGTTTGAGGTTGCGCCAACGCCCGCATCCAGGCTGATACGCGTGGCCCTCCAGGCCGGCGTACTATCACCGACGAGAGATGCGCCATATGTACTGGACCACATTCCCCGGCGGCTTGAGGTCTCGCCGCTGCTCTTTTACCCAATCCTGCCTGGTGTGCCGACGACCGCACGCACCACACAAGCCGTGTGGGATACGACGAAGGAGCAACTGAAGCCGCTAATGCGCGCCGGATTTGCACCCAAGGCGCCGAGACTGAAGCGCCTCTTCGTCTCACACTGGATGAGTGATTGGGGCGGAGACAGCCCTGAGCTGTTTGCGTCTCTGTCAAATGCACTGCATGGCGTGATCGACGTTCGAACGGGTGCCTCCGTCGACGGGAACTTGTCCACAACCATCCTCAGCCAACTCAAGGAGTGTGACGCGGTTGTGTGTGACTTTGGAACGCCTAGGAGAGAGGTGTATGTCGAGTACGGATGGGCGATTGGTAACGAAATGCCCGTCCTTCACGTTGTGGTAGACGAAGACTGCATCGAACGCCTTCCCCATTGGCTCGCCCATCTGACAGTCCGGCCGTATGGGAGAGAGACCGAGAGAGAGGCACTGGCAGCGCGTGTACGGGCACTTCTGAGCCGGCGCCTTAGCACGGAGGAGCAGTTCAAGTCTCTTGGACCAACCACTCTCAGGCGCACGCCGGAACCAAACGTAGTCAGTGTCCTGACGTCGGCGGAGACGGAGAAGTCAGTGTTGCAACGCTGCCGGCCTCTCATCGAGGAACATGGCTTCGTAATGCGACACCTAGTGATCAACAGTAACGACCCGGGAATGCTTGCACAGACGATCCTGGCGGCTCGGTGCGCTGGTAGCCTTGTCATCGCGCTAGATGGCTCGGAGCACGACTACCTCGGGCTGGTCGCCGCGGCCATACTCCACGCTCGACCGAGCATGCGGACTACGAAGGCTGCTCGAACGAGGCCCAAGGCGCGAAAGAAGGTCCAGTACTCAACCAAGCTCAGGACGGTGTTCGTTCTTCCAACAGAACCCAGCCTCGGACTGCCAAAGCTACTCACCGGGCATCCACGGACTGTGGTGACTGCCGACTATTCGGAACTCAGAACAAAGCTCGGTCTGCGAATCGCAGAGCTTTCGAAGTGGTTGCGAGCTGCGGGCAGAAAGACAACATAGATGTCGGCTGCGACCACCATGAGTAACTTCGTGGCCTCTAGGCCGAACTTGACCGGTCCGTTGTACTGGCTTGGTGCGGCAAGCTTTGAAGAGCGGTGCCTGGGCAGTGCGCGAGTACTCGCGGAATTCGGCGGGTCACTCGAAGCAGGGCTCATTGTCGACTACGCAACAAAGATAGAGCCGGGCGGCGCTGGACAGGAGCTTAGAGCCAAGTACCGGAAGGCACTGTTTGACAGCTTGCCTGCGCGGGACCTGCCTCTTCAAGCGTATCGCTTCGGTCCGATGATCGGGGCACTGGAGTCTATTGAGAGGTCATGGGGTGGCAATCGCGCCACTACGCTGGTTGTCGATGCCACATGCTTCACCAAGATCCACTCGGTAGCACTCGGGTACTGGCTTGCGACCCAGCGTTGCGTCAAGGATGTCCTGGTCGCGTACACTCGTCCAATTGAGTACGGCACAGAGGTAACGAACGTGCAGGCGCGTGGAAGGTGGGTAGAGACCATCGTTGCACCTCTGGGTTTCGACCCACAGCTCACGAGCGGCGAAACGACAGGACTACTCCTTCTAGGTCACGAGGGTAGCAGGTTGCGGCTCGCGGTTGATGCGCTTGAGCCCGACGGTGGTCTGGCAATCCTCGCAGGCGCTGAGGACAGCGCCCTCACTCGGATCTCGGAGTGGAAGAACGGGTGGTTGCTTGGGCAAGCTGCGGAGGATGGGATCGACCTTGAGACGGTCGACTTCTTCTCTGCGCAGGCAATGCGCAAGTCGGTCTCAGGCGTCGCCGCGCAGGCACGGGCCGCGAACGCTCGGATGGTCATCTATCCCTTCGGACCGAAGCCGCACGTGATTGCGGCGTCGTTCTACGCCGCAGTCCTGGCACCGCGGCGATCCTGGATCAGCTACCCCGTACCCAAGTCGTACTCGTTGACGTACACGTCAGGGGTGGGGCTGACGTACTGGGCGAGCATTCGACTCAGTTAGACGCGTGTAGTTCACGTGTCGTTGAGCTTCCCCCGGTCTGGTGGACACCTACCCCGTGTGGATCTCAGTTGCCGCGAGCGCAGCCTGTCGAGCTGGGGGTCACTACATGGCGGGCGCCACGGATGGGGCTTCCCGAGGGGCCGCAGGGATGCTTGGGCGCATGCTTGTACACGAATCGCGGCCGGAGGATTTCGTGATGCTATCGGTCGAGCTGTTGCTTGCGTCGAGGGATTCCACGAACTCACGAATGCTCATCTTCGCCGGGAGGGTGACCATGCAGAGCTCGCACGAGTGACCTAGGTAGCTGGGGCAGGTCACTGGGCCAGTACAGGCTTCCCACCAGGTTGCCCAAGACCCCGTTCAGGTCCATGCCGTGCTTCGCTCTCGCGATGACTGGCACTCAGCGGACTTGGACCTCATGACAAGGTTGGCCAGGCGCGGTAGGTTGACGCGCTGTGGGGAAACGCTACGCCGTCATCGCCTTGATGCTCTTGGCCGGAATCGGGGCATGGCTTTGGCCCATGGCGGAGGATGAGGACCCCTGGGCATTCTCCATCGATGTCCCGTACACGGATGAGACCAACCCCTTCACGGAGGAGCGGCTGAGGGCGCGGCTCGCGCGAATCACTCCGCTCGTGGAAGAGGTCGTGGGGCAGGCGATTCGGACGGACGAGCTGCGGATCACCATCGCGGACGGTTTCGTGGCCGCGCACCGGGAGCTTCAAGAGGCCTACCCGCACCTGCTCGATCCGACCGGGCCTGATTACGCCTTCGTGCCACTCTTCCTGACGTACCTGAACTTGCAGGAACAGTGGGCTTCCCTGCTCGGCCGGTATGTGCCGCAAGCGAAGACGATCGAGTTCTACCCATTCATGTTCGAAGCCATCGAGCCCGAGGACCTGGACGCCCTGATCGACGTGATCCTTGCGCATGAGCTTGCCCACGTCTGGCAGGACCAGAGGTTCGGCGCGTTCGAGCACGAGGGCGTGGAAGACACGACGGAGACCGCTCTCGCACGGGCTGCCGTCGTGGAGGGCACGGCCGAGTTCGTCTCGCGGGAGGTTGCCAAGCGCCTGGACGCTGTCTCTTCCTTCGACCTGGTGGCGTCCAAACGAGACGAGCAGACGGAGAAGAGGACCGGGACGCCGACGCAGCGGGCCATCGCAAGGTGGCAGCGTTGGGCCTACGGGGAGGGCCTGCGGTTTGTCGAGACGGTGCATGCCGAGCTTGGGGCCCCGGCGACCTGGCAGCGGTTGTTCGGCGCGATGCCGTCGAGCGTTTGGAGCATCGAGCATCCGAAGGCGTGGGCTGAGCGCCCTGGCACACCGAGCGCCGACCTGGATGCTTGGGCAAGCCGCCTGCTCTCGATCCTGGAGGCCCATCGGCCGAGGTTCGACTCGCAGCGCAAGTGGGGGCATCGACCGCTGATCCGGGAAGACGTCGTTGAGCGTCTGGGCTCGGCCGGCCTGTCGATGGTGTCAGGTCCCTGGGAACGACTCCAAGGAGGCGTCCTCTTTGCCGGCACTCCGAAGCGCGGTCCTCTGGCTGGAACCAGCTTCCTGCTTCGGGCATGGCGGTTCCCCACGGACGGCGATGCGCTCGAAGCACGCGCGGCACTTGAGGGTGCCTTCGCGAGACTCGGCCCCCGGGCCTGGGCGGGCAAGGACGTCGAACAGACTCTTGGAGCGACACGTGTACGCGTGGGGCCGAACGGCGCCGTCGTGCGTTCATCGCTTGTCTTCGATGACGCTCCCTTGCACGCCCACGAGGGGGCGTGGGGTCTGCACGGACACGGGTCGATGGTGTTCGAGGTCATCGGTTGGCGCGATGGAATCGGACCTGCGCTCCTGGACATCTTGGACGCGGCCGTCAGGGCCGTGACGGATGGGGAAGCGATCGACCTCGCGATCGGCGGTGTCGCCACGGCGGAAAGTCCCTACGTCAAGCTGGGGGAACTGCGAGGCGGCTCGTCCGCAGGGCCGGCGCCCTTGGGTGCAGAGACGCTCGCAGCCCTCCGTGACGAGTGGATCGCTCGCGTCCTAGCCGGCAACACGGGCGAACGCGCACTTCTCCAGTGGCTTCAAGCAGAGCCAAGGCCGCCCGCAGCGTGGATGACCGCTGTTGGCCCGGCCGCTGGTGAGGAGGAGCTGGAGGGAGTCGAGAGGGGCCGCCTCCTTCTGGCCGCCCTCCTGCACGAGGATGCCGAGCTCAGGCGGTTTGCCCTCGGTGCTATTGCGGAGCGGCGTTGTCGCCTGCCCCCGTGGAGTGCGGATGTCGTAGCTCGGATCGCCCTTCTGACCGGCGACGAGGACCCCTGGGTGCGGGCCGTGGCCGTTCGAGCGGCCGAGGCCATGGCCAAGCAGAAGCCGTTGGGTGAAGCTCGGATCGATGCCTTGGCGTCAGATGCTTCCCCGGCGGTGCGCGCAAGCCTGGCCGTGAGTCGGGGGGTGCTGAAGACGCGTAGGCGCTCGGTGCTTGCGCAACTCGCAGCGGACTCTCACCTGGCCGTGAAGCGAGCAGCAGATGCCGAAGATCCTGACCAGGGGAAGGGGACAGGGGCCTTCGTGGATCGGGTGTTGGAGATCTCCCGGCGGAAGGACGGAGAGGCGCCTGCTCCGCGTGAGGACGGCCCGGTCGATCCGACCGCCGCGTTCAACGTCATGTTCGAGGCGATGCTGACGAACTCCATGGGCAAGAACCAGGAGGAGTTGGAGCGCCGCATTCGCCGATTCCTCGTGGAGGGCGATGCCTCTGTCCGCGTCATGGCACTCCAAGCCATCCAGTTCATGGGAGGCGCCCGCCAGCGCTTCCTCCCCGAGCTCGTGCGAGCCTTCGATGTGGCTCTTCCCCGCCACGGGGCGTCGATGACGCTCTGCAAAGGTGGTCTTGACCTGACCCCTGCGCGACGTCACCTGCTTGCCATGGTGGCCCACCCGTGGTGGCGGGTACATGTGCTCCGCGCGATCGCCGCGAACGAGCTCGACCTGCCGGAGGACGTCTCCAAGCAGGTGACCGACTGGATGGGCTCTCGCGACCTGCTGTTGCGCGCTGCGTCCGCTCTGCTTGTCTTGCGGCTGGATGCCGATGACGCGAAGCCCCTGAAGGTGCTCGAAGGTGCCTGGGCGGCGCTTCCCTCCGACTGGCGCGTGCAGGCCCTCGAGGCTGTGAGGACGCACCGACCCGGGAGCAGCGCGGCTGCCCGGCTTGAGCAACGGGCGCTGTACTCGGGCTTCCGCGAGGAGAGAAACGTCGTGTTCGACGCGCACAGGGACGGGACGTTCGACGAGCCGTACGTGCGGGCGCTCCTGGACGGCATGGCCCGTTCCAGTCCCGAGGTCGTGGAGGAGTACTGGTCGCACATCCTGGACAAGGCGTGGGATCCGGGCGACGAGGAACTGCAGCTGATCCGACGGTTGCTTGCTGAGTACCTCCGGCGGTGGCGGACCGGTGGAGGGCTGCCGAAGATCGCTAGCTCGGGCCTGTTTCGATCCTCCTGGCCTGATCTCGGCAAGTCGAAGCCGTTCGTCGAAGAGGTCGATCGGTGTCTTCTGGACGAGCGCCCGTCCAATCTGAAGTTCGCGCTCGCGATGATTCGGTCCCTTGCAGAGGCGGAGGCCTATCCCGAGTCGCGCGAGGTGCGCGATGCGGTGAACCGTCTCCTCTCCCTGCAAGACGCCCCTGCCGACTTCCCACGACATGTGGAGGACGACTTCGTACAGGTGCTCGGGGAGCGAGAGGGAGTCGATGCGACGGCCGTCAAGGCGGTGCTGCGTCGTTTCGCGTGGTCGGGATCGAGTGACGAGTCCTACATCGACGTCGAGGACTTCATCAAGGGCCACGCCGATCGCATGACCGCAGCCGTCGAGTTGGTGCCGGAGCTTCTCGACACGGGGACCGAACGAAGTGTAGAGGCAGCCCTCGAGGTTTTGAACATCGTCGGTCCGAAGGCCAGGCACCTGCTGCCGCGACTTCGTGGGCTGTCGAGGAGGGCCCTTCCCACGTGGCGCGAACGGCTCCAAGATGCCATCTTGTCGATTGAGGAGGACGACTAGCCCACTGCGTGCACCCTGGCCGCGTCATGGAACTCGTCCAGTCTCTCGTCGAGACCAAGGTCTAGCATCCGGCCCGGTACGCAGGTGCGGGTCCTTCCGGGTGGACGCGAAGTCGTCACGCTGGCAGAGTCCTATCGTCGGTGGAGTGTGGACCGTGCAGAGAGTTGCCGCAGCGATCGCCCCTCTTGTCATTGCAGCATGCGTTGTGTGCCTGCCCTGCGTCATGGCGGAGGACGACGCATCCGGTGGGGCGCGCTCCTCGCTCGTCCACATTCGCGTCATGGACGGAACGGTGCCCGCGCGTGCACAAGTCGAGGTGCGACGGCTCTCAGACGTAGCCCTACCGAGAATCGGGTTGGAGCCTGTGACGGGCGCCCCGGTGGTGAAGTCGCAGAGCGACGCGCGCGGGCTCTGTGAGTTGAAGGGGTTGCTTGCGGGCCGGTACCAGATCCGAGCGGCCCTTGAGGGGCATGCGCCGATCTACGCAACGATCCGCGTGCCTAGCGCGGACGCACGGGTCGAGCTTCGAATGAGCAGACCAAGCGGAGACCACAAGCTGAGGGGGCGTGTGGTATGGGACGACGGCAAGCCCTTTGAGGGCGTCGTCGAACTGACCACAAGCGTGTGGTTCTCGACGGCCGACGCTTGGTGCGACGGGGCCAGCTACGCCAAGACAGCGAAGGACGGTTCCTTCCAGTTCGAGGGATTGGCCGCCGGGGAGTGCTTCGTCAACGTCTCCCAGCCTGGGCGTTTCCGGCACCCTCATGGCTGGGCCCTGCGCATTCCAATGGATGGTCCCTGCTTGCTCGTCGCAGACGACGAGCTTCGCCGACGCACGCTGCGAGTGGTGCAGGCGTCGGACGACGCGCCGGTAGCGCGCGCCAATACCACCTCGCTGCAGTGGGGATGGCCGTTCGCCAAGGGCGAGACGGACTCCACCGGGCTAGTCACCGTCTACGGTGCGTACGGCGAGGCTACCGTTTCGATCTCGAAGCCCGGCCTTGAGGCTGCACGGGTGAACCTTGGGGAGTCCGCCGCGGAGCTGAAGGTCGCGCTTGGGCGCGGCGGGACAGTCGAGGGTGCGGTTCAGGGCGACGATGGCACGCCTGTGAAGGGCGTCCAAGTGGCGGCTGTTCGGGAGGATCCGGACGCAGGTGACGGGCAGATTCTGACCGCGACCACGAATGATGAGGGGCGCTACCACATCAAAGGCTTGGCCGAGGGCCCCTGGCTCTTCGTCGCCGTGGGGGCGGGCCAGATGAGCGTCGATCAGCGCCTTTGGACCGAGGCGGGTCGCGCGGCCAGCGTCCTCGAAGTACCCAAGGGCAAGACCCTGAAGCACGCCATGGTCGTGCGTCCGGCAGGCACGCTTGAGGTGCGTGTGACGGACGCGGATGGCAAGCCGGTCAGGGACTGCGCAGTCAGGGTGGAGCCCAAGCAGGCGGGCACGTACTACGGCTTCTGGAGCCAGGCGCCCTTGGGAGAACTGCTCTCCGGCCGCACCGATGCCAAGGGGGTTGCTCGCTTCGACACGTTGGTTCCGGGGCTTGCCTACTGGATCGAGGCTCAGGTCCTGCATACGTCTCAGCGTGTGGCCTCCACACCGCTGAGCGCGTCCAAGACCAGTGTGGCTTCCGTCACCGTCCCTGCAGTGAAGTCCCTGGAGGTCAGGGCCGTCGATGCCGAGAGCGGAGCACCCGTCGCGGGTGCCTTGGTCACGGTGTACGAGAGCCGGTCCGGCCTCGACACGCGTTGGAGCACGGACAGGGAGGGCCGAGCGCATATCCAGATTCGGACCGACGAGGACCTCCTGGTGGAGTGCGAGAAGCTCGGCTACTTCGATCCCGAGCCTGTGGAGCTGCTTGAGGGCAAGCCGGCCGTCGTGCGCCTCAAGGCGAGCAGTTCGATCAAGGGCCGCGTGCTCGCGCCTGTGGGCATGGGCGCGAGGCTCGTGCACGTGAAGACCGACCTGGGCTTACCGGCGGGTCAAGGATCCCCCGGCCGATCCTCGGCGTGCAACGTGCCGGCCGGGCAGACATTCGAGCTCCTTGGGCTGCAGCGCGGCTCGTACAAGGTCGTGGCCGAGATCTCATGGCGGGGGAGGAAGTACAGAGCGGAGGCGCTAGCGGAGACAGGCGCTGTGAACGTGCGCCTTACGCTCTCTCCTCACAAGGAGGACCCAGGGCTGCGTGTTCGCGTGCTCGACCCAAGCGGGAAGCCCGTTCCTCACGCGAGCGCGTCGCTGTACGCCCAAGGACCGAGCCTGAACCTCGCGCCGGAAACGGGGAAGGTCACGGAGGGCCTGTACCGGGCCAAGATCCCCGAAGGGACCACGCGACTCTGGCTCGAGTTCCACAGTGCACGCGACGAGGCCGGAAGGAGCCTTGACCTCGGACCGTTCTTTGTCGGGCCCATCGCACCCTCCGAAGTGCCCGCGCAGGTGAGTCTTGCTCCAGGTCTGCGGCTCGCCGGACGCGTCGTGGACGGGCAGGGCAAGGGTGTCCCCGGCGTTCGGCTATCCGCACACCTCATGCGTGAGGGGCACGAACGGGTCGGGTACGGATACGCCGGGCCCGCCCATGCCGAAGCGACGACGAGCGAAAGCGGCGGCTACGTGTTCGAGGGGCTCGGCAAGTGGCGCTATCAGATCGAGGTGCAGAAGGCCGAGGGGTTCTCAGCCGCGGACCCCTTGCAGGGCGTGAAGCCGGGCGCTCGCGTACCCGACCTGTCTATCCGAAGGGCCATCCGCGTGAAGCTGCAAGTCGTCGACTCAGGGAGCAAGCCCGTGCGCGGAGCGCGGGTCGTACTCTGGTGGAACACGAGGCAGGGCTTCCCGCGGGGGCACCGCTCCGCGATGCAAGCGCATCTGACGGACGCTGGGGGAGCGATCTCCTTCGACGACCTTCATCCCAAGCGAACGTACCGCATGCAGATCTCTGCACCCGACCGTCGGCCTGGACTGCGTGGGATCACGATCGAGCGCTGGACGCCGAAGGATCAGACGTTTCGGTTCGAGCCGGCACTGGAGATCAGCGGGACGGTGAAGGACCAAACCGGGCGCCCTCTCGAGGGCATCCGAGTCGGTCGGCTCACCGGGCCGCGTCCCTGGTTTGTAGCGAGAACGGATGCAGAGGGGCGGTACCGCTTCACCGACCTGCGCGCCGGGGAGTACGAGATCGCGCTGCATGACAACCTGGGGCGGACGGCCCAACCGCTCCCCAAGAGAACAGTCGCAGCCGGGGCGAACTCCGTCGACTTCAAGATCGACACGCGGCGCGTGCTCCGCCTTCGGCTGATTCCCACCGAGGTCTCGTCCCAGCCTGTCTCGCTCATCCTGGCCGTGAGGGGGCCTGGCTCCTCGCCTAGGCCTGTGTCGGTCGATAGGCAGGGGATCTCCTACGTGCTGGACCTGGATCCTGCTCAGGAGTACACGCTGTTCAGTGGCCCCACCCGGGAGGGCCGGTGCTTCTACAGGACTGGCGTGAAGCCCGGGGGGGATGTGCTTGAGGTAAAGCGGAGCAAGGGCGTGGTCGCGCAGGGGCGGCTTGAGCTCCCCGAGGGGACGCACTTCGTCGGCCTCGTCGGGCGGGCGACGATGGGACCCTTCGCTGCACCGGTCAAGGTCTCTGCCGGAGGCGCCTGGATTCTTGCCGGAGTGCCTGCAGGCACCACGTGGCAGGTCCAGATCACGGGCATCGGCGGCGGGCGGCACTACTCCGCTCGGGGGAAGGTCACGGCTGGTGCGAAGGACGCTCCCAGGCTGGTCATGAAGGAGCGGCGGCCTGGCAAGTAGGAGGCTGGGGCTCGGGCCCTCTGGGATCACGCTGCAACTTCGAGCTGCAGGCATCAAGCACTCCGCGGCCGAGCCTGATGAGTTAGCCCCCGAGACGTGCACGGGGGGGTGTTGACTGCATGGTGCAGTCTTCCGATGATCGCAGCATGTGGAGATTCCCGGCTCTGTTGACGGTGCTGCTTGGTGTTCTGCCCATCTGCAGCGACGCGGTCGCGGATGAAGCCGACGCTCCGAAGAAGCTGAGTCTCGCGGCCCTGCACAAGCGCACTCTTCCTTCTGTGGTCCAGGTCATGACCGATCGAGGGAGCGGAACGGGATTCTTCGTCAGCTCGGACGGGGCGGTCCTCACGAACTGTCACGTTGTTGCCGGAGCCAAGCGTATCGAGATCGCACTGCACGATGGGAAGAAGGTGAAGTGCGAGGGCGTCCTGGCGCTCGATCAGGACCACGACTTGGCTCTGCTGAGCACAGCCGGGAAGGGGTATCCAGCTCTGAAGCTGAAGGGATCACCACAGCCGCCCCCCGGGACTCCCATCGCAGTCATCGGCAATCCGAAGGGACTGAGAGGATCGGTGACCGAGGGAATCGTCTCGGCCAACCGCACCCTCGGGGGCGTGAGGGTTGTCCAGATCACGGCTGCCATCTCGCCCGGATCGAGTGGATCCCCGGTAATCGACATGCAGGGCGCTGTCGTTGGGATCGCTGTGTACTCGCTGCGGGGAGGGCAGTCACTCAACTTCGCTGTACCGGCGAGCTTCGGCGCCACCCTGGACACCGAAGGCGACCTCAAGCCGATATCAGTGGTTGCCGATCTCGCGCCCAGCAGCAGATTCTTCGGGTCGAAGGTCGCCACGGCGATGATCGCTGCAGAGCGCGCCAAGGACTTCGGCAAGATGATGAAGCTCGGTCTAAAGGCAACGCGAGCCTACGAGGATGACGCGAATGCCTGGTGGGGACTGGGGTTGGCTTACGCTCATCTCAAGTTCACCGCCGAGGCAGTGAGCGCGTTCAAGAAGGCCGTAGCACTGGACTCTGAGCACGTCGCCGCATGGCATGCGCTGGGGCTTGAACTCATGCTGGCCAAGAAGCCGCGCCAGGCGCTTGCCGTAATGAAGCAGGTCACACGCTTGGAACCCCGCGAGCGCAAGTACTGGTCGCTCATGGCTGTCCTCCAGATCGACTTGGATGATCTCGACGGAGCGCTCGCTAGCACCAAGAAGGCAATCTCCCGCGGCGGAACGGCCGGGGACTTCCTACGCTTGGCTCGCCTGCAATACTCCCGCAAGGCCTACGATGACGTAGTTGTCGCGTTGCGGGAGGTACGGCGACTAGATCCCGATGACGCCGATGTGTGGCTGATGTTCTCGCAGGTGCATCTGGCCAGGGGGCGGCACGACTGGGCAGTGCGAGCGTACAAGGGCTACTTGAAGATGAAGCCCAAGGATGCTGATGTCTGGAGCCGGCTTGGGCAGAGCTACTTGGAGCTGAAGCGCAGGCCAGAGGCCCAGGCCGCGTTCGCACGTGCTGCGACGCTTGATCCAAGCAACTCGCTGGCCTGGATGGCTCTCGTGAAGCTCCACTTGCGGCGTGGCGACTACCCGCGAGCCTATGGTGCAGTGAGGCGCCTCTACAAGGTCGACTACGATGCTGCCGTGGTAGCGCATGACCTAGTTGACTCGCGGGCTCCCAGAATCATCCGACGCCTATACGGCATTCGGTGACGGCTTCGAGGTCGCTGCGTCCGCTGCGATGGACCTGCGGGATGCCGCGGGGCAGGAGAAGGACTCATCGTGCCCCCGAGTAGGGGTGAAGCTAGACTCGGGCGACTTGAGGGAGGTGGATGATGGCTATGTCGCGGTGGACCGGCATCTCAGTGCTCATCGGAGCGCTGCTCGTACTGCTCTTCCTCGGCGGGTACCCGAATGCCAACGCTGAAGATGGCGCGGACGCGGGCTCTCAGGCATTCGAGGAGCATCTAGCCTACTGCCGCTGGGCCGACGCCTCCGCCACGGCCAAGACGGGCGAGCAGCGTGAGCGGGTTATCAGGGAGGCGAAGGACCCACACCTCGACTACGCCTGCCTGACGTCCTTCACCCGCTCCGGCGACGATCGATACGTGCGCTGGCAGGTCCGGTTCGTCACGCGCCCGAAGATCATCGCCTCTTGCCGCATCAACATCTACCTGGTTACGGACACCCGGATCCAGCGCATGACCAGCCGCTGGATCCAGGACGTCATGCGGGGTGAGCACATCGCAAACTTCGCTTTCGACAAGGCATGGAAGAGTGCCGAGGGCATGCCCGTCGCCGCACGCGTTGAGCTCTGCTACCGAGGGCGTGCCGTGGATGTCATGACCAGCGGCAAGCTGTTGACCGCAGAGTGGTGGAAGCGGGACATCTCGGGCGGCTTTCTCTGGTGGGGCAAGAACGGCGAGGTTGGCCCGGAGAGCAAGTCCTTCCGCATTGTGAGTACCGACCGGAAGAAGTGGAGCCTGACCACGGTCCGCAACTCGTTCCGGCGCAACGACCGACGGCCGCCGCGCCCCGGTCTGGAAGGTACCGACGTGCTGCCCAAGAACGAGGGGAGCATGCCGTCCCTTCCCAAGCCCCACGGAGCTTGGGTCCCGCCCACGAAGCGGCCCGTCGACGCTGCATCAGCCAAGGCCAATATCCAGCGTGGCACAGCGGAACAGTTCGAGGAACTGGCGAAGAAGCTCAACGCGGCCGAGAGGATGCTGCCGTACGGACCTGATCAGCGGGTGCTCTCTCAACTCAAGTCCGTTGAGCGCGCGGCGAGGAAGCTGGGCTTCGACACCATCCTGGCGCGTGCGCTCGTCACGGAGGCGCAGGTTGCCAGGCAGAAGAAGTCCGGGCTGCGCAAGAGGCTGAAGATCAAGCGCTTGGACATTGGCAAGCCCACCGCAGATACCGAGGGGTACTGGCTCGCGACCATCTACTTCCAGGCGCCCAAGGAAGTACGCGAACTCGTCAGACTCAACATCTACACGCTGACGAAGTCCGGGAAGCTCTACGGCAGCTACATGGTGACGAAGCTCGCCTGGGAGAAGGGCTCCCAGGAGTTTGCGCAGGTGTTCCTGATCGACAGTGCAGACATCACATCAACGGACCCGCTCGTGAAATGGCGGGCAGAGATCGGCTTGCGCGGCATCTGCTGTGATTCAGAGGAAACGTCCGGGCGGGCGGAGAAGTCGTGGTGGCTAGCGCCGGTGGTGGCTGCGCACAGAAGCCGCGACGCCAGGGCCGACTCCACGGGCATCCATCGGATGCAGCACTGGGGCCGGATCCGTGAGAGCGAAGCCGGCGATCGGCTTCAAGCACCGGCGAAGAAGTAGCCGATCACCGACGTGCCCGAGGGCAGCGCTGTCCAGTGGCCGTGCCATCAAGCGGCGAGGTCTTCACGCTGCTCTGGATGCGCCGCACGCCTCCAGCGGGGCCAGGGCCATGGCGTCGTGGCTAGGGGCCCGAGGGGCGTCTACGCCAATGGCCGCTGACCCACATGCCGGAACGAGTGCGCTGCGGCGGCACCCATACCCGACCGCGGCTGTAAGGAACCACGTCGACCGCGCGGCGGTTCGAGATCGCGGACTTCTTCTTCTTCTCCTTCGTGCCGCCACTGCCAGCCGCATGGACAACTGCCCTCAGGGGCTTGCCGAGTGCCTTGTCGCCGGACGCGATCGTCGGCTCATGTCGGTAGGTGATGGCTCGCCCATCAAGGAACCGCACGCGACCGAGGCGGATCGCCGTATGTCGGTCCAGGTCCTTCATCGCCACCTTGCGGAGCCAGTTCCCCTGCTCCCTTGTGATCGTCGCCTCCGGCACATGGACTTCAACCTTCTGGGTCTGCGTCTCGCCCGGTCGCAAGGGGATGCTTCGGACCGGGAACGTCATCTCGCCAGTGGTAGCTCCGGCAGAGAACACAATCTCACCTGTGAGACCCATGACGCCAGACGGAACGTCAACAGCGGTGACCCGGATGTACAGCGTGACGATCTCTCCGTCTCTGTTCCGTCGGTAGCGCGTCCAGCGACGTCCCCACGGATCCGTCCAGATGTACTTCTTCTTGACCCAGTTCACCTTGGCGACCTTGTTCGTCACGCGAAGGCCGAACACGGGTCGGTCAAGTTGGGCTGCGTCCTGCTCCGTGGGCTTCCCCCATGCCTTGGCGCTGGGCCACTTCGCCTTGTCCGAAGTAGCTCCAGCGTCAGGCTTGGACACGTCTAGCCCGTCAGGAACATCTTCAAGCTCTGCGAACTCGGGGACCGGAGGCTTGAGAAACTGGCGGATCTCATCTGCGAGTCCGCGAGCAAGCGCGAGACTGTGTTCTGCATCTTCGATGTAGCGAGAGAGCAGGCTGGCCACGTCGTCAGCGTCACCGGTGAGGAGCCGCGACGCGGCCGAAAGACTATGCTGCGCCTCAGCTACTGCGGACAGGCCAGCTGAAAAGAGCTTGAGGGCGTCAGCGAGAGGCGGCCCATCCAGGCTTGAGGAGCGGACCATCTGTCGCAGATCCGCCAGTTCATCCTCGATGCGATCTGCCTCGGACTCGGCAGCTTGGATCGCCTTGCTCTCGGCGCTCTCGAGCTCTCCCGCGGCGGGCTTGATGCTCGATGTCTCTTCCGCGACCGGCAGCGCTCGTGCAAGCAGGTCATGGCACCGTCGAGAGCGGCTCAGGTAGGTACGCCACGCTCGCACTAGATCTGCAAGCTTCCCCTCGGCAACAGCCCTCTCGCCTCGGGTGCGCGCGCGTTTGGCCATGCTCTTGTGAACACGCCAGCCAGCTGGAGCGAATCCCACGCCTCCTCCGGCCTCGAATGCGGCCGTGGGAATGGCCCACGTCGTGGGATCCGCCGGGTCTACATCCCGCAACCCACGACTAAGCGTTGCGATGGCCTCCTTGAGTCGACTGGTGTCCAGGTCATGCGCCGTAGCCTCTGCTACGTCAGCTCGAAGCCGCTCGATCGCATCTGCAGTGCTGCGGCGGAACTCCAAGCGGAGCCGCTCGGCTGTCTGCGCTGCCTGATCGACAGGGGTGTGCGGTGCCTCGGGCGGAACAGCAGGGTCTCGGATCGGGGGGGACGCCTTGGTACCGCCGTCAGCGGGCTCCTTTGTGCTCGCCTCTCCGACCGTCGGCGGCGCGTCACGGAACGGGACACTATTGATGGCCCAGACCGCAGCCACGAGTACGAGAGAGGCGACGAGGAGCGGGGCGACGAGCGAGAGCTTGCTCGAAGGCGGGCCCGTGCGAGTTCTTGTCCTTCGGGCGGGCGAACGCGTGGGACGCACAGGAGCAGGGGGCTCCTGGGATGCCGGAGCGGGAGAGAGGGGGAACAGATGGGGAAGCGATGTCCCAGCTGTCCAGAACTCGCCGTCGCTGGAGTACCACATGTCGGGACGTGCTCGTCCCTCAGCGATGTAGCGTCTGACGCGCGCCTCGTCGTACGGGCCCTGAATCGTCCCATCACGCTGGCGGATGTAGTACTCATCCCAGCCCATGCGCCGACTCTATCACATCGGGCGACCGAGCTCCGGCCACAACGTGCTGCGGGGAGGGTCCCGCTAGCCGGGCAGACTAGTGAGCAGAGAAGCGCTGGGGCATGCAGGGCACAGCGAACTCAGCACTCACTGTCACCCCCGAATGATGTCCACGGCCGCTCTCACGTCGTAGTACTCACAGCGACGTGCTGGTTCGCCTACCCAGTGACCCTCACATGAACCAAGCCGATCAAGTGCTGCTCGCGCGACGCGCTGGGTACAGCCCGAGAGCTGGGCTACTTCCGGCACAGCACGCGAGATCGGGAGCAATCCTCGCGCTTCAGCGTCCCTGGCACCATGGCTCAGGTGGCCCGTGTTCGCATGAGTTGGGTAGATGCGACTGGGCCTCGGGCCACTGCTGCTCCCCGGGTGATGGATGTGGCGACGCTTCGGCACGCGGACTCCCTGCACCTTCATCGGCCACCGCAGACTTGCGGCTTGAGTGGCCCGGCTTACGGCGGTGGTCGCCGCGCTACCGCACGGCGTCGCCCGAGGCTTGGGTTCCTCTGCTGGCGTTGATTCGGTCTTGCGGGGATCTACGAGTGGGGATCTCCACGGCCGTGAGCGTAGCCTGGCGAGCTGGGGGCGGCTCACCCATGCCGGTGCCCGGCGCCCAAGACGCCTGGCGAATCGGCTATGCGACTTGACTACGCAAGCCTGAGGCTCGCGAGCACGTCACGGAGTCGGGCGTCCATCCACTCCGAGAATCCGCGAACGGCGCGGAGCTGCTCTCGCCAATGATGTACGTCTTCCGCAAACTTGTGTCGTTGGGGTCCGGTCAGTACGCGTCGAATGGCGCTCTTGGTACCGCTGGAGAGACTGCTGAAGACAGTCAGCGCGAATAGCGAGTCGCGCCGTTCATCGTCATCAGCGTGCGCCTCCGCGGCCATGGCCAGGAAGTGTGGAAAGTGAATGTCCCAATCGCCCCGCTCTCTGACTTGAACCTCGACCAATGCGTCAAACAGCAACGCAAGGCACTCAATCGAAGTCCCGGCAAGAACGCGCGCTCTCCACTCTGAGGATGACAGCAACGTCCAAAGGCCCCCTGCCAGCTCCGGAGCGGCTCCGTAGGCGTGCGCTCGAATGCCGCTGACCACGAAGTTGTCGTGCATCTCTTCGCCGCGAGCAATCTCCTTGAGCATCTCCAGAGCGGACTCAACTGCTTCCATCCTGCCCACGGCTTCGAGGAACACCTGCAGTTTCTTGCTGTAGTCCTCCTCCGTGCTGGCTTCTACGGCACTCTCGATAACATCTCGTAGCGGAAGTGCCAGGGTGTACGGGAGCACGGAACTCCCCTCCGCGATCGCCGACATGCTGACGAAGTGGTCAAGCGCAGCGTCTCTGATCACTTCTTGGACGTCGTCCGGAGCCGTGTCGTTATCTGCGAAGTACATGGGGTCAGAGAGCTGGGCGAGCAACGCTAGGCCCCACATGGCGCCAGAGTCATGTGTCGCGAACCGCAGGAGAGAGGGCTCAAGAACGGGGTGCATCAACTCCCAGGTGACGTTCGCTATTCTGGAGACCTCGCTGAGGTTCTTCTCGCGCACCTGCCGCAGCACCTCCTCCTCGTGGCCGAAGGCAGTGGCCACGCGCTCAGAGACCCACCACGCAAGAGCAGTCACGCCTTCGCTTGAAGTCCCGGGAAAGAGGCACATGAGGTGCTTCGAGTAGTGACGCGCCAGTGCATGGCGGAGATGCCATGCCTGCGGACGGCGATGTGCTGAGTCTCCGTCACCCAAGGGCGCTAGCACCCATCGCAGTCTCGTCAGGAGCTCACCGAACTTCGTCGGAGGTACTTGATCTGGCAGGTACACGAAGACCTGGCAGGCGTGATACTGCGCCAAGGGGCTTCGCCCTTCGTCTGCCCAACGCCAGACTTCACCCCAGATGTCGAGGCTCTCTCCGCCACCGTCAAGGAACCGAGACACCAACGCTCCAGCTGACAACTCGCCGTCCAGCGGCAAGTGACCAAGTCGCTCGAAGTATCCCTGCAGAAGGGACTCCAGACCCTGGGCTTCGGATTGGAGTCCAGACAGAAACTCCAGGCACTCATCTTGCTTGGGGAGGGGAGTGACCGCCCCGAATAGGGACCTCGCCGACTCCTCAGTAGGCGCGAAAACTGCCCTGATGAACTCTCGGAATCCGAGATTGAATGTGACAGCGAGGCATTGCCGGACGCCGGCCAGGTTCAGGAGGAAGTCGCCCTTGATTGCGTCGTGGAGAGCTAGTCCGATCGCTTTCCACTCGTCCCCATCTCCAATGAGCTGGGAGGATCCATCTACTGCCTGGCCATGAGTGGACGCCAGGACCGACTGCGGTTCTTCCGAGGCTGTTTCGCCCAGCGCCTCTAGCGCGTGTGTACGTTCAGCCGACGTCAATCCCAGGACGCCATCTCGCAAGCGCTGAACCTTCTTCGCGTCGCCCACGCCATAGACGATCAGAGGCCCCCTCACTCCGCCGAGCCATGACCACTCCTCCGGAGTGTCGACGATCGTTGCCTCCACGTAGTCCGTACGAGAGATGAGTCCCCCGCGCTCCAGGATCACCGCGTTCTTCGACTCAAGTTGCTCCGCCTCACCAAGCGAGTAGCCCACGAGGCGCGACCGCAGCGCCCTCATTGCCTGTGCGACTTCCTCCGGGCTGTACTTAGGCATCGCCGACGATCTCCAGCATGAGATCGACCGCATCCTCCCTTGCCATGGCAAGGGACTCGTATGTCGTGCTTGCTGCTCGATGACCGATCGCTGGATCAACGCGTTGCGCGGAGAGGGACAGCAAGAGATGCGTTAGAAGCATCTTGTTGTTCAGCTTCGCTACAACGCGTCCGTTCACGCCCATGTTACGGGGTGGCGACGGTAGCAGTTCGGACACGATCCAGTCTGTGAGTGAGGTTGCTGCCTCCTGTGGGAACTGCCCTTCGGCCCAGACGAGAGCGATGAACTCCGCCGCCTCCTGGACCCACGCTTGGTAGAAGCTCGTGGCGACAAGCCGTGGTGGCTCAGTAGGCTCCGGGCCAGTAAAGAGCCCAGGGTCGCGCATGCAGTCATGCACATAGGCGGCCACATCTCTAAGTTCTACGCCGGGGAGATTCTCTGCGTACTTTGCTGCAAGTCTGTAGAGCACTGCTGCTGGAACAACCAAGAACCGATAGCGCCACCGAACCAGCTGCAGAACGGCGTCTGCGAACGCGTCCTGTGTTATCGCGCCGTGTGCGGCCATAGCAGCCAACAGCGCGTCTGAGCCAAACGATTGGTCCCTTAGATGCCGCCGTGAGTTGAGAATCTGTCCTTGGCAGAACCGATCATCAGCGAGCAGTGGGAGATTGAGTCTGTCGGCAAGGAGCGTGGCGCCGACCGAGAGATCGAAGTCAGACTTCTCGTCGCCGTCTTCCTGCCCAGCGAACAACTGTCCTCTGACGCGTGTGATCCGAGCGTCGCTTCGAACTGCCTCGCGCAGATCTGTCAGTCGTTCTCTGACGCCATCTCTGAACTCGTACCCGGCGTATTCTCGTCGGAATGTCTCACGCTCAGCGCTGTCCATGTGTACTTGGAAGTTGCCTAGCACCGACTCCATTACGCCGAACTGGTGTAGTGCCTTCAGGGACAGATAATCCGCGCGGAGCGGTTGCCCGAGTTGGATTGCTGACGCATGGGCGTGCCCATTCTCTCGTCGCGACAATCTACCTACCTCGTCCCGGCGCGCTGCGTCCACTACTCCAGCGTCCGCCAGCTTCTCGACAACATCTGCGGCCTTCAGGCTGCCATCCTTCGTGTCGTACTCCGCCAAGAGAGGGTGATCTCCCGGGTCATTGAGCTCTCGCGCAATCAGCGTCCCATCGTCGAGGGCCGCTCTAATCGCGTCGAGTGCTTGCCGCTGGGAGGGCTGAAAGTCAAAGAGCCTCCCCAAGTGTTGAAAGAGGTGACCGGAGTAGTCTGCTGGAACGGACACACCTCCTAAGAACGTCAAGGCTTCATCCAGAAGTCGGAGTCGATGTAGGGTGATGAGCGCTGAGAGATCGCTGACAACCGCGGTGCCTTCACTTGGCATGCCGACACGTGCGAGATCAGTAGCTCCAGTCTCATTCTGTCGGACGTAGAAGGAGTTCGATGCGTAGAGGTTGAGGTGACCCCAAGCGTCTGGCTCTTCTGCGACCCAATCAACCTCCTGCGTTCTGATCTCGTGCCCCAGATACGGCGTGTTCCCTCGGAGAAGCTCCACAAGCGTCCACGGTATCTTCCCGTGGAGGTACTCGCGGTGTCTGGCCTTGTCTTGCTGCCTCGACTCCTCCATGAACGTGACAAGGTCCTCCAACTTCTTGGGCTGGACAATCTCTCGCTCCGCTCGGCCCGACTCCTGGAGAGCTTGGATCTGCGAGAGCGCATCGGGCGCATTCGCGTCATTCCCGGAGGCATACGCGAGACTCATGAACAGTTGGAGGTAGTCGATGTTCTCCCATTGAGCATCCCGGAATGGTTCAATCGAGGAGAAGGCCAGTTCCGCTCTGCCTAGGGCCAGGAGTAGCTTCGCTCGGTCCAGGATGACTCCGATCGTCGGATCCCCCCGGGCGATGAGTGCGTCCAGGATGTGGAGAGCCTCTTCCTCCCTGTCGGCCTTCAGCAGTGCGGCGGCCTGGTTCTGCAGGTGCTCGGGCTTCGTCGGCTCAAGCTCCGCCAACTTGGCGAACTGGACTGCCGCCTCCTCGTACTCGTCACGTTGCCATCGAGCGTGTGCGAGATTCCGGACCGGACGCACGTCGCGAGGTGTCAAGGAAACCAACTTCTCGAGCGCAGGAATGAGGATTCCCAACTTGTCCTGGGCGATTGCCTCCTCTGCCACTGCACGGAGTAGGTTGGGATGAGCGAGTCGCTCGCTTGCGGCCACAAGAGCGGTGAGAGCCTCTTCGTCCTCTCCCGCGAACTTGTGGGCACGTGCTCTTAGTTGCAGCCAGTCCGCGTCGTTATCGTCTCGGAGTTCCTCAAGTTGATCGAGAGCCTGCTTGGTCTTGTTTGTCGAGAAGAGCCTCTGAACCTCCTTCATCCTGACAATCCGGTCATGGCCTTCGAGCAGCCTCGGCTCAAGCTTGCGAACGGCGCTTTGTGCGCTTGCACCCAGCGTGGTGGCCAGTTCGCTGAGGTAACCCCAGATCTGGAGCCGCTCCTCTCGATCCGTTGCCGACTCTGCAAGCTCGAGAATCCGCGTGAATGCACTTTCTGGGCGTTCTAGAGACGTCTCCTCAATCTGTGCGGCGAGGAGCTTTGCATCGATCGAATCCGGGTGCTCTTCAAGCAGTCGGTTCACATGCTCGGCCGATGCGGTGCCCATTCCTCTAAGAAGCGTTCGGGCTAGTTCAAGAGGAATAGGAGTCCGAGTGGACATCAGTGGGATCAGCGCCTCGCATGCCTCTCGCTCGCCCAGGAGGAACAACGTCGTCGCATTCCTCGAAACTACTAGCGCCTCGTCGTCTGAGTCGATGAGTCCTCGCGCTAGTATCAACTCTACAGAAGGCTGCAATCGACTCTTCACCTCAAGCAGCGCATTGCGCTCGTCGTCGGTGAGATTGGCGGGAGTCAGCCCGGACGTTCCGTCGCGCTGCTTGATCAGCCGTACCAGAAGGGCATTTGCAAGTGCGACTTGAGCGCGGCGAGAAAGGGATGGATCGTCGAGTCCTTCAGCTTGGACGACGAGTTCTCTAGCGGTGTCGATGTTCCCTATGCGAGTCTGCTCGGAAATCCCATCGACTAGCCAGTGTGACTTCTCCTGCTCTTCCGTCACGTCTCGGTCGGCGACGGATAGTGCATCTTCGATCCAACTTAGCACTTGAGCGTAGCCATCCGCCGACTTGGACTTCGGTTTGACAATGGCCTTGTGAGATCCAGGGATCGTGCGAGTTTGGTCCCGAGGCATGGCTAGGCAGGCACTCAGGCGATCCACCCAGAAGTCGTGACCCGCTACGAGGGCCCATGTCCGAATCGTGCGCCTGTTCTCCGCATCCTCGTGCGAAATGTGGCTAGCAAGGGCCTCGTTGACCTCAGTAATGAGGGGGTTGTGGGTCCTTAGGACACCAAGGTCTTGCCCCACAAACGGAATCCAGCGCAACAGCCAATGTGACCCAGCTTGGGGCGTGGCAAGCAGGAGGATGGCCCTCAGCTTCGCGAGTGCGCGCTCCTTGTTGCCGTCAAGCATGCTTCTCACTGCGCACTTCAGAAGCACACCCCCGAGGCTATGCCCGACAAGCACAACTCGCTCGTGCTCTAGGGCGTCGATGGTATCTGCCAGTATTCGAGCCTGGACTGTCAACTCGGTTGAGCGAAACGGCCTCCGGTACCACAGTGTGTCGTACTGAAACAGCCCGACATCGCAGCCGACATCTTCGAAGATGAACTCGGGCAGGCGACCCCATGTCGCATATCGTCTCCCGGCAAGGCCGTGCGCGAAGAGTATGAGGGACGTGCCGTCGCCACCTCGCGGTCGATGGACGACAAGCCCTTCCCGATCCGCAGTCCCGCGGGGCAGAGGTTTGAACTCGTCCTGTACCTCTAGGTGCATTCCGCAGCATCTCCGTCGTCAGAGCCTACTCCACTTCCACGACTCAGGTGATGCGCTTGAGGGCCGCGTTGTGCGTCGACCGACACCCCCCCAACTCTGTGCCGTTCGGAAGTCGGCCACATGCTCGGTTCGCTCTGGGTGGTCCGCAAAGGTGCTGCGTTTCATGCCCCCGGGGTGCGAAGCTGCCCGACCAGCCCTGGCCAAGTCGAGATCCGCCGTTTGCAGCTAGTAGGGCTAGGATCTTCACCCCTAGGGCATGCCTCCCCGGTCGGGGTCTGGAAGCGCAAACGCTCATTTGATCGGTCAAACGGTCGAGGTGCGTCCCGTCTTCGCCATTCCCCCCGCTTTGAGTTCCCTCGTGGGGGTTTCAGGACGCCGAAGATGGTCCCGAGTCGGTTCAGGGTGACGGCTACGAACGACATCGAGTGAGCATCCGAGTGAGCACCCGGTGTCCCGGAGGACGGTGTCCTTCGGATGCCCCCTAGGGTCCAGCCCCACCCTTCCCCGAGGTTCTTCACCGACTCCTAGGGGAGTGTGCTCAAGCACCAAACGAAGCCTCACGGCTTTGCTTCATGGCTTCCCTGCTCCGCCTTCCTCGACGTCTTGTGGCGAAGTGCAAAGTGGAGTTGACCCGTTTCGGTGGACACCTACGCAGTGGGGATCTCAGGGGCCGCCAGGGCAGCCTGTTCGTACTTGATCGGTGACTTGTAGTCGAGGGCGGAGTGCCTCCGACGCGGGTTGTAGAAGCCTTCGATGGACTCGAAGATGGCCATCTCGGCCTGCGCCCTGGTCTTGAACCTGTGGCGGCGAGTCAGCTCATGCTTGAGCGTCGCGAAGAAGCTCTCGCACATCGCGTTGTCGTAGGAGTCGCCCACCGAGCCCGTAGAGGGGCGCAGCCCCGCGGCGCCGCAACGGTGCCCGAACGCGAGCGAGGTGTACTGGCAGCCCTTGTCGCTGTGATGGATCACGCCCACGGGCTGGCGCTGGCGTACCGCCATGTCGTGGGGGGGGTACTCGCGCTCGTGGGACTCCTCAGCCTGCTATCGGACGAGGCACGGGAGGCCCTCTGGCAGTTCCTCGCGGCGCCTTGGCTGTAGCGACTCGCTTCTCGGCCAGCCTGGCCTGTCCCTCGGAAACTTGTTAGTTGTGCGGGCAGGCCATCCACAGTCTCTCAACAGGTTGTTCACTAGGTTGAGTTCCGCCCGAGCCCCAGAGTTGGGCCCGAAGCGGGGACTACACAAGATTAGCACTCGCGCTGGGACTGACGTAACCCATGCGCAAATAGTGACTTGTGTTTGCGGAGACGCTAGCCGCAAGTATCGTCTCGCCCGGTTGCGCGCCGCCGGCGCGCAGCGTGCTTCAGCTGGCTTCAGCAGGAGTTCTTGGGGCCCCGCGTCGGTTGGACGACGCGGGGCCCGCTTCATGTCGTACGCAACTCGTACGGTCCCAGCACAAGAACTGCAACTAACGCTGAAATGGCGGAGTCGTCCAACCGGCTGCGCCGAGTCCGGAAAGGACAGCCGCATGAGCCGCAAGACCGCAGCCGCGCCCAAGAGGCGACTCTCATTGACTGACTTCGTTGACATCGTGTCGAAGAAGGGGCGCCCGAAGGCGACCAAAGTGCGCCAAGTCTCTACTCGGGATGAATACCACCCGGCACACGACTACTACCGGACGACTCGGGAGAAGCTGATTGAGCACGCACGAGGACTCGTCGGCGATGCCCATCTCGATCTGTTCGCCGCATCCGTGCCTCTCAACAAGCAAGAGAATGTAGCGAGGATTGTCTCGGGATACCGTCGCTGGCGGGGCCGCAAGCGCGTGCGCTGGTTCGATCCGGCGGTTGGCCCCTTCATCGCGGACGGCATTGAGATCTCGGTGAATCCCGAGATGGGCGTGGTCGTAGGAGGCACGTCGCACGTCGTGAAGCTGTACTTCAAGTCAGAGAAACTGAAGAAGCTGGACATCGATGTCATTCATCACCTGATGGAACGGACCCTTCGGAAGCAGAGCCCTCGAGGTGCAGTGATGTGCATTCTCGACGTGCGCCATGGCAAGTTGATTGTCCCGACGAAGAAGATCCCGGAGTTGGGGCAGATGCTTCGCGCTGAGATTGCGTACATCGCGCAGATGTGGGGACCTCAGCGCGGGCCGTAGCCTGCTCGCTGACTTGGCACCGAAAGCTGAGCCAGTTCGTTGGGGGGCAACTCAGGCAAGGACTGTCGTGGAGGCACCCCAGGCGGGAAGCCCGATGTGGGTCCCTAGATGCTAAGGAACGAACGTGAGGCGCAGCGGGATGGCGGGCTTCGCCACCGGTCAATGTTCCCGACAGGTCCAGGCCTGGCGCATCTGCGGCTCCAGGCTTCCGCCGCCGCGTGTCAGATCACGCCGCGCGTTCGAAGCAGTCGGGTGAAACTCCCGCCACTCGCCTGGGGCGCCAGTGCCCAGGGGCCCGGTGTAGTTCCGTCGTTCGTGTCACGATCCGCGCCGAGCCGCACAACCCATTGACCCTGCGTGACTTGCCAACGCACGGGCAGGCTGGTCGCCCTCCGTGTAGACGGATCCGGTACTCGGCGGTGCAGGTACCCGTGCGCCGGCCCGGACGCTCCCGCTACGTGAGGAGGTGCGATACGTCAGGGAGCCCTGCGCCCGGGACCTCCTCCAGGGTGACAGGGCGTACTTCCACCCTTCGCGACCAAGCAACGAACACTGGATTGTCGACCGTGGATCGGATCCACGAGATGGCTTCGCCGAACCGGGGCAGCGCTCGGGACGCCAAGAACGGCGTCGTGGTTGAGCCTGTCAGCCCGAAGAATTCGCCAGGGACCGGGATCCAACGGAGCACGCTCCGGTCAGTCCAGAAGGCTCCGATGAGGCGGGAGGCTCGCTCCGCCGAGCGCTTGCGCCATCGGCGGCTCATGGGCCGCAGATCGGCTTCCGAGGCGTAGCGGGAGCTTCGGCACAGGACGGCGCTCCAGTGGCCAGGAGGCGGGTCTTCCCCGCAGAAGACGTCCTCGAAGGCGAACGGGTTCTTCGAGGCGTACGCGCGGCCACATGGAGTGCGGAGCACCTGCTCGCCGCGGCTCAGGTAGGGGGCCATGATCGCGTAGAGCCCGTAGCGTGGCAGGACCGCGGCCGCCCCACGTGTTCCTAGTGCCGTTCGCCTCGGCGGTCTCGCCGGTGCCTTGGATGTGCGGTGCTGGCGGATCCATGTCTCCTGCGACATCCCTGTCAGGGAGCGCACCCAGCCGTCGATGTCCTCGGCCGTGAAGAAGACCGGGCGTCCTTGCACACCGCCACCACGAACGGGCAAGACGTTCCGTCGGCGACGGATCTCCAGGGCATTTGCCGTGACATCGATGCCGATCATCTGCAAGTAGCCGGCAAGGCCGTTCCACCCTTCGACGCGTGAGGGGCGGAGCAGCGGGCCGAGCTCGATGTCAGCGTGGCGGTCGTCAGGGAGCTTCATGGTCTGAAGCCTAGTGCCCCGGAGCGCGCAGCGGCGATCGCGCCACCGTTTCCTCGGCCGCCAAGCCGGAGGTGCGGGGGGGGTAATGGTGGCGATCTGCCCACCAAGGAGGGGTTCCGGTGCAGGATGCGATCGTCGATGGTGCACAAGGTGCGCCGCGACCCGGCGTGCAAGTCGCTCGTCGGAACTCACCACTAGTGAGGTGCCCGTCGTTCGGCGGGTTGGGCATACCTCGCTGAGCGGAGATTACCTATGTCTCAAGAGGATCGCTTCCTCGTCCTCAGCGAAGCTGCTGAAGATCTCGAACTCTCAGTCGCCGAGGTACGTCGCCTCGTCGAAGAGGGTGAACTCGAAGGCCATCGCGACGAGCCCACCGGCCCGTTGTTGATCACCAAGGAAAGCGTCGATGACTACGCCGATGAGGCGGATGACGACGCTGACGAGGATGCCTTCGACCGCGGCTACAACGAAGGTCACGCCGATGGCCTCGCTGAAGCCGACCACCAAGAGGACGACTAGTCGTCCTCTCGTCGGGGCGGCCCTCTCTGAGGGCCGCCCCGGTTCTGAGAGGCCAAGCATGGCCAAGGAAGAACCCCAGAAGGCAGGCGTCGCAGGTCTGCCGCAGCTCCTGAAGGTCGCCGAGGTGTCGACGATCTTGAACGTCGATCAGCGAACGCTGCGCGCCTGGATCGCAGCCCGGAAGATCGGCGTCGTGCGCCTGTCTAGCCGCTGCCTGCGCATTCCGTCAGGCGAGCTCGAGCGTTTCATCGAAGAGCGTCTCGATGGGCCGAAGACGCGCTGAACGAGGTCCAGGACGCTCGGCCTCTTGGGGTCACCACAACTCGTTAGAATGGGGACGTTGGAGGTATGCCATGCGTGTGTTTCGCCCTACATGGAAGCGGGACGGCAAGACCCGCGAGGGAACCGTCTACTGGGTCTCAGCGACGGTCAACGGTTCGCGTCTGCGCAAGACGACCGGCTGCCGCGACAAGCGCGCAGCCGAAGAGCGTGCGCGCGAGATCGTCCGTCATGCCGAGCGCAAGGCTGCCGGACTGATCGATCCGTGGCAGGAGCAGCAAGAGCGTCCGCTTGCCGAGCACGTGGCGGACTTCGAAACCACGCTTCGGGCCCGAAACCTCTGCGCTCAGCACATCGCCGATCGCACGAGCTGCCTCCAGAAGTTCGTAGACACATCGAAGGCGAGACGGCTCTCTGACCTCGATGAGGTGAAGGCGAGCCGTTGGTTGGAGCAGGAACGCCTCTCGGGCCTCGCCGCGCGCACCGTGAACCGTCGCTACCAGGCCTTGCGTCAGTTCGGCCGTTGGCTGACGAAGACCAAGCGCGTTGCGTCCGATCCGTTCGAGGGGCTCTGCCCGCTCAACGAGGCGGCCGATCGGCGCCACGTGCGGCGGGCGCTCAATGCGGACGAGTTGTCCCGCCTGCTGGAAGCTGCGGAGCGCAGGCCGCTTGAGAATGCGCGAGCGCAGCGTACGACCTGCGGGGTGACGCCGGTCGAAGAAGCCCGCCTGAAGGCGCTCGGAGCCTCCAGGGCACTGCTCTACGACCTTGCCGCCGGCACGGGGCTGCGCAAGGGAGAGCTCAAGCGCTGCTGCTGGCGCGACCTCGACTTCGAGCGACGCTGGGTCACGGTGCCTGCCGCCTCGGCCAAGTCGCGCAAGCTGCAGGGTGTGCCGCTGCGCCAGGATCTCGTCATCAGGTTGCAGGCGCATCGTCCGAAGGACGCGGTGGGGGGCGACCTCGTCTTCCCGGGCGCGTCGTTCCCGTCGCTGCGCGCATTCAAGCGCGACCTCGTCGCCGCGGGGCTGGCCCTGGTCGAGCGCCGGACGTTCGATGAGAGCGGTGAGCGCTACAAACAGCCGCGCGAGATCTTCGACACGGAAGACGACTCGGGCCGGCGCATCGACTTCCACTCGCTGCGCTACACCTTCGTCACGAGGCTTGCCCAGGCTGGCGTGCACCCGCGCGCCGCGCAGGAGCTCGCACGCCACGCCAAGATCGAAACCACGATGGAGATCTACACGGACCTGAGTCTGTTGGATCTTCACGGCGCGGTGGAGCAAGCCGCCGGGCCGGATCTGCTTGGTCACATGCTTGGTCAAAAACCTGCCAGCACAACCGACAACGCTTCATCACGTCGCACCAAGCGCGTTCGGCGGTGGGCACGCAAGGCGGCGCGCAAACGCGCAACGAATCGGCCCCCGGCGCGAGAAGTGGGGAGGGAAGAAGTGGTGGGCGTTACTGGACTCGAACCAGTGACCCCCAGCTTGTCGAGCTGGTGCTCTAGCCAACTGAGCTAAACGCCCACGCGTGCGCGGGGGCAGGTTGTACCACCGCCCCGGGGAGGAGCAATATCGCGCGCGGGGCGGGATCCGGGGCGGCAGCGGTCCCCGTG
>JAJDCN010000340.1 GCA_029260815.1 Planctomycetota bacterium
AGTGGTTTCGGTGGCCAGGATACAGGATATTTCGGTCGCTTGGAGCAAATCAACCTGGGACCCGGGTTCGCGGGGACTATTGACGAGTTGATGATCCTCGGCGGCATCGGGCCGGAGGAGACCGTTGCAGTGGTCGGATCCACCCTGGAACAGAAGATCCGGAACATCGAGAGCATCTCTGTGATGCGCGACCGGTATGAAAGCCTCGGTGGCTACCTGTCGCCGGTGATCGACCTGCCACTGGGCGCAGCGGTGACAGGGGTACGCTGGTCGGAGTTCATCCCCCACAGCCTCAAACGGCCCTGGGACGTTGTCAGCGATGCGAATTCCAATCCTGCATTGGATGGCGAGACCTCAATCCTGGTGACGTTAATCAACAACGAACAGCCGCTTCTTGTCAACGCCCGCCCCATGGAGATGCCCTTCCCGGACGATTTTTTCCCGGGCGACTTTGTGGCGAAGAATCTCCGGCTCCGTGTGGAAATCCAAGCAAGAGTCCATGAGGAATACGAACCATTCCATCCGGTCCGGAAAGACCGCCTGCTGGATACTCCCGTGGTGGACGACATCCTGATCAAATTCACCTTCGGAGACGAGATTCTCTTTTGGGAAGAGCTCTAATCTGGAACATCTGCTTTATAGTGCCCACCGCGAAGGACCCCGGGTCGACCTTTTCAGTGACGCCGAACTGGTCGGCGGCGAGGCGGCCCGCGCCGCAGGTCATCTTGCCGTGAGTCAGCGTCGGTCCGTCCTCGCGTTAGTCGCGCTTGCCGAGCAGGAGTTGTAGGACTTGGTTCTCCAGGGCCTCGATCTTCAGTTCGCGGTCGGCGAGTTTTTCAGGATCCAAGGGCAATTCGCGCAGCTTTCCGACCGCGGCGGCGGAGTACGCGTCCATCAGGGCCTGCAGCTTGACATCACCGGCGTTGATTTCGGCGTACAGATCCTGAATCGAGCGGTCTTCGTCGAACTGCGCAACTTTTTCTTTCATCATCAGGTAGTTATCCATGTTACCAGCTGCAAAGTCGCGATAGACCCCCATGTCTGAAGTGGTGCGGTGGGCGTGGGCGTCGAAGTTCAGCCAGCCGGTGTATTCGTGATCCACGTTCATCTTCACATGGAAAAACGAGCCGAAGGGATCGTCGGAGCCGAACTTGAAGTCTTGATCGTACCGTAGGGGCTTCTGCCCGTTGAGGTCCTGGTGGACATTGCACTTGTTCATCCAGAACGCCATTTTCATCTCGTGATAGTGATTCAGCCCGGCCATCTTCGTATGGGCTGTCTCGCCGTTGATCTCCACCATCTCCGGATGGTCCAGGGTCGTAATGAACGCCAGACAGGCTCCGATGGTCGGCAGGTAGATATCCGAACGGGGCTCGTTCGGCTTGGGCTCGATAGCGAAGGTCATAGGATAACCCTGGTCCTTCACGTACTTGCACAGGAAGTTGATCGCCTTACGGTAATGCTCGAACCCTTGAGCGGGGTCTCGTGCGGCGTCCACCTCGGCACCCTCACGTCCACCCCAGAAGACGAAGACTTTCGCCCCCAGCTCCGCGCCCAGGTCGATGGCCTTCATCGTCTTTTGCAGAGCAAAGGCGCGCACCTTCGGGTCCGAGGCCGTGAACGCCCCATCCCGGAAGACACGATGATAGAACAGGTTGCAGGAGGCCATCCCCACCACCATGTCCTGCTTGCGCAGGGACGTGGTGAACTGACCCAGAATATCGTCCCTCTCTGCTTGAGTAGCGTTCATGGGAATCAGGTCGTTATCGTGCAATGCCACGGCGGAGGCCCCCAGCGCGCCGAGTTCCTCCACACGCCGCCAGGGGGGCATGCCCTCCCGGCTGGCTTCGCCAAAGGGGTCGCGACCAACGTTTCCGACGGTCCACAAGCCGAATTCAAAACGCTCCGCGCGACGCTGTTGGGGTGTGTACAGGCTACTCATCCTGTCCTCCTCTGCTGTTGTCTGACCGCTCCTTTCAACCGCGGCTATCCTAGCAGCGGCTTTCGTTCCGGTCAAGGGCGGAAGATATCGCCCGGTCCCGTCGCTCGTGTGCTTTTGCGTGTTGACAAACCAACGGTAAAAACCCTATTCTTCGGGTTTCCGCTCGATCGCGGCGCGCAACCTCGGAGGTAGATGCATGACAGTGAAAATCGGCATGGTCGGCTGTGGCTACATGGGCCAAGTTGCTCACCTGGACAGCTTTCACGAGTTGGTAGACTGTGAGATCGTGGCCCTGGCCGAATCGCGGGCCAAACTGCGTGAACAGGTCGCCGACCGGTACCGCATTGCTCAGCGCTACGATGATCACCGCCCCATCGCCGAAGATACCGCCCTCGACGGGGTTGTGGCGATCATGAACTATACGGTCCAGGTGGAGCCGGTTTGCGATTTGTTGCGCGCCGGCCACTGGGTGATGATCGAAAAGCCGATGGCCGTGTCTCTGGCCGAATCTCAACGTCTTGTGGATGCGGCCGAAGAAGGCGGCGGGCAGTTAATGGTCGGCTTCATGAAACGTTTTGATCCCGGCGTCCGTCACGCGCAGCAGGTCGCTGCACGCTGGTTCGAGACCGGCGAGGCGGGAGCGTTGCTGGGCGCGCGAGCGGTGGTCTGCGGCGGCGAATGGCAGTGCAACATCGGCGGCACGTTGATCGAAACCGACGAGACGGCCCGAGCGATCCATCCTGATGAGGTGCCCTTTCCGGAATGGTTGCCGAAGACCCAGGCGGCGCGCCACCATCATTTTTTGCTGTTTGATATCTGCGTGCACAACGTCAACTTGCTGCGCTTCCTGATCGGTGAACCGCTTCAAACCCAATCCGTCCTGATGTCGGGCGTCGGCAACGCCGCAATTTTCGAGGCCCGGGGCGTGCCGGTCACGATGAGTTGGGGGCTCATGAATGCCGATACCTGGCACGAAGAAACCGAGCTTCTTTTTGAGCAAGGATATATCAAACTGTACACGCCCCCACCGCTGTTGCGCAACGTCCCGACGAAAGTGGAAATCTATCACCGGACCAAAGGCAAGAAAGGCATCGTGACGCATCCTCAGGTTTCCTGGGAGTGGTCCTTCAAGGAACAGGCCCGGCATTTTGTAGAGTGCATTCGGACGCGGAAAACACCACTGACCCACGCGAAGGACTCCATTCAGGACATTGTCTTGCTCGAAGAGATCCTCAAAAAACACTACGTGCAATAATCTTATGGGAGTCCATATCATGAAATCGTGCATCAACGGCGCCACGACCATGCCCTATTCTCTGGAAGAGGATATCGCTGCCGCAGGTCGAGCGGGCTTCGAGGGGGTTGAGCTGTGGACCGACAAGGTGGACGCCTATCTGCAGGATCATTCTATCGATGGCTTGAAGCGCCTTCTGGAGTTCCATCGAGTAAAGCCGGTGACCCTCTGTCCCTTCATGGTGGCACTCTTCCACTTCGACGATGTGATGTTGCGCAGGCTCGAATGGGGAGCGTCGGTCGCGAAGGAAATCGGCTGTCCAACCCTTTTGATTTGTCCAAACACGCCACCACCGCTCATGGACCGCCCGGAGGCCTACGAAAAAGCGGCAATTACGCTGGGCAAGCTGGCCGACCTCACCGCGGCCAGTGGCGTCCGCATCGCTATCGAGCCGCTGGGCGGCCACTCGTTTATTCCCGGCCCCGTCGAGGCAATGGAGGTTATTGGGCGGGCCAATCACGACCACCTCGGCCTGATGATGGATACATTTCATTACTACGTGTCCGGGGTGACGCCCGATCAGATTCGAGCCATTCCCGCCGAAAAGCTGTTCGTGGTCCATCTCAACGATGCGCAAGATCTGCCACGGGAGGAACTCAACGACGGCCATCGAATCTACATGACACTGGGCGTGCTTCCTCTCGTCGAGGAGTTGCGCATTTTGCGGGACGAGATCGGCTACAGCGGTCACCTGAGCGTAGAAATTTTTTGCGAAGACTATTGGAAAGAGCCGGTGCAGAAGATCACTGATGATTCCAAGATGTACTACGACCGGCTGATGGATCAAGTGAACAGGACCTAGCGGGACAAAATCATGCGTCTGATATTCTTGGGAACCTCTTGCTCCATTACGACCCCCACGAGGGACGCCAATCATTACGTCGTCACACGGGACGATAGATCCGGCGGTATCCTGGTGGACGTCGCTGGATCGACCTATCATCACTTGCGTTCCGTCGGGTTGGAGCCGTCCGAGCTGTCGGCGGTGGTCCTGACCCATCACCATGCGGACCACGTGGCAGGTCTTCCGGTCTTTGCCCAGGCGTTGATGCTCCTTCCGCAAAGCGTCCGACTCCCCGTTTACGGTCCACCGGAGACTCTCACGGTCGCGCAACGCCTGTGCGAAGTCCTCGGCTTGGAGACAGACACGGACGCTCTGACCCTTGAGTGGAACGAAATTGATTTGGACGTGCCGCAGCCCTTTATTCTCGGCGACGGATTTCACGTCCGTGCTATTCGCTCGGCTCATTCCCTGCCCTGTGCGGCGCTACGCTTCGAGGAAGTCGACACCGGTGCCACGCTGGTCTCCAGCTCCGAT
>JAJDCN010000035.1 GCA_029260815.1 Planctomycetota bacterium
GGGCCATTGTCTGTTGTGGCACCGCCGAACGCCACATGGACGGCGTCTGTTGTGGCAGCTGCCGGTGTTTGGCCTTCTGGTTGCCTGTGTCCACGCGTTTCTGGCGCTGCAGTATGGAAGTATCGAGTTTTTTATGCAACGGCTTGCCGTACGTATTGGAAGTACGACCACGGAAACCGCGCTCGAACACGGAGGCGGTCATTTCGAAATCGGCCTATGGCTGGAACAGGTCGGACACCATGCGGTTCGCATGACCACCTTGCCGTTGCTTCTGGTTTGCGCTGCCGGGACGCTAGGGTTTTTGGCACAAAGATTTCGCCGACGCTTCAGCAGCGAAGAAGGCCTGCTCCTTGTATTTTTACTGCTGAGCGTGCTCCACCTGTTCACACTTCCTAACGTGTCCTTCGGGCACGAATATGTCTGGCTCCAAATCGTGCCCTGGATCGCGATCTCAATTGCCTGGCTCGGTTCGATTGTATTCCGCCTGTGTTGGATACAGATCCGTGTCGCGACCGTCGTCGCGTTGGCTCTTCTGTGTGCGCTGAGCACCGTCCAGAGCCTGGAAGTCCTCCGAATCGATCGTCGAGACGCGGCATGGGATGCCTTCGATTCGCTGGGGTACTACCTACAGGCCCAAATGCCCAAGGACGCACAGCTTCTGCTGTACTACGATTACGAGATGGCTGTGCGCACGCGTATGCTACAGTACTACATGCAGCGGGATATTCTCTTTGTGTACCCCGAAGACGAGCAGGAACTCAGCTGGTTGGCCAACGAGGAGCCGGGCGTGGAGGTGAGCGTGACTCACGTTCTGCTGATCGCCCGCAGCGGCGGCGGTCCGGAGCCGCTGAATCCCAAGGAGCGCGCGGACTACTGGCGGCTGCCTTCGGAAGCCCTGGTACATGAACTGTTCGAGCAGCACGAACCCACCGCGATTGGAAAGCGATATCGGGTCGTGGCCCTACGCCAGCCCTGGATCTTCAACGGGAAAGCCTCCCCGCAGACGGCGCAGGCCAAGCCAACACCCCAAAGCCGATAATCTCGGGGGGGGGGCGCTCCGGGCCAATCGAGCGGCGATTCAGCCGCCAAACGATCCCACGTGGGAGCTTATCCGTGCTTCAACGCGGCGTGGGCGGCGGCGAGGCGCGCGATGGGGACGCGGTAGGGGCTGCACGAGACGTAGTTCATGCCCAGACGGTGGCATAGGTCGATGGAGGCCGGGTCGCCGCCGTGCTCGCCGCAGATGCCGATCTTTAGGTTCGGTCGTGCACCGCGGCCCTTTTCCACCGCGATCCGCATCAACTGCCCGACGCCGGTCTCGTCGATTGTTTGGAACGGGTCGTCTGGCAGGATGCCCTTTTGCACGTATTCGGTCAGGAACCCGCCAGAGTCGTCGCGCGAGTAGCCGAAGGCCATCTGTGTCAGGTCGTTGGTGCCGAAGGAGAAGAACTGCGCCTCCGCGGCGATCTCGTCGGCGGTGAGCGCCGCCCGGGGGATCTCGATCATCGTGCCGATCAGAAATTCCAGAGTCGTCGCGGCCTCCGCCAGCACCCGCTCGGCCACCGCCAGGGCGCGTTCCTTGGTGAACGTCAGCTCCTGGATCGTGCCGATCAACGGGATCATGATCTCCGGCAGGCAGTTGACGTCTTTGGCGGTCACCGCCACGGCGGCCTCCAGGATGGCCTGGACCTGCATTTCGTAGATCTCCGGATAGGTGATTCCCAACCGGCAGCCGCGATGGCCCAGCATCGGGTTGAATTCGTGTAAGAGCTTGACCTTGCGTCGGACCACGTCGATCGAAACGCCCAAGGTGTCGGCCATCTCCTGTTGGGAATCTTCCTCGTGGGGCAGGAATTCGTGCAGCGGCGGGTCCAGCAGGCGAATGGTCACCGGCAGGCCGTTCATAGTGGTGAAGATGCCCACAAAGTCGTCCCGTTGCATGGGCAGCAGTTTGGCCAAGGCCGCGCGCCGGCCGGCCTCGTCGTCCGCCAGGATCATCTCGCGCACCGCCACGATCCGATCTCCCTCGAAGAACATGTGCTCGGTCCGGCACAGGCCGATCCCTTCGGCGCCGAAGTCCCGGGCGACCTGCGCGTCGTGGGGCGTGTCAGCGTTGGTGCGGATCTTCATGGTGCGCACCCCATCGGCCCATCCCATCAACTTATGGTATTCGTCACCCAGTTTTGGGTCCACCGTGGGCACGTCGCCCAGCATGACCTCGCCGGTGGAGCCGTCCAGGGAAATGATATCGCCTTCCTTTACCGTCGTGGAATTGACGGAGAACTGTTTGCTCGCGTTGTCGATAACCACCGCACCACAGCCTGCCACGCAGCAGGTGCCCATGCCGCGGGCCACCACTGCCGCGTGGGAGGTCATGCCGCCGGTGGCGGTCAGGATGCCGCGCGCCGCGTGCATGCCGCCGATGTCTTCCGGGGAGGTCTCCGAGCGCACCAGGATGACCTGTTCGCCGCGCGCGACCCAGGCCTCCGCGTCGTCGGCGGTAAAAACCACCTTGCCCTTGGCCGCGCCGGGCGAGGCGGGCAGGCCGGTGGCCAGCACGACCTTGTCGGCCTTCGGGTCGAAGGTCGGGTGCAGCAGTTGGTCCAGTTGGCCCGCCTCCACGCGCTGGAGCGCGATTTCTTGAGTGATCATCCCTTCTTCCACCATGTCCACGGCGATCTTGACGGCCGCGGGTGCGGTGCGCTTGCCGGTGCGGGTCTGGAGGAAGTATAACTTGTCCTCTTGGATGGTGAACTCCATGTCCTGCACATCGGCGTAGTGGCGCTCCAGTCGGTTCTTGGTCTCTACCAGTTCGGCGTAAGCGTCGGGCATTTCCTCGCCCAGCTTCGCGATGGGGTGGGGCGTGCGGATGCCGGCGACCACGTCTTCGCCCTGGGCGTTGATCAGATACTCACCGTAGAAAACGTTCTCGCCGGTGGCCGGATCGCGGGTGAAGCACACGCCGGTGGCCGAGGTGTTGCCCATGTTGCCGAAGACCATGGCCTGCACGTTCACCGCGGTGCCGATCAGGCCGGCGATCTTGTTGAGCTGGCGGTACTTGATGGCGCGGTCGTTGTTCCAGGAGCCGAAGACCGCGTCGATGGACAGGCGCAACTGCTCGCGGGGCTCGGTGGGGAAGGGCTTGCCGGTGTGTTGTTCGTAGACGTTTTCGAAGCGCTTGACGACGTCTTGCAGGTGCTCGGCGGAAAGGTCGGTGTCTTCGGCCACGCCGGCGGACTGCTTGACCGCGTCCAGTTCGTGCTCGAATTTCTCTCCGTTGATGCCCATCACCACGTTGCCAAACATCTGGATGAAGCGGCGGTAGGCGTCCCAGCCAAAGCGCGGGTTATCGGTCTTCTTGATCAGACCGTCCACTGCGGCGGGGTTGAGTCCTAGGTTGAGCACCGTATCCATCATGCCGGGCATGGAGACTGCCGCGCCGGAGCGCACGGATACCAGCAGCGGGTTGTCATGGTCGCCGAACTTCGCGCCCATGGCTTGCTCCAAGTGAACGATGTGCTCGTCGATTTCTCCATCGAGGCTTTCGGGGTAGGTGCGATCGTTGTCATAGTAGACTTTGCAGACCTCCGTGGAGATCGTGAAGCCCGGGGGAACGGGGATCCCCAAGTCGGTCATTTCCGCCAGGCCGGCGCCCTTGCCGCCCAGCAATTCCTTGCCTTTGCCCTTGCCTTCGGCTTTTCCATTTGCAAATGCGTAGCAGTATTTCGGCATCGATGATCCTCCAAGGTGTGTGTGCCCGTCCGTTCCGTCCGGCCCCAGCCAGCGTCGTCCGATTTGAAATGGTAAGCCGCCCGCCAGGTATCGTCAAGACAATTCAGCATCGCTGACCCGTTGGGGCATTTTGCTTTTCTTGCATCTGGGGAGAGGGCCGGTATACTATGCGCCCTTGGACCCGATGGAAGCTTTGCAGCACTGGTGCCATCAGCAATCGCGCGGCGCCGCGGTGTGGATCTTCGGCGGCGGCGTGCCCAAGAACTACACGCTGCAGGCCGAGCCGATGCTCAGTCAGATCCTGTCGGTCGAGGCCGGCGGCTTCGACATCAACTTGCAGATCTGTGTGGACGTGGAAGACAATGGCGCGCTATCGCCCTGTCCCAGCGGCGAGGGCCATACCTGGGGCAAGAACTCTGCCGAGTGCGTGACCGACAACAGCCTTTACCTGCGCGCCGACGTGACGGTGGTCCTGCCCTGGCTGACCCACTTTGTTTTGAGTAAAGAGAAGCTCCGGCGCTCGCCCCTTCGTCTCTACGATCGGCTGTCCGAAGCGGTCGAGATCCTCGACCAGGCTGTCCACGGCGCGCGCTGACCGCTCCGAGCGTAAAGTCAGTTTGACATCTTACTGTCTGCCAACCCTGGCGTTTTCTCCGCAGGGGCTTTAACTCACTGCCACAACGAACGTTGCGATCGCTGCGGCGAAAGGAACGCCGTTTGCGATCGCAGAGGGGTACCACTGTCTCCTCAAATTCGGATGGAAAGCGAGAGCCATCCGAGGCGAGCAGGAGGTAAGGCCCGCCCAACGGCGGGCCTTCTTTCATATGTGGATGGGGGGCTCCGTTCCCATTCGCGTCGATTGGGGGGAATCCCCCCTGCCGGGCACAAACCCCAGATGTCTTGTAACCCGTTGGTTCCCAATGGTTTGCGTTAAATTTTCACCTGTGGGGGCCCAAGGTATCTGGTTTGCTCTCCACATCAATGCCGGATGGTTCATTCTCAGGCATTGGAACTGGTAGATAACTTTATTGTGAAACAGGTACGATGAAAAATCGGATACAAGGATTCACGCTCATCGAGCTCATCATCGTCGTGGCGATCATCGCGGTGCTTGCCGCGGTCGCTGTGCCCTATGCGCTGCGCTCGCGGCTCGCGGCCAATGAGACCGCTACGATCGCTGCCATGCGTACACTTGTGAGCGCTCAAGAAAGCTTCAAAACCTCCGGCGGCGGCCATCGCTTCGCCGCGCTTGTCGAACTCGCTTCGGCCACGCCGCCGTACGTCGACGCCACCCTGGGCGCCGGCACCGTCAGCGGCTATACTATCGAACTGGTCAACCTCGGCGACGAAACCTGGGAAGCCATCGCCACTCCCGTCAATTCTGGCTCTACCGGCAACCGCACCTTCCTCGTCGATCAATCTGGCCTTATTAGCTACACCATCGACGGCAACCAGCTCGGCGAAATCAACGCCGCCACCGGAACCGATACTCTCGTTGCCGTGATCCCTGCCGCCGCCGACAGCGGCACGCCCGCGGAAATAACCGATCCGCCCGCTACCGACCCCGCCGCGGCTGTCGTTGCCAACCCCGCTCCCGTAGCCCCGTCCTCCAGCGCCGGCGTCCCCGCCAACCAGCCGACCGGTCGTCAGAAAGCCCGTCTCGCCAAACTCCAGAAGTGGCTCAAAAGCAGAGGGAAAGGCCGCAGAAGGTAAACGCCCGCCCGCACACAAGCGATCGCGATTTCCACAGGCAAACACGTTATCCCTCTGTCATAATCATCGCGCCAATCGAGACCTCGCCTTTTAAGAGGGGCTGTAAGTGAAGTCGCCGTGCATCCGTTTGGAGCTTTTCTTGAATGCAAAAATATCTTGCACCCTACATCCCACCACGTCATCATCAAGCGTCCTTTTATGGACGTTCAGTTGCGTACCGGGTTTGGAGTGGGTGGAATGCAGGAGAGACCTTTAAAGAAAACAAAGGAAGCCGGTTTGCCTCCAGGCACGGCGGTGTATGTGGGAAAGCCATGTACGGAGCCTGTTGGAATTACGCTGATCCGTTACGGCCCTGAAGGGGTCGAGGAGAAGCAAATCCAACAGGTCCAAGATTGTTTCGGCGAAAGAGAACAAGCGGGAGTGTCCTGGATCAATGTGGATGGTCTTCATGATCCAGGTGTAATAGAGGAAATTGGGGAGCACTACGCGGTACATTCTCTGATCGTGGAAGACATCGTCAACACATCCCACAGGCCAAAGTTGGAGGACCACGATTCGTACATTTTCCTGATTGTCAAGATGCTCCATCCGGACGATAAAGGCGGTTTCTTCATTGAACATATCGGTATTGTATTAGGCCCCGGTTTTGTGCTTTCCTTCCAAGAGCGAGCCGGTGATGTATTCGAGCCCGTGCGGCAGCGGATACGCAGCGGCAAAGGGCGCATCCGAAAATCCAACTCCGATTATCTTACTTATGCTCTCGTGGATGCGATCGTGGACAACTATTTTGTTGTCTTGGAGAACGTTGAAGAGCGACTTGAAGGCCTGGGAGAGCGGGTCGTATCAACTTCGGACGCGGATGTTGCTCAGAGCTTGTATGAGATCAAGCGAGAACTGGCAGGCTTGCGTCGCTCGATCTGGCCATTGCGCGAAGTTGTTGCCGGACTCCAGCGCGTGGACCCGCCTCTTGTTCAGGAAACCACGCGTATTTTTATGCAGGACGTCTACGATCACACGATTCAAGTCATGGAGATTCTTGATGCGTTCCGAGAGGAAGCCGCTGGATTGCGAGACACCTACATGACGAACATCAGCAATCGAATGAACGAAATCATGAAGGTGCTGACTCTTATCGCCACGGTCTTTATCCCGCTCACGTTTCTGGCGGGCATTTATGGTATGAATTTCGAATCCATGCCAGAACTGAAATGGTCTTGGGCGTATCCGACCCTTTTGCTTATTATGTTCGCAACGGTTGTTGGCATGTTTCTCTTCTTCAGGCGGAAGAAGTGGCTGTAGGCAGCGAGAACCGCTAGGCTTCCTCTTTCGGTGGGGCGACAACCCGAACTTCCAGCGGGCGTGTCGTATCCACATGTACGTCACGCTGCGGAAACGCGATGACGATATCTTCTTGCCGGAAGCGCGCATCGATCTGGAATCGCACGTCACTCTCGATCACACGCAAGTCCATCATGGAACGGACCGACGCCCAAAAATAGACGTCAAACTCCAAGGCGCTATCGCCGAATGAATCGAAAATAACGATCGGAGCAGGACTCTTCAAAATATCTTCGTGTTCGGACGCAAGTTCCTGAAGGATCTGGGCAACCCGCTCCGTGGGCGAACCATACATGACACCCACCCGAACGACGGTCCGAATCTGCCTGTCCGTCAGCGTCCAATTTACAACCGGCTGTTCAAGCAGAGCGCTATTCGGCACGAGGAGATCGATCCCGTCGGACCTGCGAATGCGAGTACACCGCGCTCCAACCGTCGATACATGCCCCAAGTGCCCTTGCACCTCCACCAGATCCCCCACTCGCACAGGGCGCTCGGCGATAAGAATCCAACCGCTAATCAGATTGTTAATAATATTTTGAGCCCCGAACCCAAACCCGATCGCGATCGCACCGCCAAGAAAGGCAAAGATCGTCATCGGGATATGCAGCAGATGCAGAGACGTAAAGAACACGGCGACGAGCAAGACATAGAAAATGGCCTTATGGACCACGTCGACCACGGATTCTCGAACGTTTCTGCTGTGCAGCCGCCGAGCCGCAATGCGAGCGACCATCTTGCTAAGAATGAACCCCAGAAGCAGGACCACAACGGCCAAGACGATTTGATTCACCTGAACCGATTGCCCTTCACCCAGGTCAAACAGTTTATGTTGCCATAGATCCTGGAACATCCCGGAGCCTCAAATAAACGTTGGATTATCTTTGCCCGTCAGCGATTTGGAAAGCAAGCGTAGCAGAGACACCCAGAGGCTTCAAGAGCAATCAGCCCGCGCCGATGGCCGGCGGCTTGCGCGGCATCAGAGTTTTCAGACTTGCGATTTCTGATTTCGCTTGCTATACTTGATTCCTGGAACCTCGCAGACCGCACAAGACTGCTTTGGTTTAGGTTTAAGAGGGAAGCGCAATGTCACAACCTTTCTTCGTGCGGTTTTTGGGGCGTGTCCGTGTCCCGCTGCAAACACTTCTTCTTACTCTCTTCGTCACCACTGCCGGCCCGGTCATTGCAGACTCTGAGCCGACTCAGACGGATCTGCGTGCGCGTGTGGAACAGCAGATCCAGAGCTTGGGCTCCGCCAACGTCGCAACTCGCGAAAAAGCACAACACACGCTGGAGGCCATCGGGTTGCCCGCGGTGCAGTTCCTTGCCATACACCTGAACACTCCGGATGCCAAGCTCCGTAAGGAGGTTGAGCAGGTCATTACACGGATTCGTCGGATTGCCATGGGGTTGCCGCCCCAGCCGAATGAGGAGGAGTTCCGTATCCAGGAAGATCTGCGAACCCGGATCGAAAAGTGGCGAGCAAACTTCGGAAAGGCACGCTGCGGACAAGAGGGCGTTGGACTTGGCATCCGCATCAAACAGACCGGAGCCTCAACCATCCCGGTTTTGTTGGATTATCTTGATGCTCCGGACGACCAGACGCGTCGTTGGTTCGTTTCATCCCTCATGAGTACGAAAGAAGGTTTCGATCAACTGCACGTCGAGGCGCGACTTCTGAATCCCCTGGCTGCTTTTGTGGCAGTCGAGGCACTGCTGAACAATGGCGACTCCACCGTCATCCCGTTAGGATTACAGATGGTGCAGGACAATAAGAAAATCGCGACCTGGGGCAAGAACGAACAAGAGCGCACAAAGCAGGCCCAGTCTCTGATCGCAGCGCTTGCAGGTTACAATTTTCCGAGTGAAGGGCGCCCGAGCCCATGGGAGTTCAACAAAGATCTCACACCCAGCTCCTTCACGATGAATACGATCTTGGCTTCCCACGGGGACCTTGACGCGGAGCGCGCCTTGCTGGCGCACCTTGGTGATCCGAAAAAAGCACCGGACGTAGAGCGGCTTATTGTCGTGGGCATGGATCGTCGTTTGGTTCCGGATCTCAAGAAATTGGCCCGGAACAAGCAGACGCGCAAGATCGTTGTTCGGATTTTGTTGCAGCTTGAACCCGAAGTCGGATTTCCTCTATTTTACGAGGACTTAAAAGCTGGAAACAGTGATCTGGTTCAGAGCTATTTTGATCTCTTTCGCCGGATGCGGACGCTTCCATCAGATTTTATTGAGCACCTGACACCCTTGCTCAAGACCGAGGATTCAGTACCTGCAGCAGAGGCAATCTGGCGTGCAATCGCATTGACACCAGACGAGGAATATTTGCCCTATCCCAAAGACCTGTTCAAGAAGCTTCCTTTCGGCGTAGACGCTGTGAAAGGTCAAAGGATCTCCGGCTCACTCTTTAATGCTTTGCTTATGAAGTCCACGGAAGAAGAGATACAGGACCTTATTGGACTGTACGAAAAGCTGAAGGGGCATGACCAAGAGCGTTTCGCGCTGAGGCTATGCCGGAGATTTCCCAAAGCTATGAAACCGATGATCGAGAAAAGACTGGCCGACCCAGACCCGAAAACCCGTGGCCGGCATCGAGCCTACATGACAATCCTCGACGGGCGCGAAGCCACGGTGAACAAGGCCAACGACTTGTTTAAAAAGGGAGAGAAGACCGACAAAGGATTGCTGTGGAAGCCGGAAGATACCGCTTCTCTTCTGGCGTTGCTTAAGGCCTTGGAAGATCAGCGAGGCAGGGACCTGTTGCCGTTGTTACGAAACGGGATCTCTCAGAATTACACGGACGGGGACGCGAAGTACGTTCTGGGAGCCATTTTAAATCTCGGCATTGGAGTGTTTGAGGTGAGAGACATTCCTGCGATCCTCCAATGTGGCCCCAAGCGCCCAACCAACGGCGGGATCGGTCGCCCCTTGAGGAAAATGGATCGCAAAGACGTTGTCGATCAACTCAGGATCCTTCTTCGATCAAAGGACTATCGGGCAGTCAGGCAGGCAATAGAGATGGCCGCGGGGCTGCACCTGAGCGAACTCGTCGAAGAGCTCAGAAAGCACGCGAATGGCACGGTCGCGAAAGAGCTAGGCGTTGATCTCCACGTTGATGCCCAGAAAGCCTTGAAGAAAATTGAGCTCGGGCTCAAATGGCCGGAAAAGGATGTCAAGGCAATGCTGAAGCAACTCAAAAGCGATCATCCCTTGCGGCGCAAAGCGGCTGCCGAATTCCTGGACAATAACGTGGCCTACTCGGGGCATCAGTTTCCCAAGTCCCTGTTTCTTGTCGCAGCCGAGGCC
>JAJDCN010000341.1 GCA_029260815.1 Planctomycetota bacterium
CCACCGCGACGGTATCCTCCGGCCCGATGCCGCCCAGGATCATCAACTCGTCAATGGTCCCGGCGAACCCGGGGCCCAGGTTGATTTGTTCCAAACGACCGGAATATCCTGAATCCTGGCCACCGAAACCGCTTTTGAAGGTTTGAGCGTCGTCACCACCCAGTTGACCGCTTTCACTATTCGAACGATTGGGCCAGTTCTTACTATTGTAAGACGTGGTAAGATCCCAATAATTCCAATGGATCGCCGGGTCGCCGTTTGACATTGCTGAGTTATGCAGGATTTGAGGGCGAAGGGCCCACCAGCCTTGATAAACCCGTGGAGTCACTTCCGAACTTTCCCAAACGGAGCGCGTAAGGACTTCTGGATCGGGCTTCCCGTCTTCAGGCGTTCCAAAAACCCAGATCTTATGATACCCCATTCGCATCTCCTCGCCATCCGCAATACTTGGGACATGGAGTGGTGTCGAACTGACCGGCTCCTTGATGGCATAGGAGATCCGGACCCACTCGCCCTTCTTCATGAGGAAATCTTCGACGGGATCGTACTGCAAGTTCCGGGCGGGTGGGTCATAGACTGCCCAGTGGAGAAAACGTCCCATTATGGGCGGATCGGTATCTTCTGGTTTATCAGGGTCGTATGGGCGATTGATGAAATAGTCTTTTGCCGGGCCATCACCAGGGAGCGCCTTGAACACGTGGACGTATCGGGTCAGACGGGCGACTAGGGGGCGGCCGAAGTGTGGATCCGCTCGGTTTCGCTCATTTCCCCAGACGCTATCGTTTCGAAAGCCGAAAAGAACTCCAGGAGCAAAAGGACCCGAGGGTGGTGAGCCCGTCAAATGCAAAGGCTGGCTTGGATGCGAGCGGTGGCCCAAAGGCTCTCTGCCCATCCGTGTGGATTTTGACAACCCCGGGAGTGTTTGTTTAAAACTTGGGTCTACGATGCCCTCGAACATGCCGTCGATCTCGTGATTAAAGACGGAATCGCTGATGTCGTGCCACAGCTGGATGTTGCTGAAGGACTCTTGCTCTCGATAATCCGGTTGCCCGGCCCCCCCGGAATACGGGTGGAGTGGGTCCGGGTTGCCACTGTCGTTTGGCCATGGCTGCTCTGCCCAGTAGAATTTCATGTCGAGCAGCATATTGGGGATGACCGTATAAATCGGTCCAATCATGTTTGTCTGGATATTCGTGATTTGGCCTGTACGCGTATTCCGGATCGTGCCGCTTTGGAACGGCGGGAACGGAGGAATTGGGTTGGTTGTCTGTTTCCACCAGACCGGGAAGCCGTAGGATTTCGGCGGGTTGTTCTTCGCTGCGAGTCCGCCGTGCAGGTGCGGTCGTTCCACGTAGAGATCGGTTTTTGCCCAATACTCCGAGCGTACCCACTTTTCGGTTGTTGGGCCATTCGGGTTCTTCGGGTCGTCTGGGACGTCTTCCTTTCCATTCCACAGGGTGGGGAACTTGGCCTTGGTAAACTGGTTGCCGACACCATTGTCTAAGGAGGCGTCTTCAACCCAGCCGAAGCTTCTGGGAAAACGAAGCGATTGTATAACATCGGGACGGAAGATGCCTCTCTCGATTCTATCGTCTTTAGCCTCGTTGGAGAGAGACCAAACCACCGGGTTGGGTAGCCGATGCGGCTTGATAAACTGCTCGGCGTAATCGTAGCTGTAACGGTTCCGACGCCCGTTGCCGGAGTAGGCCGGCTTGACCCACATGGTGATGTATAGGTTTCGCCCGTCGTCGTCAACCCAGGAAGTGCCGTTCTTGCGAAAGATGCTGGGCAGCTCGGACTGATTCTGAACGGACGCCGTGGTGTAGCCGGGGACGCCGCCCAAGCCCTCAGCCCCGTTGCGCAGATCGTAGATCAGGTTGCGAACACCCAGCCGGAACATCCCGTCGGCGGTCAGGCCCCCCTCCCGGTCGTATTTCGGGATCGACTCGGGCCAGTGGCGGTAGGCCTGGGATTCTGCGAGGGTTTCCAAGCGGAGGGGATCCGGCACTTCGGATTCGCGATGAAGTCCCCAATTGCCTCCGCTAGACACGGAATTACGACGGCTCGAATAGGTCCCAATCCCCCAGATCTCCGGCTCCAACAGCCCCTTCTGATACATGTCCAGGTTGCTGGTGTTACGCATGCTGACTTGCTTGTTGAAGGCCTGCGCCGGTCGGGGGGACGCTGGATTTCTCTTCGGTGCCAACTCGCCGAAGAACCCATCCTGGGTGAAATACCAGGCGTTCAAGTCGTCGTTGACCACTTTAACATTTAAAGGATCGCTCAAGGCCTTTTCGTTGCCGTTGAACCGGATATAGAACCGCAAAGCCAGACCAGAACCAGAGAAATTTTGAGCGGCGCTGCTCATTTGGTCTCGAGGGAGCTCAACGGTTGGCAGGGCCAATTGGCCGTCGTAGACCGCCGCGGGGCTTTGGTAGAACGGGGAAACCAACTGATCATTTATCGAGCCTTTCGAGCTGGGAACCCGGAATCCCGGCGTGCCGTTGCGAACCCACCGCCAGACCTTCTCGAGCCCGTTGCCTGTAAGGTCGCGGATGTGGTCCAACGACGACTGTGGGCGATCATAGGCCATTTGGTAGTCGCTGGTCCAGGACATGGGGTCGAATTCCGGATAGGTCTGCAGTCGCTCCAGATTCCCAACGTCGAGTTTCTTTATGTCCCGGGAATGTAGAGATTGATTGTAGACGAAGTCCTTCTCCCGATGGGCGCCTACGTCTTTGCTGCTGGGCACGCCTTCGAAGTCGCGCTGGCTGCTGAGCCGCTTCAGGGAGAACAGGCGCACCACCGAACGGACGCGCCGTTCGGCCAGGGTCTTTCCATCGTGGCCGATCACCCGGCCCATGGATTCGATACGGAAGGTCCCGGTCGGTTCGAAAACAAACTCAGTGGTGTGCGTCGGGAATCCGCCGTAATCGAACAGAGCGTTGCCGTTGAGGTCTTCATATTTGTGCAGGAATTGTTCACTGTCCTCCGGGTCGAAGATGCCGTCGCCATTGTCGTCCCACTGCTCCCCGGGGGTAAACAGGTCGAGCTTGTCGATATTGCGGGGCACCATCTGGATCGTACCCTCCTGTGTCTCCGGGATGTCTTGCTGCAGATCGCCATCTCCACCGCCAGTATTGTTATAGGAAAAAACCGCGCGCTGTGCCGGGTTCATAAACCGACGGTTGTAGCTGGCGAAAGAGGCATTGGGGTTGAATCGCAGTAGGTCGGCATTCGGGTTGGCGTTGGCAAAAATCAGGTCCACTTTCAGGTCCGCCAACAGCCGGTGGTGGATCTCACCGTTGCTGCCGTCCAACATGGATTGACCGTCGTTGATCTGGTCGAGGAAAACGCGATATTTAACGCAATCCAGAAAGGTCATGAACTGCTCCCAGTTGGAAAATGTCTGCGGTCCTTCAAACCGCCGGTAATTCGTTCCTCTGATGAGCTCTATGCTGGTGCCCGGTTCGTCCTCAGTGTAGTTATAATCTTCGTTGTAGTCCAGCCGCCCGTTGTTCTCCCCGCCAAGCTGTTTGTCGGTGTCCAGCCCGCCATCCATGCCGTTGATGCCCACGTCCGCAAAGGTGCCGTGCCCCTTGCGATAGTTGACGATGGCCTTGGCCAGTTCATGAGCCTCGATTGGGTAGATGACCACCGAGGGCGTCATTTCGATCGTCGGGTTCATCCGGTACCAATCTTGAGAAATGTCGATCCCGAGGGTGGCAATGGTATTAATGAACCGGTACGGCGAGTTCTTATCCTCTGCTATTTCGTCATTGACCCAGTCCCATTCGGGTAGCTGATATTTCCGTTCCATCGAATTGCTTGGGAATTTGCTATCACGACTGGAGCGTGGAAGAAAGTTGACATGATAATCTTCAGTCCACTGGTAGAGATAGGGTCGGACCATACCAAAATCGATATCGCGTAACTTCCGGTCGCCCAACTGGTCCTCAAAGCGGATTAGGTCGGTCAATTCTTTGGTAGAGGGACTGTCTGGCGAAAAACTGCGTGACCGGATCGGCTTGAGAAGGTCGCGGTTGGGCCATAGATTGTTCTGCGCGTCGGTAACGTAGGAGGCCTCCAAGCCCATGAACACCGCCTCCAGCACCGCCGCTCGCGCGGTATTGAGATTGATCGGAGCCCGGTGTTCCGGCACCACGCCGAACAGGTTGTCCAACTCCGTGTCCTTGTCGAACCCCGCGTCCCA
>JAJDCN010000342.1 GCA_029260815.1 Planctomycetota bacterium
TAGATAAAAGATGCCATCACTTCGCCTCGCACAATTCGGCCGCGGCACAAGAAGCGTCAGGATACCAAAGAAACGCCGGGGAGACAACGAACCAGCGGGGGCTCAGGAGAACTGGAGCGCCTGCTTGACCAGTTGCGCGACGGATTCGGCGGGCGATATCTTCTTCGCTTTTTCCACCGCTTTTTGCGCGGCGGCCCGATTGTAGCCCAGGGCGGTCAGTGCCAGGACCGCGTCCACCTCGATTGGGCTCAAAGGCCCTGCAGCCCCAGCCGAACCGAGCTGCAGCGCGAGCGCCTGGACCGATTCCTTGAGTTCGACGACCAACCGCTGGGCCATTTTCTTGCCGATGCCCTTGATGGCCTCTAGGGCCTGGGTATCTTCAGACTCAATGGCCCGTACGAGGCGGTCGGCGGGCGTGGAGGAAATGATCCCGATGGCGACACCCGGGCCGATACGCGAAACGGAGATCAACATGCGAAAGACCGCCCGCTCTGACTCGGTGGCGAAGCCAAACAATTGGGCGATGTCTTCGCGCACGTGATGATGACACAGTAGCTTTACCGGGCCGGACGAGCCGATCGCTTCGTAGGTCGTCAAGGGAATGCGCAACCGATAGCCGACACCGCCGACGTCGACCACCGCTTCCGCCGGCGACTTGCGAATCAGATTCCCGCTGACATATTCATACATAAAGACTCGGGATTCAGATACTCTTGACTGTCAGCCCGCGCTGGGCGAGGGCTTCACGGATCTCGTCGAGCGAGGTTTGCCCGAAGTTCTTAACGGTCATCAACTCCGCCTCGGTCTTGGAAACCAACTCGCCGATGGTCCGGATCTCCAGGCTTTCCATGGCGCGTTCGCAACGCAGAGACAGCCCCAACTTGGCGATGGGCTCCTCCAGCAACTGGTCGCTCATGTCCCGCAACAAGTTGCCCAGACGCCGAGCGGAGTCACCGTTTTCGTCACTTTTTCCCTGACCCAGCTTGAGTCCGCGGGCGGTGAGTAGTTCCTTGATTTCCACCAGCGAAGTCTCGCCAAAATTCTTGTAGGCCAGAAGCTCCGCCTCGTCCTTGGACACCAGGTCGCCCAGAGTGCGGATGTTCATTTTCTCCAGGCAATTGCGACTCCGGACCGAAAGCTCGAAATCGGTGACCGGCGTGCGCATGATCTGCTCCTGCCGGTCGTGGTCGCGCAACTGATCTTCGTCGTAGTACTTGTTTTGCGCAGCCTTGGCGTCCTTGAGGTACATCCGCGCGCGCGGGTGGGAGGGGCAAACATTCAAGACCTCGCGGAAACAATCGGAGGCTTTGCCGTACTTGCCCATGTCATCGTATAACACGCCCAGGTTGATCAGGGCATTGACGTAGGTGGGTTGCAGACCGCGCGCGCGCTCGTAGTATTCCAGCGCCAGTTCGTCCTCGCCCAGCAGGTCGTAATTGCAGGCCAGCCGAAACAGGGACTTGCCATGATTTTCGTCCAGGGCCAGCGCCCGCTCGTATTCATCGAACGCGCCGTCATGCAGCCCTTCCAGCTCCTGGAGCATGCCCAACTCGTAATGGAGGGCGGGCTCTTTGTCGTGCTTCTTTCGGAGTGTCTCCAGCATCTGCCCGGCGGTGTCGATGGCTCCGGCCTTTCGATGCGCCTCGACCAGAGCGATTTGAAAGACGAACGTATCCGGTTCCTTGGACAGGGCCTTTTCAAAGCGATCGATTGCCTCGTCGTATTCTCGGCTCTCCAGGAAAGCCCGCCCGGTGATGTACAGGGCCACCGGGGTAGACAGGGTGCGGCCCATGATCTCCAAGGCTCGATCCGTATCGCCCAGCACCCACCAGCCGGCCCCAATGCGAAGCCGGTCGTCCGGACCCATGCCCTCCCGCTCGGCCTCTTTCTCAAGCCCGGTCAGGTCTTCTATAAACTGCTTGCGGGCTTTGCCGTCGGTGCAAACGGTGAGCTTCGTCGACAAAACCGTGTCGAGGCTCGGTCGCTCTTCGGTATTCAAAAAGGTTTCGAATTCGGTCTCGGTAGTCGGTGTCACTTCGGGGCACTCCTTGTCAGGTAATCGATTGTAAAACGTCCTTGGCAAACGCAATTTCTTGGTCCGCTTCGTTCATCACCCTCAAAAAATCGGCCTGGGTCAACTCCAGCGGTTCCCAGACGGGCTCGCCCAGGGGCACTGCATCGTAGGACCCCGGGCATTGGAGGAACTTTATCGCGCACACGTAGTTGGCAAACCGGCAAACCCCCGCCAAGCGATGCACGGCGTACTTCTCGGGCGTGTGGTGCCAGCGAACCCCCTCCGCGATCGAGTGCTCCAATTCCCACTCTTGGGCCAGCCAGGCCCCGACCTCCGCGTGGTTTGACTCGATGCGCGTAGGCTCCGCATCGTAGAAGGCCAGCGACGCTTTCTCGGCTCGATCCAGGATCGCCATGAACTCCTCATGCCGGAATTGATGGATCACCAGCTTTCCCATGTCGTGCAACAGGCCGACCACGTAGGCCTGGTCCGGATCCGTGGCGGGCAACATCTGGGCAACCTTCATGCTGAGATTCGCCACCGCGATGGAGTGCAGCCAAAACTTTCTCGGATCAAAACGCGCTTCTTCTGCGTTGTTTCCGAAGGCGCGAACTACCGAGGCCCCCAACGCAATATTTCGGATTTGCCGCATCCCCAGCAGGACCACCGCTTGATGGACGTCGGAAACTTTTTCCATCAAGCCGAAGTAGGCGGAGTTAACCAGCTTGAGCACCTGCGTGGCCAACGCCGGATCGGTGGTCAACAGTTTGCTGACGTCCGCGCCGGAGGCGTCCGGGTCATTGACCACGCAAATCAGTTTCATGGCCACCTCAGGCAGGGTCGGCAACTGTGAAATGCTCGAGGTTATGGCTTTCAGGTCTGCGCCCGCCAAGGCAGTCCCCTATCAAATTGGGTGGTGATTCATCGACTCTCGCGAATCTCGTGATTATAGTTTTTCGCCATTTCTTGTCAAGGATTATCTCACCCAAAAACCCTAACAAATACAAAATATTCAGTTGCTTGACGCCGTGGGCGGGATCCGGTAGACTGCCGTTGCATCAGAGAGTTCGACCGATTGGGCACCGCGCGTGGAGAATATCATGGGAGTGGAGCAGGACGTTCAGTTCATCTGCAAGCACAAATTAATCGCCATCGCACGGCTGGATCACCCGGAGATAGCCCCGCACGTGGCCAAGAGCCTGGCGGCCAACGACATCCGCATTCTGGAAATCACGATGACAACGCCCAAGGCCCCTCAGGTCATCGCCGAGGTGATCCAAAGCGTGGGCGAGGATGTTCTGGTCGGGGCCGGAACCTGCACCACGGTCGACCACGTCCGAAAGGTCACTCAGGCCGGAGCCCGGTTCGTGGTCAGCCCCTGCTTCTTTCCCCAGGTGGTCAAGGCAACCCTGGATGCGGGCGCCATCGCCATCCCTGGTTGCATGACACCCACCGAGATCTTGACCGCGCACCGTGCGGGGGCCACCTTCGTCAAGGTGTTTCCCGCCTCCATTGGCGGACCCAGCTATATTCGCACCCTCCGCGGTCTGTTCCCTGAGGTCCGACTGATTCCCACCGGCGGGATCGGGATGGACAACATCACCGACTTCGCCCAGGCGGGGGCCCATGCAATCGGGGTCGGCGGCAACCTGGTCAAGCGCCGCACCGAGGACGACGCACACCTGACGGAGATCGCCGTGCGGGCCTCCACCCTGGTGGAAGCGATCGCGGCCGGACCGAAGAAGAAATACTTTTAAGTGACCGCGGAAAAGGAAAGCCCCATGCGCACGTTCTGCTGTCTTGCAATCTCCTTGCTTGCTGTCCTCTTGTCCGGCTGCCCTACGACCACCGACGCATTGATGAACGACTTCGGCGCCGACGATGCCACGACGCGCACCAATGCCGAAGAAACGCTACGGGAAAGGCAACAGGTTCATTTTCCACGGCTGGTCGAGACGCTCCGCACCGGAAGCACGCTACAGCGGCGGCGCGCGGCCGCCATGTTGCACACGCTTGCCGACCGGTCTGTCGATCCGAAAGCGCTCGCCCAGGCCTTTGCCGATGCGCTCGGCGATGAGGACGTGGATGTCGTCATCCACTGCTTGCGCGGCCTTGGAAATCTCCGGAACACCGATCATTTGGACACGATTGTCCAAACGCTGCTCGCCCATCCGGACCTGGCGGCGAAGTCCACCGCGGGCGCGGCGCTCGGACAGATCGGGGGCCCCCAAGCCACGGCCAGGCTGTCCCAAATTGTGACGGCCGATCCGCAGCATCCGAGCTACAT
>JAJDCN010000343.1 GCA_029260815.1 Planctomycetota bacterium
CCTTTCGTGGGAGGAGGGTTTGTCGTCCAACCTACGGGACAGAGCTATCTGGTCTACGGGAAGAGCGGGGCCTCCGCGCTGTCCGGCGCGTTCGACTTGGCTAACGCGAATGTAATTTTTTACGGACTAAGAGAATCCGCGTCTGGAAACTCCGTCTCCAACGCTGGAGACATTAACGGCGATGGCATCGACGACCTCCTCATCGGAGGACCGGCAGTAAACGATGTAACAGGCGGAGCCTCCCTGGTCTACGGCAAGGATGGAGCCGCCGTCCTAGCAGGAGCGTTTAACCTGCTCGATGCCGACGTGACCTTCACCGGTATCGACCGCTTCGACGGGTCCGGCATATCCGTTTCCAACGCGGGCGATATTAACGGCGACGGCACCGATGACCTTCTCATTGGGGCGTCGGAGGCGGACCCGAACCGCACTGATCGAGCTGGCGAGACCTATTTGGTGTATGGAAAAAGCGGTTCTTCGGCCTTATCCGACACGTTCGACCTGGCCAACGCGGATGTTATCTTCAATGGCATCAACCGCTTGGATTTCTCCGGCCGATCTGTCTCTAACGCCGGCGACATCAATGGTGATGGTATCGATGACTTGCTCATCGGTGCGCGATTCGCTGACTCGAGTGATGATGACAATGCCGGCGAGACCTACCTGATCTACGGCAAGAGTGGCACCTCCGCTCTGTCGGGAACCTTTGACCTGGCCGACGCGGATGTAATATTCCGTAGCACCAATGGTGGCGAAAAATCCGGCTGGTCCGTCTCCAACGCTGGGGACATCAACGGCGATGGAATCGATGACCTGCTTATTGGTGCACCGGAGGCCCGCGCGAACGGCTTAAATAAAGCTGGCAAAACATATTTGGTGTACGGCAAGAGCGGAAGCTCGACCTTGTCCGGAACCTTTGACCTGGCCAACGCCGACGTCGTCTTCAACGGAATCAAGGGCCTGGACAACTCCGGCTTTTCCGTTTCCAGTGCCGGAGACATCAACGCAGATGGATACGACGACTTGCTCATTGGCGCGCGCGACTCGGATCCGAACCGTCATTTTTTGTCAGGTGAGACCTACCTGGTCTACGGTAATAGTGCGCCCGCCGTACCTGTAGCCGACTTTACAGTGGATGTTGCAAAGATCAACGCCGGAATGTTTGCGCAATTCACCGATCTGTCCACCGGTTTAATTACCGCGTGGGATTGGGACTTTGGATTGGGCGAAGGCACATCCACGGAAAAGAACCCCTTGTATGAATACCACACCGCGGGCGTTTTTGACGTAATGCTGACGTCCACAAATTTCTTGGGCAGTGATTCCGAAATAAAGTCAGGCCTCATCGAGGTGTTCGACAATGTCGCGGCGTTCGTGTTTGACTTGGAAACCCTGCACCCGAACAAGAACATCCGACTCTATGATACGAGCGGGGGATACGTCGAGTCGAGGTTGTGGGAGGTATTCTCGGCGGATGGCTTCCGTCTTGTGGGCACGTCGAACGAACAGAACCCGCTGTTCAGCTTCGCCGATCCGGGGACTTATCACGTGCAGTTGACTATCGACAACACGCTGCCCGGCAACGGCCGCGATTTTACCTTCATGTCCAACGCCATCACTGTTACCCCCGTCCCCGAGCCGGGGACGGGGGTGCTCGTGGGCCTGGGCACCACCGCGTTGCTGGCACGCCGTCGACGTAAATCGACTCAAACAAAGAACCGACCGCTTTAACCGAGCCACGCAAGGAGAACACTCCTATGAACGCAGCGAAAAAAGGGGCTTTCGTTATCACACTCTCACTCATGGCAACCCTAACCCTGGTTCCGAGGTTCGCTCAAGCCGGAGAGCTCTCCGGCACGCTCAACCTTGCCGACTTGGGCGTTACCTTTGTCGGCGTCACCTTCAACGGTATCGCCGCCAATGACGATGCCGGCTTCTCCGTCTCCAATGCCGGCGACATCAACGGCGATGGCATCGACGACCTGCTCATTGGAGCCCATCTGGCTGACCCGAGCGGGAACGGCGGTGCCGGCGAGACTTACCTGGTGTACGGCAGGAGCGGTGCTTCGGCCCTGTCCGGTACCTTCGAACTGACTAACGCGGATGTAATCTTCAACGGCATCGACGCCCGTGACGAGTCCGGTCAATCCGTCTCCAACGCCGGGGATATCAACGGCGACGGGATCGCCGACCTACTCATCGGAGCCAATCGGGCCGATCCGAACGGGAACAGCTCTGCCGGCGAGACCTACTTGGTGTACGGCAAGAGCGGTGCAGGAGCCCTGTCCGGCGTGTTCGATCTGGCCAGCGCGGACGTCGTCTTCAATGGCATTGATCGTTCCGATCAATCCGGTTTTTCCGTCTCCAATGCCGGCGACATCAACGGCGATGGAATCGGCGATCTGCTTATCGGGGCGAAGTTCGCCAACCCAAACGGGAACAGCTCTGCGGGTGAGACCTACCTGGTGTACGGCAAGAGCGGAGCTTCGGCTTTGTCCGGCACGTTCGATCTGGCCAACGCAGATGTTGTCTT
>JAJDCN010000344.1 GCA_029260815.1 Planctomycetota bacterium
ACAGTTCGGAAAACTCCGGCGAGCGGTGACCGATCATCGGGGTGCCCATGGCCTGACGGATCTTTTCGTTGACTTCGGTCGGGCCGGGAATAAACAAGCGCTTGTGTGTCATTGTTGTCTCTCCTGTAGCAAGTCGTCTAATCCACGTAGTTGAGTTTGTTCATAACCACACCCGACAACAGCTTCGGGTAAAAGTCGGTCGATTTCTGCGGCATCTTCTCGCCGCTGCCGGCGATCTCCTGTACCTCTTCAATCCGCGTCGGGTTGAGCACGAAGATCGCCTGGCGCGTGCCGTCGCGAACCTGGTCCATGCCGGCGTCGGCGACCCGTTCGAACCAGACGTTGCCGCCTTCGTCGTGCTGGTCGGCTTCCACCTGCAGAATCTGATTGAAGATAATCTTGTGCAGCACCACGACGTCCAGCCGCTTGTAGGCCATTGATTCCGGCCCTTCGATCCGATCTGCCGGATCGAGGCCCTCCTTGAGCGTTAGCAGCACGCATGCGTTGAGGCCGTGAGCGTAGAAACCGAATGCGTTGCGGTCCGCCTTGGCCGCCAAGGCAGAGGTCATTGCCCGCCGCGCCGTACGTTCGCCGGCAGGGTCTGAAAATAGAAACTCTTCGACCGAGAACCAGTCACTCAGCTTCTGAAGCATCTGCCTTGCATCGAACCCGGCGGTCCCGCCGATCAGCCGATGGGTCGGCAGGATGGTCAGGTCATCGGCCATGTTGACAAAGGTCATCATATAGTTCTCGAAGCTCTCGGTCCCTTCGCAGTGCCGACCGGCGGTGCGCATCGCCTTCATGTAATTGACCGCTGTTTCGTACCGATGATGGCCGTCGGCGATGAACAGCTCCTTTCCCGTCAGGGTTTCGGTAACGACTCGGATCTTTGCTGGGTCGCTCACGGGCCAGATGCGATGTGTTTCGCCCTCTTCTGTTGTGACCTCCAGGGTCGGCTTGCCTGCGGTGATCGTCTCTTCCAGGATCCTGCTGGCGATCTGTTGCGGATCGGAGTAAAGCATAAAGATGCATTCAAAGTTGGCACCGGTGGTCATCATTAGCTTGAGTCGGTCAGCTTTGGGCCCGTCGAAGGTTTGCTCGTGAGGCTTCACGCCGCCCTCTGAGAAGTCCTGCAGCTGAGCCAACGCAATGAAACCAGTGCGCAACTGAGTTTGCGCGGCGCCCGGGACGGTAAACTCGGTTTGGTAGACGTAAATGCACGGCGTGTCGTCCTGGACCAGAGTGCCATCGGCCAACCACGATTGAAAGCAATCGTTGGCGCGGGTGTAGGGGTTTTCGTTCTCGCCATCGCCGTCAAGGCCACGGCCCTTGGCGATTCGGACAAAGTTCTTGTCGTGCCGCCCGTAGTAGCGATCTTGCATTTCGGGGGTGATCTTGTCGTAGGGCTGTGTCATGACCACCGCCAGGTCGCCGATTTGGTCCTGCGCGTAGGTAATCCCTCGAAAGGGGAAGATCCTTGCCATATCCTTTTCCTTCTAGACCGTTTGCTTACTTTCTGTTCATTTCAATGCAGCGATGATCTGCTCTGCCAGTTGGGTGCTGGCCCGCAGTTGGCCCTCGGCCGTCGACGCGCCCAAGTGCGGCGTCTGGATCACGCGGGCCAAGCCCTCAAAGGGGTTGCTCTTGACCGGCTCTTCGGCGTAGACGTCCACGCCTGCACCGGCGACCTTGCCACCGCGGACCGCCTCGGCTAAGTCCGCTTCGTTGACCACGCCGCCGCGGGCACAGTTGATCAGGTATACGCCGTCCTTCATCTGCGCGAGGGTCTTCGCGCTGATCAGGTCTCGCGTGGTATCGGTCAGTGGCAGGTGCAGCGAGATGTAATCGCACTGAGGCAGCAGCTCGTCGAAGGGCACCACCGGCACGTCCAGCTTGGTGAGCTCGTCCGGGATCGTGGAGAGGTTCTGCTTGGTGCAGATCACGTTCATACCCAGGGCGCGCGCCCGGACCATGACCGCCCGACCGATGGAGCCCGTGCCGATCACGCCCAGGGTCTTGCCGCCCACTTCCGTGCCGGTCATGCGCTTCTTTTCCCACTGATCCGCCTTCATCGTGGCATCCGCTTCGGAGATAAAGCGCGCCAGGCACAGCATGTGGCCAATGGCCAGCTCCGCCACCGATTCGGCTGTGGCGGAGGGCGTGTTGAGCACCGGGATGCCCTTTTCTTTGGCGGTCGCCCGGTCCACGTTATCCAGCCCGACGCCCGCGCGGCCGATGGCCTTCAGCTTCGTACCCGCCGCGATCACTTCGGCGGTGACCTTCGTGGCCGAGCGGATGCAAATGGCGTCGAAATCAGGGATGAGCCCGAGCACCTCGTCCGCCGAAACCCCCGTGCGCAGATCCACCTCGAGACCCGCATCCCGCATCATCTGGACGGCCGGCTCGGCCATTCCATCGGTAATTAAAACCTTCATTGTGTCTCTCTTCCTGTTGCCAAATCGCGTCGGTAAATCCAGTCAAACTTTATCAAACAAGCCGGTGTAAATCAACCGCATTTCGCCTCGCTCTCGCCACAGACAGGGCCAACGGCTGCTAGAGAGATTGCGTGGAAAGCCAGACCTTCCTCAATCCTTGTACATTCATGCGCGCTATGATTAGCAAATCCCAGGCCTCAAAGTTTTCAGCGGAAATCGTAGAGAAAGCAGAACAGCGGCGCGGAAAATTTCAACCAGGCGCTGCTTTTTTCGTAGCCAACTCCGAAGGGAGCCACGGGCGTGGCTCACGTAGGAGGCGGCAGGGCCCCGCAATGCCATCATTCATCAACAGGGGCCAACGGTCTTTAACCACAGAGGACAAAGAGAAACAAAAGACAAGGTTTCTTTGTCATTCTCATGGTAGCGGGCGATCTCCTGTTAATCTGTGAGATCTGCGGATCCACTCGCTTACTCACCCTCGGCAATCGCAACGATCTCACCCCGGGATGTGCCGATGACGATTCGGTCGCCGACCACGACCGGGCGGGTCAGCAAGCGAAACCCGTCGCCCAGCGCCAGCGGAAGGCTCCAGACGATTTTGTCGGTAGTTGCATCGTAAGCGAATACCCGTGGTGCGATACCGGGCTCGGCAATCAGGATTTGTTCGCCTCGGGCCCCGGTGGCCGCTACGGCCAAAGGATCAAGGGGCAGCGGGGTGGCGGGCTTGGGCGCGCCGTTCTTGGGGCTTAGGGCCACGACGGTGCCGGTGGCATTGCACAGGGCGTAGAGAAAATTCTCTCCCGCCGCCAGGGAAGCCACGCCCGGGACACGGGCCGTCCAATGTGCCGCACCATCTTGCAGGTCGAAGGCCCGGACAGTGCCGTCGGTGGTGGCCACGTAGCACAGTCCCGCATTGGCCGCCAAGGAGGTAACCGTTGGTTTCTTCGTGGCCGCGCCGCCGTCGATTGCTGCACGCCAGCGGATCTCCAGGGCGTCCACGTCGAATGCAAGCACCTCCCGCGCCGTGGCGGCAAGGATGAGTCCGCGAACGTAGAGAACGCGCACGGGTCGTGGTTGCACAGCAGCCTCAACGCGGTCTCGACGCGGCAGATCCAGGCGCCATCGAACCACTCCATCGGGACGCAGGCCATACAGCGTCGAGCCGGTGGAGAGGATCAACAATTCTTTTGCGGCCGCCACGGGCCACAGGGTTCGAAAGCGGCCGCGGAAGGCGGGGCGAATCTCCTGCGCCGCACCGTCGGCTCCGCGCAGCAGGCGCGGCTCCGGATCGCAGACCAGCACGTCCGTATCTCCGGCGGTCGCCACGAATACCGGCACCGCTTCTTCCGACGTCGCGGTCCAGGCGATCTTTGGATTCTTTGCAATTGGCGCCCGTGCGTCCCGCGCCGGTCGCGCTGCCCGGGCCGGCAGAGTCAGGTCGTAGATTTCCTTTATTGTGTCCGCCAGTTTCGCATCGTGGGCAATCAGATCGCGCAGCCGCTCCCGCGCGTAGGCTTTGGCTGACACATCCAGCTCGTTGCGAACTCGGACCGGCTCGGGCGGGCCGGCTTGCACGGTCTGGGCGTACGCATGGGCCGCGGCGATGCGGTCGCCCAGGGCTTGTTGCATGCGGGCGCGGTGCAGCAGGGCCATCCAGCGAAAGACCTTGGTGGGGGCGTAGCGGACCATAAGCGTGAGGGGCCGTACGCAACGGCGGCGCGCGGCCTGGGCGCCCGCCGCGTCGCCGGACGCCTGATGGCGCGCGGCCTGCTCGTCGTATTGTGTATACAGTTTTCGGGCGGCTCGGGCCAGGTTGTACCGGGCTCGCTTGCGGGCTTTCTCATCGGTGGCGGTGGCCAGTAGGGTTTCGTACTCACCCAGCGCCAGGGGCAGTTGCCCAGCCGCAGCGTAAGTGGCGGCCAGTCGGATGTGGACGTCGTCGGGAACGCCGGGCAGGTTGGTGGCCCGTTCCAAAAAACGGAGCGTGGCGTCCACCTCGCCCCGCGCGCGGTGCACGTCGGCCAGGCGTAGCAACAGAAACGGGTTGTCCGGCATCTCCGCCTCGATGCGGTTCCAGTACGGGCGCGCGGCCTCTTTGCCGCTTTCAGTGGTTAGCAAATCGGCGATCTGTGCGTAGAGATCCAGGCGGCTTTTCGGGTCGATCTGTGCGGCCCGCGTCAGGGCCGCGACCGCGTCGTCAACCCGTTTGGGCTTGGTGCGCAAAGAAGCGGCGGCAAGCTCCTGGTAGCCGACGACCAGCGTGGGGTCCTTGCGCAGCGCATCCTTGAGCACCAAGATGGCGCGCGGGGCTTCCGCCGCATAGACACGCGCGAGTGCCAGAAGCGTCAGGGCGTTGGGCTCGTGGTCCTTGTTGTAGCGCACGATCAGCGCTTCGGCTTCGGCCTGCTCCAGTCCGGCGATCCGGCCGGACACCGCGCGGGCCAAGCGGTTGTGCTCCTCGCCTTGGGTGTGATGGAAGGCTTCGACCCAGTGGAGCAGCGCCGCGTCGCGATCGCCGGCGCTCCACAGCGCCAGTCCCAACTTGTCGCGCATCGCTGCGTCGTCTGGTTGCTCCTTCACGGCTTGGCGAAGGCGGTCCAGCTCCAGTTCGGCGGTTTTCTGTTGGTGTTCAGCGGCCTTTTTGCGATGGATTTGCGCGGGCTCGGCAAGCCCGAAGCTCTCCAGCAGGGCGGCGGCCTGCAGATGGTCCTCTACGGTTGCGCCGGAGGGCTCTGCGGCCGCCAGGGTCTTGCCCGCTTCGGCCGCGCGACCCAATTCCAACAGAGCCCGCGCCGTCTCAAGCCGCAGGGCAAAGGATGCATTTCCGCCCCCGATATGGCGCTGAAGCTCGGCCAGGTAGGTGACCTTGTCTTCGCCATGCTGCAACAAGGCCAGGTACTTGTCGTTCAAGCGCGCATCCCGCGGCGTGAGTTGCAGGCCGGCTCGGGTCAGGGCGAGCGCCGCGTCATGGCGATCCCGTTGAGTTTGCGCTTCGATGAGGATGAGGCGCAGGGCGGTGTCGGTGGGTTTGGCGTCCAGTTGTTTGAGTAGGGTTTCGAGGGTTTGGCTTTTGCCCACGCGTGCTTCGCTGCGGATCAGCCGCGGCGCGAGCTGGCGGCGTAGCCAATGGTTGGCAGGCAGATTTTCCTGCGCGGCGCGGTAGGCCCGAACGGCTTGGCCGGGCAGGGACAGGTCGTCATAGAGCTTGCCGATTTCATAGTTTGCTTGCGCCGCGGTTTGCGGGTCCTTGGCCTCGGAGGCCACTTCGCGGTAGAGCGCAATGGCGTCGTCCAGGTCTGTGGCGTCGAGCATGGCGTCAGCCACGCGTCGGTAGCTGTCGAAGGCGCCCAGTTCTAGACGGATAATTTTTTGCCAATAGTTTCGGGCGGCGGCCTTGTCGCCCTGCCGCGACGCCAGGAGGCCCAGACGGCGATAGAATTTGGCGGTCTCATGCCGATCAGTGGAACGGCTCACCGCATCGAGCAGAACCGATTGGGCTTCCTCAAGCCGTTCCTGGTCGGTGAGGAGTGCGGCCAGTCGGTCACGAGCCTGGACGGAGGTGTCGCCCGCGTCGATCGCCCGGGTCAGGGCCGCCGCGGCGCGGCGGCGGTCGCCGGCGGCCTCGAGCACGCGGGCCAGGACGATTAGGCGGTTGGCCGCATGGTTACCGCCGTTTGCTTCGCGCAGAAGATGGCGGGTCAGGGCTCCCAGGGAGGCGTGGGTGCGGTAATTGTCGAGCAGGCGGGCCAGGGCGGTGTTGGACCAGGGGTCGGCCACGGCGGCCTCGATGAGCGCGGCCTGTTGTTTGGGATCGGGCTGGCCCCACGCCGGCGTGGCCGTCAGGGGAACGAGGATGCACAGGCAACAGGCCCAAAGCCGGGGGTTAATCACTTTGCCTCTCCAGGAAACCCGTCATGTTAGCAGGCGCAGAGCATACGGTCAACCGATGCAGGGTTGAAATAGAGTTTGGCACTTGGGCGTTTATGTGATAAGATTTTAACCGGTGTGGGGAGAAAATTCGCAGTGACACGGGGAGAGGGTTCCAGGTGCAAGCCGAGCCGTTTCCGGTAGTTGTAACTGCCTGTAAACAAAAGAGATGGGGGGATTTTTCCCCTCAAGTTAGATGTGGGGTTGGTCGATATAAGGGAATGTCGGAAGTAACTTAGAAGTGCCAGTGCGGATTCGCACTACCTTTGTAGGAACTCGTCCATTCCCTCAACCCGTTTAGAATGAAAGGGCTTCGATCATGGAGATTCAAGGACCAGGCCATATCCATGAAGTCAGAAAAATCGTCCCTGACAAGCCGGTTGAAACGACCAAGCAGTCGCA
>JAJDCN010000345.1 GCA_029260815.1 Planctomycetota bacterium
GCGTTGTTTGGAGGGGTGTTACTACCGTGGGAAGCGGTTATACCGGAAGGATGTAGCCGATGCGATCACGCAAGCAGAAGAAAAGGTACGCAGTCTACAGCGTGAGGTTGTTTCGCAGGAGGTTTCATCGGCGCTTGCAGAAGACGCTAAGAAACTAAAGAAACTAAAGAAACTAAAAAAAACCCTCAACAACAGCCTTGAGAATAAAAAGAAACTTTACGGCGATCTGTCTGAGTTCTGGACGGAATAGGGTTCGCTTAAATGACCGTCGACTTCCCGGCCATCTTAATTGCTGACGCAATCGCGGCGCACATGGCGCCCGGATTGGCTTCGCCGCGTCCGGCGATATCGTAAGCGGTTCCATGGTCCGGCGATGTCCGAATGACCGGCAGGCCCAACGTTACGTTGACGCCGGAATCGAAAGCCAGCAGCTTGACGGGGATTAAACCCTGATCGTGATACATGGCGACGACCGCGTCATATTTTCCCCCCGAAGCCTGGTGAAAGAGCGTGTCCGCTGGGAGGGGGCCTTCCACGTCGATTCCATTTTGTAGCGCTTGCTCGACCGCCGGGCGGATCGTCTCCGTCTCTTCACGCCCGAACAATCCCGACTCGCCGGCGTGGGGGTTAAGGCCGCAGACCGCGATCCGTGGACGTGGGATGCCGAACTGTTCTGCCAGACCTTTCGCTGTGATACGGATCGTGGCCAGGATTGCTTCGGTATCCAGGTGCAGCGGCAGCTTGCGCATCGCTAGATGGATTGTTACTAGAGACACGCGCAAGCCGCCGCCGACCATCATCATCACCGGTCGGCGCGTGCTCGTCTCGTGGGCCAGCAGCTCCGTGTGGCCCGGATGGGGACAGCCGGCCATACGGATCGCTTCCTTGCTGATTGGCGCAGTAACCAAGGCGTCGGCCGCACCGCTCAAGACCGCCTCAAGGCCCGCATGGATCGCGTCCAGAGATGTCCGGCCGCCGTGCGGGGTCGGACCGGCGGGGCTTGGTGGGTCGCCGTCGGGTCCACCGGTGTCCAACAGCACGAGCGGCCGGTCGACCGCCTGATCGGCCGCGTCTACAAGCGTAGGGCAAAGATCCGGTGCGTAGCGCTCGATCGCCTCGGCGAAGACGTCTTGGGAGCCCACCAGCAGCACGTGCGCCGCATCTCGAACTTCCGGCGACTCGATCGCGCGGATCACCACCTCCGGACCGATCCCGTAGGGGTCGCCCAGGGTTACCGCGATCCGTTTCTTAAGCAAGCTCATGGTCGGCTCCTCGTTTTTTGTGCCCGCTGCGCCGGCGATTGAAGATCTCCGCAGGGATCAAAAGGATCGCTGCGACCAGTGGGTAGGCCCGAACACTCTTGCGGACCGTGTCGTCCACGGCCTCCGTCGGTTCAAAGGTCTTCGGGGCGTCAAGCATCCTGCCGCCGCCCGCGTGCGCAATCCGTCGACACACTTCCATATTGGAACTGGCGAAGCGTTGTTCCTCGGTCGCCGCCGACACAAAGGTCGCCACCTCCGAGCCCCGGGCCATCTCCGGTCTCCATTCGACTTCGCGCCGCGCGGTCGCGCGCAGGATTTGTCGCCACAGGCGCATGAACTTCTCCCACCGGGGCCACTCCGGCGAACTCGTCATAGACGTGTCCGGTGTCCAAACCGTTACCCGGCCCAAACCGTAGCGCCAGGCGGACAGGGCCGGGCGGTCACCGTCCACCACCAGCGGCATCCAGGCCATGTCCCGGGCGGTGGCCCGCCGGAATTTGGTCACGCCCGGCCAGTCCGCGTCGTCGATCCCTTGGGTAAATGGATTTGGCATGCGGGTCTTCATCACGAACACCGCGTCTTCCCCCTGGGCTAGCTCGGCCGGCTCCGGTGGGTCGGTTGGCTCGGTCGGCTCTGTCTGCGGCGGAGTTTTTTCGCCGGGCTCGGCGGGCTGCGTGGGAAAATCGTTCGCAGGTTTGGAGTCGCGCTCTTCTTCTTCCCCAATGCGCAGCACTGCTTGATCTACAACGACCTGCGGAATCCGCGTGAAGTCAGAGACTGGTGTGTATTGACCGCGACCAAACTTGGCCAGCTTGAACATCCGGTTCGCGTCGTGGTAGCGCCCGATGCCCACGGTCGACACTGTAATCCCTTCCTCCGCCATCTGTCGGACGAGCCGGTCGAAGTCCTGCGGTGTGGTCTCTCCGTCGGAAAGCACGATGACGTGCTTGACGTGGGTATTCAATCGGCTGAATGCGTCACGGGCCATGCCCAGCGCGGGATACAAGTTCGTTCCGCCCCTCGGATACAGGCGCGACACGAAGGTGCGGATCCGTTCCTTGTCGCCAGCGGGTGTGAAGTTCAGGATCCATTCGGAGTCCGTGGCAAAGGAGATGACACCGACCGGGTCTTTGTCGCCCAGTACGTCGGCCGCGGCCAGAGCCGCCGCCTTAGCCATGCTGATCATGCTGATCTTTCGGCGCTTGACCCACTGTTCCTCAGCCATGCTGGAAGATGTGTCGATCAGCAGCAGCAGCCCCACGCTATGGCGCTTTTGTATGACCGCCTCAGGGATTCGCACCGGTTCGGGCCCCGCGTGCTCCGGTGCCTCCAGTTCGGTTGTTACGACCAAGGATGTGGGAAACTGCACCGGCAGCAGTTCGGCCACCGCGCCGATTATTGGCCCATGATCGCCGCCGGTGAGGACCAGCAGACCGCCCCCGTCGGAAACGTACGTCGTCAGCGCCGCTGCCTGCTGCTCGCTTGCTCTGCGCAGGGAGTCCTCGTCGCACACGAGGGCTTCGAATTCAGACAGGTCCTGGTCCACGGCGGGCAGGCGTTCGGCCAGTTCCACGTCTGGCTGGGCCAGGCTGACCGCGGCGAAGACCGGAGCGGTGTCCTGGGGCTGGGCAGTGACGAACAGGACCCGCTTCTGCGCGCGGACCGGGATCGTGCCGGACATACGGTTGTTCTCGATTCGGTCGGCGGGAACGGTATCCACCAGCTCCACCGTGTAGGATTGGACGCCGGCCGGCAACTGGACGTCGGAAAACGTCACAACGCTCGGACCGGTGGTTTCAAACGGCTGTTGGGCGAGCGCCCGGCCGTCGGAGGCCATCAGCCGAGCTTTTGCGCGCACCGATCCGGCCGCGGCGATCCGCACGGTCAGGTCGAAGGGTTCTGTTGCGTTGACGACGTTGGGTACGATCACCGATTCGAGCGCGACCTCTGCATTGTCAGACAACGTGGCCACGTCGATAGGAATGCCCAGTTTTGTTGCGAAATCCGCTGCAACGTCTTCGTCGGCCAGGTTACCGTCGGTGACCACCAAGATCCGGGCGCCGGGTTGGTGGGGCGCCAGGGCGGCGGCCTTATGCAGCGCGTGGGTGAGCTCGGTGACTTTGTCGCCGCCCTCGCCAAACCTCAAGAGGTGAACCCGCGCGCCGTCGGATTCCAATCGGATGCGCAACGCGCGCAGGTCCGCGTCAGCCTGCGTCTTGGTCGTGGCCGAGATGCTGGCCGAGCGGTCTTGAAGGAGGATCACCTCCCGTACCGTTTTGGAATTGGGAAGTGTGGGGTTGGCCAGGGCCAGTAGCAGGGAGCACAGCGCAAGGCTTTTAAGGACAACGGCCGTCGCACGACGACCGGGCATCGCGTCGCGACCACGCCAACGCAAGCCCCAGGCGAACAGTACGGCAACGGGGGCGAACCAGAGCCAGTCGGGAGCGTCGAAGTTCATATCCTACCGCCCGGGTAAGCGGAACCTCATTGAATCAGCATGGCGTCTGCCCAGTCGGCGCGATCGAGGATCGCCAGGTATTCGCCGAAATCGGCAACGAGCGTGATCGTTTTCGCATCGGGAGGCAACGGGAGGTCCACGGTCTTGAGTTCGCTGCGCTCGATCGTCTGGGTGTGCAGAGCTTTGCCGTTTACGAGGACGCGAAAGACGACGTGACGACGTGTATCCTTGCCCGCGCTGTCGTCGATGCCGATCGTGCTGCGGAACCGGGTGAAGTTTTTGCCCGCGATGTCGAACGTGGCCGCGGTATAGCTGTGCATTCCCAGGCCCTTCTTATAGGTCCGGCCGCGAAGCGTCAGCGGGCCGCCCAGGGTATTGCGGTCCATCTCCAGCTTGTGCAGGATCAACGGTTTTTTGTCCACCGGCTCGAAGTAATTGTGGTACTCCACGGTGGCAGGCTTGAGATCCGACACGTGGGCAAACCGACCGTTGCCCACCAGCAGGGTGGTCAGTTTCTCCATCGGAAGGGTGTAGGTCAGGCCGACGGTGGACTCCAGTTGCAGCATTTTGTCGTTCGCGGCAACCGGCTTGCCGGATATCCTGTTGCCCGACGTGTCGGAAGCCATCAGGAAGGCCGCCAGATGCGCCTGGGGCGCCCGGCCGAAGGGCCGCATGTAGATCGCAAGGACGCGATCGAACGGGATCTCGGATTTCTTGTCCATCCCTTTGCGTTTGCACACGATCGTTTTTGAATCGATGGATAGAATAACGCCTTGATGTTGCCCGGCTCGGACGAAGACAACGTCATAGGCCGGTGCCCGGCGAATCGTGTCGCGGATCTCCCGCAGGATCTTCGCTTTGTCATCCGAGGCTTCCGCCCGCTTGCCGATGTGATCGTGAAAGATCATTCCCAAGGTCGCCGTCTGCTTCAGGGGGACTGGCTTGTCGCCCATCAATGGCGACCCGATACGGTAGACATTCTTTTCGATCCCTG
>JAJDCN010000346.1 GCA_029260815.1 Planctomycetota bacterium
TCCAATTCAAGAAAACCCCAGGCATAAATCCGCCCGTTGCCGGCTGGCAGCAACGTCGCCAGCCAATCGGCATCTGGAGTCACGCCAGTGTTTCAAACATTTTTTCTCGCCCGCAGTTGCCTCGCTTCGCGTTCCTTGGGCTGGTGATGATCATCAAAAAGGGGACCACTTCAGGAGGTTAGCGCGCATCAAAAAGGGATCCACCCCCCGTTTGACCTACCTTTGCGATTTAGCGCCGGGATGCGCGCGCAGAGAGGTCCCTGAAAGTGTTGGACGTGGATCATTTCGAACAGATACGCCGGATGTACTACATCGACGGGTTAAGCCAGCGCGCCATTGCGAAGAAGCTGGGACACTCGCGTAAGACCATCCGCAAGGCCATTGAGAATGCGGCTCCTCCGAGTCATCAGTCGACGGGACAGGTGCGAGCGAAGCCAACTCTCGGCGAATTTACAAAGATCATCGACGCTTGGTTGGACGAAGATCTTTCCCGGCCAAGAAAGCAACGACACACAGCCAAACGTGTCTATGATCGCCTGGTCGCGGAACACGACTACTGCGGTCACTCGAGTACGATCCGACGGTACGTTGGCCGTGCCAAGCGAAGCTTAGTGAGCCGTGAAGTTTTCGTTCCACTTCAATTCGATCCAGGCGAAGAAGCTCAGGTCGATTGGGGCGAAGCAAGTATCATCGAGAATGGTGTAAGACGGAAAGTCCAGCTGTTCTGCATAAAGCTGTGCCACAGCGGCCATTCTTTCGTGAGGGCTTATGATCACGCCAATCTGGAGTCATTCCTGGACGGCCATGTGCGCGCCTTCGAGTTCTTCGGAGGAATTCCACAGCGTTTAGCGTATGACAACTTGAAGTCAGCTGTCATTCAGGTTGGACGTGGCAAAGAGCGTCGATTGAATGTGAAGTTCAAGGAGCTGCGGAGCTGGTACTTGTTCGAGTCGCGGTTTTGTAATGTCGCTCGCGGCAACGAGAAGGGGCACGTCGAGAATCTTGTCAAATGGGCGCAGCGAAATCTCATGACGCCACTTCCCGAGGTGTCAGGGATCGCTGAGCTCAATGTTCAGCTGGGAACAGGACGGCAACCGTATACCGACGCATCTCGCTGGCAAGAAGAAAAGTCGCAACTCCGCCAAATCGATGTTGAGCCGTATCCTGCGTGCAAGGAAGCGTCGTCGTTCGTCGATAAGCAATCGTTAGTCCACATCGCCCGCCACAGTTACTCCGTTCCGATTGAATGGGCCTACCAGCCGTGTGTGGTGCGCGCGTTTGTTGATCGAGTCGAAGTGCACTGTGAACAGCAGCTCGTCGCCTGTCACGAACGAAGCTATTCGGAGGAACCGTTCGTTCTGGATCCGATGCACTACATCCCAGTTTTGCAGCGAAAACCGGGGTGCTTAGATCACGCGCGCCCATTCAAAGGCTGCCCCTGGGGGCCAGACTTCCAACTCTTGCGAGACGAGTTGGAGTATCGGTACGGAAGTGAAGGCACTCGGCAATTCATCGCTGTCTTGTTGCTGTTCAAAGAGCATGGAGAGAGCGATGTCCGCCAAGCAGTGAAGGATTGTGTCGCTCGACGAGCCTTCAACGAACAAGCGGTTCGAATCGCACTCCAAAATCACCCGACTGTACCTCCGCCCAAGCGTCTTGATCTGTTTACCCGTCCAGAACTCCGCGATGTCGGTGAGGGAGTTCGCCCCGCGTCCACGTATAACCAACTCTTGAACTAGGAGAAGCCATGAATGAACGCCTGCTCTTGAAGAGCTACTTGCGCACCTTACGTCTGCCCACAATGGCAATGCAGTATCCGGAAGTCGCCCGCCAGTGTTCTGAAAAAGATCTACCCTACGACGAATTCCTTGAGCGACTGGCCGAACGCGGCACACCATCAACCAGGTGTTCCCGAATAATCGATACTTTCTGGTCAGCCGTTAAATACTGTCGTTTCGACATCTCTTCGCTCTCCGGGGTTAAGTGCTAAACTCTAGCACACGGAAAACGCAACCACTCCATCTGGCGCACTACAGATCCAGATCGATCCCGAACTCCTGCGAGATCTGTATCGCCGCTGCGACGGCTGGGTTCAACGCGTTCATGAACTACTCGTGGAAGAAGAAGGCATCCACATCAGCTACCCCACGTTGACTCGACTGGTGCGCGAATCGGAACTGGGAACGCCTCGTAAAGTTCGCTGCGATCGAGTTCCAGATGAACCGGGACTCGAGATGCAACACGACACGACCGATTATCAGGTGAAACTGGCTGGCCAGCGGACGAAGGTCATTGCCAGCCTGATGTACTTGCGTTACTCGAAACGACGGTACTTGCGGTTCTACCGCGTTTTCAACCGTTTCGCGATGAAGTGCTTTTTCCACGAAGCGTTGATGCACTGGGGTTATTCGGCCACGCAGTGCATCATCGACAACACCAATCTAGCGCGACTGCGAGGCACTGGGAAACGCGCCGTGATCGTGCCGGAGATGGTATCGTTCGCCGAGCTTTACGGCTTCGAATTTCTCTGCCATGAACTACTTCATTCCAATCGAAAAGCGGGCGAGGAACGCAGTTTCTGGACAGTAGAAACCAATTTTTTGCGGGGGCGATCGTATGCGAGCCTGGAGGACATGAATCAGCAGGCGTTTCAGTGGGCGACCGAGCGTCAATACCATCGGCCGGCTAGCAAGACCGGCTTGATTCCGGCGAAAGTCTTCGAACACGAACGCGACTACCTGACGAAACTAC
>JAJDCN010000347.1 GCA_029260815.1 Planctomycetota bacterium
CCGAGCCGATCCAGCTCAAACCCTGGGACCCGATGGGCTCTTTGGCCCTCATGCGCTAGGCGTTACGAGCCGCTTTCTGGCCGGTGCTGCATGATGGTTTTAGAACTTAAACGCCCTTGACAACCAACGCTATTGTGATACAATAAATATACATATTTCCTTAGTCGGAAAACCGATCGCATCTGTGTTTGGGAGGGTACACGGTGTATATGCGGAACTATCTCCTTCTTTCCATCACTCTATTCCTCTTCCTTTTCGTTAGCAATCGACCGACGGGCGCGGTGATCTGGAGCAACCAGGTCATAGACAGCGCCGGGGATGTCGGGCAGTACAGTTCGATCGTCTATGATTACTTCGCCGACACCCTGACCCGCTATCCGAGCATTGCCTACTATGACACGACCCAAGGCAACGTGAAATATGCCTTCTACGATGGAGCGGTCTGGACGGTGGAGACGGTCGATTCGGCCGGCGACGTGGGCAGGCATGTCTCACTCTACTCTGAAGGCGGCGACCCATACGTCTCGTACTACGACGCAACCAACGGCGATCTGAAAACCGCTGTGCGCCTCAGACTAGGCGGATGGGTAGTAGAAACGGTCGACTCAGCCGGTAACGTCGGCGAGTGGTCGTCGGTGGCGTGGGACCGGTACGCCCGCCCGGGCATCGCATATTTTGACCGGACCAACTGGAGCCTGAAATACGCGGCCAAGGACAGCGGCGTTTGGCAGATCGAAACGGTGGATACCGGCGGCGTCGGCCCCTACTGTTCGCTAGTCTACACTCCCGACAACGAACCCTACATCAGTTACTGGGACGCACACAACGGCGACTTAAAGTTCGCGTGGCACGACGGCGTGACTTGGCACACAGAGACAGTGGACGCGAGCGCCGCCACCACGGGGTTGTATTCGTCCCTGGTACTCGACGCCAACGACTTGCCGCACATCGCCTACTGGGATCGCACCAGCAAGGACCTGAAGTACGCTTACCACGACGGCGTCGGCTGGAATATCGAGGTGGTCGACTCGAGTGGAAATGTGGGACGCCATTGTTCACTGGATATCGACCGTCTCGGGCGCTCGTTCATTTCGTACTACTACGAATGGGGCGCGGCGATCAATACCATGCACGATCTGCGCGTCGCTCAGCGCGACTTCTCTGGAACCTGGACCGTTACGCAGGCGCATACGGAAGGACACACCGGCACCTACAGCTCGGTCGTAGCCGACCCGACCGGGATTCTACACATTTCGTTCTACAACTCACTGACAGGAGATTTAGTTTACCTGCGTAGCGATCCCACCGGGACCGCACACCTGTTCCTAGCGGATCGGGGAACAACGTGGCAGGGCGCCAAGTTTGAGGGGCCCTATGACTATGAACCGATTGCGACCCGGCTTTCCCCAGCCGGCGACGTCAATGGGGACGGGTTTGGTGATTTCATGACCTCCTCATGGTCGGCTTTTCCCAACGGCACCAACTCCGGCGAGGCCCACCTCGTTTACGGCAAAGGGGAACCCTCGCCGCTGGCAGGCGATTACAGCCTGTCCAACCTCGGCGGCAGCCTGGACGGCGCCACGTTCCGCGGGACCGAAGCTTACGAGGGCGCTGGTACCTCTATCTCCCCTGCCGGAGACGTAAACAACGACGGTTTGGACGACATTTTGATCGGAACGCAAACGTCCTACCCCTCAGCCATCCCTGGGGTATTAATCTATCGGCGCGGTACGACCTACCTGATCTACGGCCAATCGGGAGGCTCACAACTTTCGGGGGCCATTGAGCTCTTGACGGTGGGTACCACCACTGCCGGGGCTGTCTTCACGGGAGCGAACGACGAGGACGGCGCCGGCGGCTACGTTGCTACCGCGGGAGATGTGAATGGTGACGGCCTGGATGACATACTGATCGGTGCCATCAACGCAGACCCCAACGCCAATGATATGGCCGGGGTGAGCTACCTCATTTACGGACAGAGCGGAGGCTCGTTGCTGTCCGGCACGATCGACCTGGCCAACGTGGGCGGCAGCGTAGCCGGGGCCAGCTTCAACGGCATCGATCCCTATGACTTCTCCGGACAAGTGGGCCGGGGCGGCGACGTCAACGGCGACGGATTGGCAGACCTGGTAATCGGCGCCTACGGCGGTGACCCCAATGGCATTGTCGGCGCGGGGGAAGCCTATTTGATCTACGGCCGGCGGTTCGACAGCAGCCCCTTGTCGGGGTCGTACAACCTGTCGGACGTGGGAGGTTCACTGGCGGGAGCCACGCTCAACGGCTACCACCAAGATAAACGAACCATTGTGGCCCACGTCGGCGGGGACATCAACGGCGATGGGCTGGAGGACCTGTTGCTCGCCGCCTTCCTGGCGCCTTCGCGCTACGGGCTTGATGGCCCCGGCGCGGTGTACTTGGTCTATGGCAAGACCGGGCCCGCAACGCTCTCGGGCACTGTTGAGCTGTCTGACCTCGGCGCCACCGTGGACGGCGCCACCTTTGAAGGATACGGCGGGAGTACGCAGGTTGGAAAGTTCCTGGCCGGGGTTGGGGACTACAACGGAGACGGCGTGGACGACTTCTGCGCCAACTCAGCAATCGGGCACGCGTACGTGATCTTCGGCCGAAGCGGAGCGACTTCGTACTCTGGCCACCACAGTCTTGAACAGATCGGCACCGGACTGGCTGGCCTCATGTTTGATGGCGACACGCTCTACTCCGACTTTGGAAAATCCGTGGGAGCCGCAGGAGATGTCAACGGGGATGGATACGCCGACCTCCTCGCCGGCTCATTCAATGGAAGCGGGATGCCCGGCTACATGTACCTCGTCTACGGCATGCCGTGGTTCCATCTCTATCAATTCACACACGGCACCTTCAGAGAAACTGCGCCCCATTTGTCCGCCAAGTATCCCTCTGTGGCCACGCGCATCCACTTCGGAGCTGTTACGGACCCCGATATCTTCTTCGCGATCAACGGGCCCAGTCAGCAGTATTACTACTTCGACGACACATTCGGCGAAGCGTACTGGCTGACACCGACGACGCTGACGCAAAACGCGGGTTACGGCAATCTGACCGATCTGTGGACCGACGCGGTGGCGCGGGTGCCGGACTTCCTGGTCTCCTGGGACCCTGACGGCGATGACAACGACGAGATATGGGCAATCCTGGGCTCCGACTACTACGTCTTCGACTGGACCCTCCAGCAATTCGGCGCGGCCCAGCCCCTATCAAATATCGGCGCGGGCTCCGTTGCCATCGACGCGGCCACGAAGTTCGATAACGGCAGCGGGATTGAACAGTTTGTATTGGTCGACGGTACTGAGCTGTTCTCCTACAACCCCACGATCTTTCCCGGTGGAGCCACGTTTGCCATCTCCTCGCTCACCAACGACGGCTCTTCGTTCAGCCCGGACTTCATCCTGTTTTCTGACGACGATCTCGACGGCACCGACACCTTGTACCTGTTCGATTCGAATACCGACGCTGTGTGGTTTCTATCCCAGGGACAATTCCAAAAGCACGATGTGCCCTTGTCGGGGCTGTGGTCCACCATTGGGCAGATCCCCACCGACTCCACACGGGGCGATTTTTTCCTCTCCTTCAAGCACAGCACCGGCTCAGACCCGCCGCAGATCTACGCCATCGTCCATCAATAATCTGGAATTCGAGTAGGGGTTCCTAGTGTGCGTAGGATGATTCGGTGTTCGAATTCGGTCTTGACGCTCCTGTACCCATATATTAGAATTGGGCTTCGCTTTTTTGAGGGAAGGTTGGGTTCGTTCCTTGATCGGCCGCTACCGGTCACTTTTTTTAGGAGGCTCCCCGATGTTGGCGGGAAAATTATATCTTTGCGCAAAGTGGGTTCTCGTGTTGCTGTTGTTGGTTTCTGGCTCGGGCCTGCAAGCCGGCCCGCTAGACGCCGGGGGAACTGGTGGCTCGGTGGGCGCCACCGATATCGTGACAGTCCGCGGTCTGGCAAGATTCCACCTGCGATCCGGACAGATCAGCGGCGCGTTACAGATGCTCGAGCAGGCACGTCGGCTCGACCCGGATGACTTGAAAGCGGCCAAACTGCGGGCGATTGTCGAAGGGATCGTCTCCCGCGGAAAGGTGGCTGAGGAGATCGGCAAAGTGACCACCCTGGGGGGCGTCCAGGCGGTCCCGCCCATCGCCAACGCGTGGCTCCATTTGCAGAACAAAGAATTCGACAAAGCGATTGTGGTGGCCACCGGACAGATCAAGGACAACCCTTTCGACGAGTTCATGGCCATCAATTACTACACCCTCGGCGTCGCGCACTACAACAACGGCAAGATCAACGAAGGGATCCGCTGGCTTCGCAAGAGTTGGAAGGTCGATGAGGATTCGCCCTATTTCCTCCAGGGCTATATCCAGTTGGCCCGGTATTACGAAAAACACAAACTGCCCGAACAGTCCAAGCAAACATTGCTTGCCGCGGAAAAAGAATATCCCAACAGCGACGACTTGGCCATCACACTGGGCCAGTTTTACCTGCGGAACAACAACGGCAAAACGGCCTTGGAAAAATTTGAGGCCGTCCTGAACCGGCAGGAGCCCAACCCTTCGGTGCAAATCCGCTTCCTGACCGCCCAAGCCCGTTTCGCTCAATATAACTTCACCAAGGCCGTCAAGGAATTTCAAGCCCTGCGTGAACAGGCGCTGACAGACCCCAACGCGGGGCCGCAGGCGGCCTTGGCGTTAATTTGGATCGCACGCTGCCAGGCCGCCCTGGGCCAGGTCGATACGGCGGCGAAATCTTTTGAAGACTACCTGCAAATCCAGCCGACTAACATCGCAGCCGCTTTCCGGCTCGGTATTTTACAGATCCACCAGGACAAAATTGATGAAGCCATTGATCGCCTCGAAGCGGTTGTGACCGCCCAGCCAAAGGACACGATGGGTCGCTGGGCTTTGGCGATTGCTTATCAGAAAAAGGGTAACTTGGAGGCGGCCTTCAAGCACCTGGAGGAGGCCCAAAAGACCAAGAAGGCGGGTCCCAAGCGGACCCACGCTGCCGGCCTGTTCCTCGCATTGCACTACGTAGTCGCCGGGCAAATGGATAAGGCACAGGCCGCGTTGAAAGGCTCCGCCGCCGACCCGGGAAATACGGACGAACCAGTCGAAATCGGCGAGGGTCAGGTGGACCTGACCAAAATCTTTCCGGCCAATCGGCGCCGGTCGGCCTCCGACCAGGCTCTGGCATATCTGTGTTACCTGATAGAGTGGCACGCCCTGTCTATCTCGGCGAGCGATAAGGCGCTGTCAGCCAACCCCAAGAACCTTCTGGCCCTACAGATGCGCGGCAACGCGCGTTTCCGCAACGCGCGGACCATCAAGAATGACGAAGAGGCCGTCAAAAACGCCCTTGAGGACACCCGAGCAGACTATATGGCAGCGAAGAAGCTGGACCCGATGTTCTCCCCCGCCTACATCAGCCTAGCACTGATCGATTATGCACTGGGTGAGCAGAAGCGCGCGGGCGAAATACTTCACGCCTACCTCGACCTAAAGCCCAAAGATTCGACGGCAATCGCGCGCATTGCGGAACTGTCCAAGAACCGCGGCGACTTTGACCTCGCGGTTAAAGCCCTGAAGCAAGCTGTTGAAGTGGATCCCAAGAATGCCAAGATCGAAAAGCTCTTTGCCAATGTGTACAAGAGCCGGAGAATGCTCCCGGAGACCGCGCAACACTATAAAAAGGCGCTGGAGTTGGATCCGACCTTGGATGACGTGCGCCTCCAATTGCTTGCCATTCTCTACGCTCAAAAGCTGGACAGCCAAATCCTGGAGCATGCCAAGAAATTCGTCGACATCTCCAAACATCCCCAGGTCTATCAGACACTTGCCTTGACCCATGCCCGGATGAAGCACTATGACGAATCCGTCGCAGCCTTGGATCAGTTGCTAAAGGTCGAAGCGTTTGCCGACTCCGTGCCTCACTTGACACTCAAGGCGTTGG
>JAJDCN010000348.1 GCA_029260815.1 Planctomycetota bacterium
CATGCAGCAGATCGGCTCCAAAGATGAGTACACGCAAAACCAGGCCTTCCGGGCAATGAAAAAGGTCATTGAGGCCAATCCCGATTATGCCAAAGATTATAAGGAACAGGTCGCAAAACTAGCCGCTGAGGGAGCCAAAAATGAAGCGATGGCTCTCAAGGCAAACAAATACCTGAACATGGACACTACAACATCCACAGGTTCACAGACCGACCCGGTGATAGATTCGCTCACCGAGGGCATTACCTTTGATTTGGCCACGGGTAAAGGAGAGGTCGAAGGGGAACAAGGTGAGCAGCGAAATGGGCGGCCAGGGTCGTTCGAATTATGGAGCGTTGGCGATCTAACGGATGGAGAAAAAGGAAAAAACGTCAAGGTCCTCGGGGGCTTGGTGCCGGGAATAGACGCGGCCGTGGCTCGCGGCATCTTGCCGGTGGAGCCGACCTTGCCGGAGCTTGTCGACGAACTGGTGTACACAAGACTCGGAGGCGATCCCGTCCTGATCCTGAACGCCAAGGAAGAAAAGCCGACCTATCCGTTCCTGAGCCTGTTGGCCCTGCTGGGCGCGGTGGCGGTGGTGATTGTAGGCGCGCGGCTGAAGGTCCACGAGCGGATCGCAAAGATCCTCCTGTACGATCGACCCAAAACCCTGGCGGTGGCCGCGCTGGTCCCGTTGATCTTTACACCCTATACGCTGTTGAGTGGGCTGATCCTGGCCGCTGCTGCGATCACCATCGGCGTCCGGTCCCTCCTTCGCCGCCGAATGGCTTGACCGCTCGCCACACCCGGCGCGACTACAGCTTGATCTTGATCTCCCGGCCGGTCCGGCTGGATTTGTAGATCCCTTCCAGGATGGCGATCACCTGAACTGTTTGCTCCCAGGGCACAGGCGAGGGTTTCTGGTTGACCACACAATCATAGAACGCATGTAACTCCGCGGTGTAGGCACGAGGCAGGCCGTCCGGCTCGGTCAACTGGGTCGCGTAGGCCACGCCGTCGCGGGTAGACCAATACTTCCCCGTGGGCCATTGAATCGTCCCTCCGGTCCCGTAGATCAGGGTGCTAATATCTTCGGTATCCTCTTGGTGGCCCAGCCAGCTTGCCTCCAATGCCATCGTTGCGCCGTTGTCGAAGTGCACGAAGCCGGAGGCGAAATCCTCCACGGTAAACCGTCTGCGGTTCCACTGGCCCCAAGCCCCACGGATGGAGCGCCCTTTGGCGAAGTTCACTCGCGCGGAGCCGCTGACCCGCACGGGTTTGGGAAAATCCATCAGGTGCATACACAGGTCCAGTGCATGCACGCCGATGTCCATGCACGGGCCGCCGCCGCTGAGGGATTCGTCGATGAATCCGTACCCCGTGGGCACCAGGTTGCTGCGGGTCGCGTAGACCCGCGCGTGGTACGGCGTGCCCAGCCCGCCGGAACCCAGAAACCGCTTGCCGGCGATCGCCATGGGCGAATAGCGGTAATGCTGCGCAGTCATCAGCTTGCGACGCTTGGCCCGCGCCAACCGCCCCATGGCCTGCACATCTCGGACGGAGACGGCCAGGGGCTTCTCGCAGATGACGTGCTTGCCCGCGGCCAGAGCAGCCTTGACCACGGGGGTATGCGCGCGATTGGGCGTGCACACGTCCACGATGTCAATCTCTTTGAGCGCCGCCAGCTTCTTGTAGTCGGTCAACACCTGTGTGGCTCCGGCCGCGGCGGCCAGGGTCACGGCGGCGCGCTTGTTGATGTCGCAGATGGCCGCAATTTCCACGTCCGGATGGGCCAACCAGCCCGGCACGTGACAGTCGGTGGCCACGCTGCCGGCGCCGACAATACCGACTCTCAATTTTCTTGAACCCATGCAATCTGCTCCTTCGCTTTTCGGATCGGCACTCAGTGTGCGAAATCTTCGCCGGATGTCAAGAGAGGATTGGAAACGTGGGGGCGATCAGCGGATGGGTGAGCAGATCGCCGCGTAGTTGGCGCACAGCAGGTCGTCGGGTGCCGGAGTGGGCAGCGGCAGGATCAATTCTTTTTCGACGCGGAGCCCGCCGGCTTCCAGCAGATCGCGAATCTCCTCGGCGGAGGTGAACAGGTACACGTGGTCCACGGCCTCCAGGTTGATCACGGTGGTGATAAAGAAGACGGCGTCCGGTGCCGCGTGGTCCGCCGCCCGCGCCACCAAGGACAACGGGTCTGCCACGTGCTCCAGGACCTCGGCCATCGTGACGCGATGGCTCTTTTCCACGCCGGACAGGTCCGCGGCCAGGAAGTCTTCGCACAGGACGCGAAAACGACCGGGGTCGATGGCATCAGGTCGCGACGCGACGACTCGGCTTGAATATTCCAGGGAACAGGGACTGACGTCGAAGGCCAGTGTGTGCGCGGTCGGAAACGCGAGAAGCTGCAAAAACGCGAAGTAACCGTGACCCGGCCCGATCTCCAGGCACTGGCCCGTTTCGCCGGTCCGCAAAAATTCGTCCTTGTAAAACCGCAAGATGCGATAATGGTTCGGCCAGGCCACGTAGGTCAACAAGAGGCCGTCCAGATATTCCTGCATCAGCTCGTCGTTCAAGTAAACCTCTTCGAATACCGCCGATAGATCGGTGGCCTGGTATTGTCGGGACTCCAGGAACAACAACTGACGGCGGAGGAAGTTCGTGTTATGAAAATCCAGCCCGCGCAGCAAGCGCGCGTGAATGGCATCAGCATCTTCACGATATCTCCTGGTCACCAGAGACACGATGTCGGCCACTTCCTCTAGATAGAGCGGGACTTCTTCCTGTGCAAGCGACTGGAGCATTGGATTAAACAGTTGTGCGCGCGTCGTGATCAGTTTTTCCAGCAACAGGCGATGGGATGCCTTTTCCGGAAGACGGGTCAGCAGGGTTTCGCCGGCATTCATAATTTTCTATTCCTTCGCATTGTGTCCATGTTCGCAGACCGGCGTTATCGAATCGCTACCGCATGACCTGTCCGCCGGCGACGCGGATCGTCTCGCCCGTAATGTACGCCGCCCCATCGCCGAACAGGAAGGCGACAGCCCTGGCCGTATCCACCGGCTCAGCCAGCCGCTGTAGGGGCGCCTGCAACTCCACCGTCCTTTTGGTCACGTCCGGAATGAAAGTGGTCAAATCGGTTTCCGTCATCCCAGGCGACACGCAATTGACGCGGATCCGTTTGGAGCCATGCTCGGCGGCCAGGCAGCGGCTCATGGCAACCAGAGCGGACTTTGAAACCGTATAGGCCATCCATAAAGGCGGGGGCACCACATCCACGCAAATACTTGCAATGTTGACGATCACGCCGGACGCATTTTCGATCAGCACGGGCATGATCGTCTTGCACACCAAGAACGCACCGCGAACCTGGACGTCTAGATGTTCCTGCACTTGATCCCAGCAAAGGTCGGCGAATCCGGTCGCTGCAACGGGCGGACAGGCGTTGTTGACGGCCCCGAAGATCGTTCCAAACTTGTCGATCGCAAAGCCCACCATCAACTCCACCGCGGCCGGATCCGACACGTCCGCCTGAAAGCATTCGCCGCGCCCGCCGGACGAGCGGATGTCGCGCACGACTTCAGCCGCCAATTCGGCGCTGGCATGGTAATTCACAATGATCGGGAACCCAGCGTCCGCCAGCTCGCGCGCGATCGCGGCACCGATCCCGCGACTGGCTCCGGTCACCAACACGGCGCCCTTTGGATTGTCTTTTTTCATATCTCTTTCCTACTCGACCGGAGGGAGCACCTTGACCTTGGCTTCGCCTTCAATCAACGTTTCGTCCATCTGATTGTACACGGTCGTATCCAGCACCAACACCCGGAGGGCATCGGATTTATGCTTCACCCGGGCAACTACACGAATCGTGTCTCCAACCCGCGTCGGGGCGGCAAAGCGCAGGTGTTGTTCGAACCACAAGGCGCCGGGTCCCGGCAATCGGGTTCCGATGACCGTCGAGATAAACGAAGCGGCGAGCATGCCGTGGACTATACGGTCGCCATATTGCGTCCTTTGGGCGTATTGTGGGTCCACGTGGAGCGGGTTGTCATCTCCGGTGAGCCGCACAAATGTTTCGAGGTCTGCCTCGACGATCATGTGGGTCACCTCGGCGGTGTCGCCTTCTTGAATGTCCTCGAATCGATCCTGCGCCATTCTTCTTCTCTGCCTACCTCCGCTACGGTTTCTTGGCGATCATAGGGCTGTCCGAAGCCGGGTGCGGATCGCCTTCAAGGAGGCTTGCAATGGTCTGTGCGATTTGGGCAGAAAACACGGAGCGCCCTTTGGGCAACAGATGGGCGATGTCACGAAAGGCGTCGTCCTGGAAGTTTTCGCGTCGGTCCAGGACGATGCAGCCGGCTTCTTCGTATTCGCACAGGATCTCGTCCAGGGCTTCGTCCGCATAGCTTCCGATGGTCGAGCGGACTTCCGAGCGTTCAGGCATGATCAACACCACCACCGTCGGTGCTGCTTGCAAACAGCGTTTCAGGGTACGATGTAGGCTGTCCAGGTGCTCCTGTTGTGCATATTGCTCCCGATCCAGGAGGCCCAGCTTCTGAATGTTCTCTAGTTGTGCCGCCAACCGATCGGCCCGGGGCGCCACATCATCGTACATGTATTCCGACAAGCCGTTGAGATCGCCGTCCCGTCGCTCGAAGGCCTCTTGCGGCAGGTGCTCCTCCAGGGACCAGCGCGTCTGCAAGTGGTACAGACCATAACGAACGAGCCGGTCGATCTGTCGGCTGAGCCGATGAACCGGGACAACGGTGTTCACCCGGATATCCTCGAAGGCGTCGGCCCGGAGGGCCGGATCCTCGTTCATGGCCAGACCTTTGCCGTTGAACAGGTCCATGAAATCGGTGTACTTCTGTCCGTTCAGGCCGATCCTGCGATGGACCAACATGCGGGAGTTCAACCCGACCACGATACAGGTGGGTCGGACATCGTATTGATCCAAGATCAGGGAGAGGCCTTCCAAGGCAAATACAGTCGAGCCCGTGCTGCCGCCGTTGAGGAAACGAAATTCCGGAACGGTTTGATTCATGGTCGCCTCGCTGAATCCTTCGCGTACCGTGGAGGGGCCGAGCAGAAGCACTGCGGGTTTGTCCGCAAGCTCTACACGCGCCAACTGCCCAGCAAAGCGATGGGCCAGGGAGGCGGCAAATGGCTTTCGGTACAGGTGCAGCACCGCCGGCGCGCGGACCAGGGCATATTCGCCCGCCCACAGCAAGCCGCCCAGCACGAAGATCTGCACCCCGGCGAGCAGGCAACGACGGATCCCGAGCGTGTCCTTAAAAGCCGGCATAGATGAATTCCGTAACGTTTCGGTTGCGCAACGCCATGATCAAGGTCAGCTTTACCACAATTAATCCAAGCAGCAACAGCCCGCGCCACCAAGGCAGGGCGTCGGAAGCCGGGTCCAATGTTTTCTCGTCCATCTTCAAAGCATCTCCCTTGCAATCAGCAACAATCCGCCCGAGATCACGGCGAACACGTACACCGGGCCGACGATCCGGTATCCCCAGCGCACCGACCGCCAGTGCGCCCACCGACGGCGCAGAAAGTAATCGCGCGCCGTCTTTTCCATCGCCATGAGCACGCCCATGGCCAGGCCCCACAGGAGGACTGACCAGCCCAGGTGATGCCAAAGAGCGACGAACAGGAAAGAGACGATCAGCGTGAACAACCCAATGGCCGCGTTGCCGCGCCCGCGAGTCCGGCGCATGAGGGTCAACTGGAGCGGTGTAAAGATATTTCGCCGAACGAAAGAGCCCAGAGAGGCATGCCATCGGGTCCAGAAATCGGTCACCGTGGACGCCAACAGAGGCGCGTAAAAATTTCGCGGCGTAGGGACGCCGCACAACCGACCGATTCCCAGGGCCACCAGGGAGTATCCGGCAAAATCAAAGTAAAGGTACACTAGAAAGTAAGCGCTCTGTGCCCAAGTCTCTACGGTCATGGGCCCTTCTAATCCGTAGGCGTAGATCCGCATGCACTCGGCAATGACAAGCTTATAGAAAAGACCCGTGGTGATCACGCTAACCGCGCGCAGCAGATGAGAAAAGGTCGGCCAGGTTTTTTTGCGCGCGTCCAGCAGAAGATGTTCCTTGTACGGACAAATGGGACCGGAGACCAACATGTGAAACGGCACCAGGTACCCCACCATCGAGATGGGGTCCAGCAGGGACGTGCCTTCGTACATGACCAGGCGAACCATGTCCACCAGCCGCAAAGCTACATAAGAAAAGGAGACGGCCAGAAGCGTGGAAAGTACGAATACAGCGGAGCCTGGGGCCAAGCGTTGGACGTATTCTACCAGGGGGCTGTGTTGAAGATTCAGCTTGTGGAGCACAAACAATCCCGCAAAGAACACTCCGGCAGCGATCACAAATACAACGCGCCGGAGCTGCAGACGAACCGCGTACCGAATGCCCAGCCACAACAGAGCGGCCAGAGCGTACAGAGACAACCCCGTCGGCAAGCCGAGCAGGAACAACAAGACCCCGCCGTTGATCAACCCGAACCACAGCGTTGCGCGAAACGGCGGTTCCAACTGAAGCAACAGGTAGACGCCGATCACAAACGCCCAGAACTTGGGGTCAATCAAAAAGTCCAAGCGAGTCCTCCGTTTCTTCTAATAATGGCCTCTACGCAAGTTTTTGATCGATGCAAGCGATCAAATCTCCGACTTTTGCAAAGCTGTTAACCTCTTCATTCGAGAAACGAATCTCAAAGGCCTGCTCGATCTGGATAATAAGATTGACGTGATTCATGGAATCCCATCCTGCCACGTCCGCCGCCGTCAGGTCCTCGCGCAGTTCCAAGTCGTGCTGATTAAACACCGCACGAAAGACCTCTGTCAGTCGCTGCGTTCGCTCTGCATCCATAAGGCTGTCGTTTCCTTTCTATCCGGGCTGCATGCACAAATCTTCGATCCGTGTGAAGTGTCGAGGAGCCTGTACTTCCGCAGACCGATCATAGATCCAATATTCGCTCTCGCCTTCGCTGCCGGCCGGCTCCCGATGAAAGCCGAGGTCGGCATACAATTCGCGGACCAGCCCGTTCTTTTCGGTGGGAATATACTCTCCGATAATGACGGAGCCGTCGGCGTGATCGAGGATCCAGGAAAAGATCGCGCGCTCCACGGTCCGATTGAGAACGCGACAACTCATCAGCCAACTTTCGATGCGCGCGCGCTCGGATTCTGGCTGCAGAACTACCACGGCGATTACGCCCTGGGGCCCGAAGGCGTCTTCATAGGATACGACCGCGACCTGCGCGCCATTTCCGATCAAGGCGTCCAAGGCGCCTTCGTCATGTCGCCGCGTGGTCAGGTTGAACTGATTGGTCTTGTGAAACATCTGCAGGACCCGCAGTTTGTTGCTCTCGTTGTAAGGCGCAAACGTGAGGCGGATGTCGATGCTTTGGAGAAATGCGTCGAAGTCGGCGAAGGCGGTCTGCTGCTCCCGTTGCCGACGCAGGGCTTGGGCGCGGTTGCTCCGCTCCAGATCTTCTTCGGATAAATAGAGCGCGGTTCCAATCTGAGCCTGCGAGAGCGTACGCAGAGTTTCTTCCGGCTCCGGGCCCGCGAGGAGGACATCCAAGTTCGGATGTTCGCACAGGGCCTGGGTCAGCTCGAACAGATTGTCGTCGAGAAACACCATGTATTCGGCACCAAAACCCAACGCCTCGGAAACTCGGCCGATGGCGTCGCCCTTGGGCATGAAACTGACCTGGGTGGATGCGAAGTCGTCCAGTTCCAGAACCATGTCCGGATTTTCTTCAAACACCGATTCCACCGCCGGATCGTTCCGGCTGGCCGCGGCCAGGAGCACCCCGAGCGGCTTGAGTCCCTTCAAATACTGCTGCACCATTCGATAAGCCAGGCCGTTGGGCGTGTCATGACTACACACCACGTCGCTCGCCCCCACTTCCGCCACTTCGCCGCCCCACAGGGTATTGTCCCAATCGGTGACCACCGCGCGATAGGACTTGCCGCACAGGTGCGCAATCGCCGAAGAGATCTCGCGAGTTGCCGCCAACACTCCGGCCGGTTCAAAGGCCATTTTCGCTCGCAGGAAGTTGGTCGTACCCACCGTGGTGGCGCCGCCGGCGGCAAACAGCGCCGCGGCCAGATCCACCACATGCACCCGTGGCGAATCGTAGTCCGCCAACCAGTGGTTCAACCGCAAGGTCGCCAGAGACTGACCCATGTGTCCGCCCGCGGAAACCATTCCACCGGGGCTGGTGTAGGCAGGCCCGGGGAAATTGGCGACCAGAATCTGCGCCCCGCTGTTCGCCTCTAATGTCTCCAGGATGGATGCAAGGATCGACTGCGCCTGGTTGTATTGGGATTCCGAAACCAAGGCCCCCAATCCGAAGTAGCGACGCAACCAGTGTTCCGACAGGCAGACCACGATGAGATCGACCGCGCGGGTGTACAGCGCCGAGTCGGCGTGAAGGGCTTCGTGCTCGACCGAATCGTACGCGGGCACTTCAACGTGTGCGTCGATCCCCCAGGCGGCACAATACAGCTCCAGATAGGGCGGCAAGTCGTTGGCGGTGAAGTCCGCAAGCAACTGAACGCTCTTGCGGGTGGTGTTGGGCTTGAGCGGCGGGCGCTCCAGATTGTTCCATAGATTGTAAAGGTTCAAGTAGTCCAGCATCGAGCCCCCCGGTCGCCGGGCCGCCAGACGCAACAGAACGCGCACGGTTTCCGGGCTGGCCTCGGCGCGGCGGCCCTTCAAGAGCGCCACCGCATCGGAGAGTCGCTCCCCGAAGAGCTTCCCCAGGAACTCCGTCAATAAACCAGTTTCAGCAACAATCATCTGATTTCGGCTCCATGTTCTCGCTCGGCGCACGCCGAGCATTAGATATCGATAATATCGGTCGTTCAATCCGGATTCTGGAGGTTTCTTTGCCGCCGGTCCCTTGCAATCGCCCGGTGAGAAGGTAGGATACCCTCGACGGGCCGACCGCGGAGCATCCTGCTTGCCCCGGGTGTCGGCAACCCTTTGGAAGATTAGGAGTTGTCCAACTTTGAGCGAGCGGCCCACTGAGAAAAAACGCTGCATCTTTCGCAAGAGATTGCGCGGCGCGCGATTCGCGTTCGTGGCGGTCCTGCTGGCGGAACTGGTCTTGCGAATCGGCGGCTGGTCGCCGCCGGCGCCTGGCTCCTTAACCGCTCGCGTTTCCTTGGGTGAGGGGTCTGTGATGGGCGTCCACCCACGCACCCTCTGGGACAATAAACCCAACGTACAATACGCTGACCTGGTCAAGCCCCACTCCTCCAATCCCAAGCGTCAGGCGTACCTGGATCGCCGGGCGACGGCCTTCGAGGCAGAAAAGCAAGACCGCATCAGCAACAACCTGGGGATGCACCGACAGACCGATTGCACCGCCCACAAGCCGGCCGACACCTTCCGCGTCCTGTGCATCGGCAGTTCCACCACCTGGGGCCAGACCGCGCACACGCACTGGCCCGCCCTACTGGAGAAGGAGTTGGCTACCCGCTTGGCCCCAACACGGGTTGAGGTTCTCAACGCGGGAGTGGGAACATTTTCGAGTCTCCAATTGCTCAAAAAGTTCCGCCACACTCTGGCCGAAGTGGAGGCGGACGTGGTCATCTTTATGAACGCCTGGAACGACACCGCCGTCGGTTGGGGCTCCGACGCGGACGCGCTCGCCGGCAAGACGCCATCCTTGCTCGAGCGGGTTCGGGTCGTCGCGTGGCTCCGCCACGGCTTGGGTCGTCTGCGCGGCGATGTTCCGCCCCCACGCGTCATGCTCGCTCACTACAAGGAGAATCTGCGCGGGATCTTCGAGATCGCCAAGTCGCGGGGCATGCGCATGTTGTTGTGCACCGAGCCTTCCGCGCTGGCGATACTCTCGGACGAAGCGGCGCACAAATGGGCCCGCGGCGGCCACACCGTGGAGCGGCAGACGGTTTACAACAATGTAGCCCGTGAAGTGGCGAAAGAGCTTGATGTGCTCTTGGTGGATGTGGCGGCAAAGATGCCGGAAGAAAAGATGGGCACGTTCTTCTTCGAGCCCGAGCGGGACCCGATCCATCCGGCAATCCCCGGGAACACGTGGATCGCTACACACGTCCTTCAGGCGCTGATGCAGTCAGACGTGGTGCGCGCCGTTCAAGCGCCGTAGGCGCACAACGCCTGCGCGGTCTGAACGATTCGATGTTCGTCGGGACGGTAGGTATTCTCCAGGACCGGCGTGAACGGAACCGGCGTGTCCGGCGCGGCAACCCGACGGATCGGCGCCAGTAACAGATCGGGGATTTCCTCGGCGATCCGCGCGGCAATCTCGGCGCCCACGCCGCCGGTCTTTGGGCTCTCCTCCACGATCATTACGCGGCCGGTCTTCTCCACCGAGCGGCGAATCAGATCAAAGTCCAAGGGCACCAGCGAACGCGGATCAATCACCTCGGCGTTCACACCTTCTTTTGCCAGGATGTCCGCCGCCAGCAGCGCTTTGTGCATCATTAGCAGGATCCCGATGATCGTTACATCCTCCCCTTCCCTCCGGACAATGCCCTTGCCGATGGGGACGATGTACTCGTCGTCGGGAATGTCGCTGGAGCCGTCCACGGTCCCCGATTCCTGGCGGGGGCCCTTGGAGCCGTACAGCAGTTTGTGCTCGAACATTAGGACCGGGTTGTCGTCCCGCACCGCCGCGCGCAGCAGACCCGCCGCGTCGTAGGCTGTGGCCGGCGCCACGACTTTGAGGCCCGGGCAACCGATGAAGTAGGGTTCCAGGTTCTGCGCGTGCTGGGCCCCGCGTCCGGTGGCCCCCACCGGGGCACGCAGAACCAACGGGACCTTGATCTTGCCGCCGGACATGTAGCGCATCTTGGCGATCTGGTTGACGATCTGATCCATGGCCACCAGCAGGAAGTCGCCGTACTGCACGTCGGCAATCGGACGCATACCCATCATCGCCGCCCCCAAAGACATGCCGATGAACCCGGCCTCGGAGATGGGCGTGTCGATTATCCGGTCCCGAAAGTCCTCTTCCAGTCCCAGGGTCACCGTAAACGCTCCGCCAAAACCACCGGGGATCCCGATGTCTTCGCCGATACAAAAGACTGATTCGTCTCGCTTCATTTCGCCGCGAATGGCTTCCCGTAGGGCCTCGGCGATGCTCTGTCGTTTCACGCTGTTGGGCTCCTTGCTGTTATGCAAACACGTCGGTGATCGTTTCGGCCGGGTCCGGATCGGCCGCCGCCAGAGCGGAGTTCACCGCCTGTTCAATTTGGTCGTCCACGTCCGTCCCGATCTGTTTGAGCGTTTCCACATCCGCGATTTTCTGTTTGGTTAGCCAGGCTTCGAAGCGCGGGATCGGATCGCGCTCGCTCATTTGTTTTCGCTCTTCCTCCGGTTGGTAGTGGCAAGGATCGCGCCGGGAGTGGCCGGTCAGCCGGTAGGTCTCCACCTCCAGCAACGTTGGCCCGCCGCCGCTGCGAGCCCGTTCGATCGCCTCGCGCGCGGTTTCGAAGACCGTCAACACATCGTTGCCGTCAATGGTGATGCCCGGCATGGCGTAGGCCGACGCACGATCGCTGATCTTCTTCACTTTCATCGTCAACTCTACGGCGGTCGAAGCGGCGTACTTGTTGTTCTCCACCACGTAGACTACCGGCAGGTCCCACAGGGACGCCATGTTGAGCGCTTCGTGGAAGGTCCCTTCGTTGGTGGCTCCGTCGCCCATGAAGCAAACTGCCACCCGCGGCTCGCCGCGCATTTTGTAGGCCATAGCCATCCCGGTGGCCACCGGGATGTTGCCACCAACAAAGGCGATGGCGGGCAACACGCCCGCGTCCAGGTCCCCCATGTGCATGGAGCCGCCCTTACCCTTGCAGCACCCGGTCGCTTTGCCGAACAACTCGTGCATGGTCGCCTCCACATCGAGGCCGCGCGCGATGCAATGGCCATGGGGCCGGTGTGTGCTGGTGATGATGTCCCCCGCTCGCAGCGCGGCGCAGACGCCTACCGCCGAGGATTCCTGTCCCTGGCACTGGTGAATCGTCCCGGGCATGATGCCTTCTAAGAACAGGTATTTGACGCGGTCCTCAAAGTGACGGATCAGAACCATCCGCCGATACAGGTCCAGGAGAAACGTCTTGTCCTTTTTTAATTCCGTCAAGCTCGTTTGGGGTTCTACCTCCCGCGGCGCGGCGGTCCACTGGGGGGCGCGCTCGACCGGTTTCTTCTTTTCTTTCGGCTTGGCCTTGTCCGCCGTCTGCCGGACCTGCGCGGTGCTCGCCTTCAAGTCGCCCCCAGAGGACTCGATCTTC
>JAJDCN010000349.1 GCA_029260815.1 Planctomycetota bacterium
ATAGGGTGGTAAATCGCTTCGTGTAGGAATAGCCCAAGATCACTCCGAGCGCGACGGGCGAAAGGTAGAAACATAGTAGGTTGAGCTGGTACGCCGCGAACACGAATACGACAGCTGATGCTCCCGTAAACCCCACCGCCGTCCGGGGACGCATGGCTCCGCGGGCGAGTGTTCGGTCCGCCGTGCGGGGATTGTTTCGGTCATAGTCAACATCGATGAAGCGGTTGAAGCCCATCGCAGTGCTGCGTGCGGCGACCATGGACATCAGGATCCACGCGAAAGTTTCCGCGGGGGGCAGTCCGCCAGCCGCAAGGAGCATGGCGACCAATGCGAACGGTAACGCAAAGAGAGTATGCTGAAACTTGACCAACTCAAAAAGCTGAAGAAGCTTACCCAAACCGCGAGTCGGAAGCGGCTCCGCAGTCTTCTCCACGGTCAGTGGCCCCAGCGACTCATGACATCGTTCTCGATGCTCATGCGATCAAGGATCTTGCCCACGACAAAGTCGACTAGATCCTCCAGTGTTTTCTGCCCGGAGTAGAAACCGGGGTTTGCAGGCAGGATCGTTCCACCGGCTCGTGCCACGCGCAACATGTTTTCCAGGTGGATCTGACTCAAGGGTGTTTCGCGGACCACGCAAACGAGCGGGCGTCCTTCCTTGAGCGTGACGTCGGCGGCTCGGTCGATCAAGTTGCGGCAGGCGCCGGCTGCGATGCTGCCGAGGGTTCCGGTGGTACAAGGCACAATGATCATGCCGCGCGTGGGGTGGGTGCCACTGGAGATGTTTGCGGCGAAATTCTTGCAAGAATGACCAGCGATCTGCGGCGCCGGCGACCCGATGAGTTTGGTGGGATCCGGGTTCAACGGGTCGATGGAAACACCCAGTTCCTGACGGATCACAAGCGTCGCGGCCTCGGAAACAATCCAATGCACGCGGAGATCGGTCCCGGCAAGAAACCGGATCAGCCGCTGGGCATAAACGGAACCCGAGGCTCCGGTAACCGCGACAATGAGGTCACCCCGCATCTTGCTTCATCGCCAGGACCAGCTCGTTAATGTAATCGCGCAAGCGCTCGCAGTTGCGCAGAGCGATCTGAATGCCGCGCAACTGCTCTTCATTGAGCGGGCCAAGCTGTTCTTTGAGCATCATTTCCAGATAGCCTTGGACGGAGACCAGTGGCGTGCGCAACTCGTGAGCGACCTCGTCGATCCCTTCCATTGCATCCCAGAAGCGCTTTTCTTTTTTTGTCTTTGCCATGGGAGCCTCAAAATTGGTGATCCTGCCGACCCAAATCCAAGAAACGGATTATAGCTTCTGGTTACCCGGCAAGCAACCGGTAAAAAAAGTGCAAAATCGCCAAGTAGGCCTGTCCGAAGGACTCGGCCCGCTCCTGCCGAATAATCAAAAGCAGATCGGCCGCGACGCGCTCCGGAGGCCGCAAGATCCATCCGGGGATTTGTTTGAGTTCGTCGCGCCGGTCGTCCTGAAACGCCGTGTCGATCATTCCGGGGCAGAAGCACAAGAGTTTCACGCCCGTGTTTCGCAACTCCTTTCGGGCCACGCGGCTGAGCGCGACCACCGCCGACTTCGAGGCAGTATAGACCGAGTAGCCTCCCAGCGGAATCTTGCCGAGGGCGGAAGCCACGTTGACGATTATCCCGCCTCGCCCGTTCATATCCGCAACCGCCGCCCGCATCACGTTCATCACCCCTCGAACGTTCACGTCCAGGATACCGTCCGCCTCGTCTGAGGAAAGTTCATGAAACGGCTTGTGCGGGCCGACGCCGGCGTTGTTGATCACCAGGTCCAAGGAGCCGAACGTTTGTCGGGCCTGCTCGAATGCGCCAATTACCGCTTCGTTGTCGCGTACATCAGTTCGGATTGCGACCGCCCGGGCCCCACAGAGCTCGACCTCCCGGGCGACTGCGGTTAGGGCCCCTTCGTCGCGGGCCAACAGGGCTACCCCCGCAGCTCCTTCTGCGGCCAGGGCGATCGCCGTTGCCCGGCCTAGGCCGCGCGAACCGCCGGTCACCAGTACGGTCTTTCCTTGGATTTGCAAGGTTCAATGCTCCGATGAATTGGGAAAAAGATTTTACCATAGCTCCGCTCAGGAGAGCCAGAAAACAGAATGACTTAAAAGGCTTTAACTTCGTTCGATTATCATTGACGGAATGCTCTTCCGATATTAAGTATTAAGGATGAGTCGGAATCCAACTCGTTGATGGAGGCTTAAATCGATGGAAGCTGCGGTTCAAGAGCGCGCGCAAGGCGCATTGGAACTCGATACACGAAACCAAATCACTTCCCTGACGTGGCTGATCCAGCTCCGCTGGTACGCCATTGTCATTCTGGCGTTGCTAACGATCGTATTTGCCGGACTCTTTGGCGTCCTCCCGGCGGAGCGACTCGTGGCACTTTTCGCGGTTCTGTCCATTGCCGCCGCGTGCAATTATGCATTTGGCCAGCAGATGGAACAGCTCTGCGAAAAGACCGTGGAAGAAGTGTACCAAGTGGCGACCTTGCAGGTGATCCTGGATGTATGTGCCTTGGTCTTGTTCGTCCATTTCTCCGGTGGCGTGGAGAACCCTTTGCTCATCGCTATAGCCCTGCCGCTCATCGCCGCGTGCTGGCTTCTGCCGCGGGGTGCCTGCAACGGTTTGGCGGCGTTTGCCCTCGTGCTCATCGCCACGTTCGCGTCCCTCGAGGCCGTAGAGCTGGTCCATCACACGCCTTTGTCGTTTATGGACGGTTCAAATCTGTGGCAGCAGGGTGGTTATATCGTATTGCTGGTTGCATCGCTGGCGGGCTTGTTTTTCGGCTCGATTCATTTTACCTCGTCGCTTGTGGGAAAACTGAACGGACAACAGGGCGAATCGACCCAGCGTGCCCAACAGCTGGAGGAAAAAGTCAACGCACTGGAGGCGGTCCTCGAAGGCGAGCGGATCGAGCGGTCAAAGCTGGAAGAGGCCTTCCGGATGCAAGTGAACGAATCGGCACAGCAGAAGGAACAGTTGGCCGTGAAAATGAAAGCGGTCGAAAGCGGGGTGATAGGCAAGATCGAAAAACTCGCGACCAAAACGAAGACGTTTGAGACCAACCGCACGGCGCTCGTAACGGATTTGGAGCGGGACGTGAGCGATTTGCGCGAAGCGCTGGAGCGGCTTGAGGCCGCGCGCTACTCCGCGGCCAACGCCACGATTGCCCGCCAGGCTCAGGACGAAACGGCCGGGTCGGTCACCCTGGCGGAGTCCGAAGAGCTCGAAGCCCAAGCGTCCGCAGTTGCCCAGCGTGCGCCGAAGCCCGTGGCCGAAGAAGAGGACCTCGAAGAAGAACTGGAAGAAGACGAGGCGCTCGAAGAAGAGGGACTATCTGACGAGGGTGATGAGGAAGACGAAGACGACGACGAAGAAGAGGACGAGGAAGAAGACGAGGGAAATTCGGAAGACGAGGAATATGAAGAAGAAACGGACGAGGAAGAATACGAGCCGGATGACCAAGTGAGCGCGGCTCTGTTGGCGGCGCTGCGAGAGGTGGAAGAGAGCCCGGCGGCGGAGTCGATTCTTATGGACGTGGTCCTTACCGAAGACCTACCAGAGGTAATGGGGGATCCTGAGTTGCTGCAGGATTTATTCGGAAGCCTACTAACCTGCTCCATTCACTCCATGCCCGATGGTGGACGGATCTCCATCGCCACGACCTGCGAAGATAAATCTGTCAACGTGACCATCACCGATAGCAGCGAGCCGTCCGACGAAACGGTGCTCCCGCCGCTCAAGAAAGAGCTAAAGCTCGCCAAAAAACTCCACGCCCGTCTTTCGGCCACCGCGGTGATCGATGACGGAGCAACCTACACGATTCAGATCCCGACAGAGGTCTGACCGAAAAACACGCAAGCCTGAAATGATTTAAAGACAAGCCTGAGTGGCTTCTGGAGTCGATACCGGTGCCCTGGCGTGCCAAGGCAAGGTCGGGTTAGGAGAGGAGTTCGTTCTTCATCGAGTCAAGTTGGGCCTTGAGTCGGATGATGATTTTGGAGTGGATCTGGCAGACGCGAGACTCGCTTAGATCGATGATCTCTCCAATCTCTCGCATGGTCAGAAGCTCGTAGTAGTAGAGGACCAGGATTAGCTTTTCTTTGTGGGAAAGTCCGCGTGTGACGAGCTCGATCAATTCTCGTTTTTCAAGATTTAAAGAGGGATTGGCCTCCTGCTTGTTTTCCAACATGTCAATTTTTTGAAGGGCCTTGTCCTCGTCGCCTTGGGAGGCCTTTTCGGAAAGGGAGACGAGGGTGATCGCGGATGCTTCGCGGGCCATCTCGTCGTACTCGTCCAGGGTCATGCCCATTCGCTCGGCCAGTTCGGCATCGCCGGGCGCGCGCCCCAACTCGATTTCAAGCTCTCGGTAGGCATTCGTGATTTTGTGGGCCTTGGTACGGACCAAGCGAGGTACCCAATCGAGATTGCGCAGTTCATCCAGAATAGACCCGCGGATACGGTTGGCACAGTAGGTCTCGAACTTAATACCTCGCTCGTAGTCAAACCCGTCGATGGCCTGCATTAGACCGAAGATGCCTGCGCTGATCAGGTCATCCAGTTCGACGGTTTGGGGGAGTTTGGCTTGGAGTCGTTCGGCGATGTATTTGACCGTCGGGAGGTACTTCTCTACGAGGTGATTGCGAATCTCGGTGTCCTTGGTTTTCTTATACTTCTTCCAGATATGCTTCTCATCGCTCAGGTTTTTGGTAATTGCCAAGGGTGCACTCCTTTGCCGGTTGACTCGGACGGGCGCCGGTCCACCATATCCGAACGCCCACTATAATCATTCGATTTCGGTTTTCAATAAAAAACCGATCAGACAGCGCACATTTCAAGCATATGGCGTGCCGCGAATGATGTATACTGCTGAAAGAGGATTTTCTTGGGCTAATCGACGATTGAGCGTTGGGCTAAGAGCCCCAACGTGTAGACCTGATTAGTCTATCACACGAATCCGGATCTGTCAAGCGAGCGCGGGCCAAGAGCCTCATTTTTTAACGGTCCAAGGGTGAGAACCGGCGAAAATTGCCGGAGGAAGTGGAGGAAATGGCTGGAAAGAAGAAGAGTATCACCAAAGGAAAGACCACATCGCGCACTCGCCGGATGAGCAAAACGGCCGAGCCGGTGCAATTGGTCGATATCTGCATGCCCAATTATACGAACCCACGCGGGGTGATGTTCGGTGGGAAGGTGCTGGAGTTGATGGACAAAGCCGCGGCGATCGCAGCCCACCGTTATTGCGGGACCGATGCGGTGACCGCTTCGACCGAACGAGTCGATTTTCTTACACCGATCAAGAACGGTTACATCGTAGATTTCCGAGCCAAGGTGATCTTTACCGGGCGAACTTCCATGACCGTTAAGGTCACCGTTCATTCCGAAACGACGGTCGGCGGTATCCGCCGCTTGTGTTGCTCCGGGTACGTCAACATGATCGCCATTGGGCCGAAGGGCAAACCGATCCCCGTTCCGACCCTACGCCGGAGTACCACGGAGGACTGGGCAGAATGGGAGGAGGGTAAATCGCTGCGCCTGGCACGCCAGCGGTGCGAGATTTGACGGATAGATCCCAGGCCGGGATGGTCACCGCGTTTGTTCAGCGCGCAGGATCGGTGGCTTGGACGATGGCCTTGCGCGGCCGCAACTCGTAGATCTGGATGGAGTGGCCGGCCGATCCGATCCAGGTGCCTTCTTCCATGAGCCACTGATAAGTCTTCGGGTCCTTCAGGAAGACTGCCTGCAGGTGGGTGGAGCTGATCGCTACATAGCCGGAGACCGGCCGGACCACGACATTGTAGCCGGATCGCCGCTCGCCTTCTTTAAGGCCTGTGGTGTAGCCGCCGACGCTGGTACTGGTTTCGTCGGGTAGGACGAGAGCCACGTAGCGGATGCCGTAGAAGTCCGGATCGCTGGACCCATAGTAAGCCAGAAAGATCGAATCCAGCCCGTTGACATCCATGAAGCGTTTAAGAGCCTGCAGATCCTGGCCCCAATCAAGATTGGAATCCACCGCAATTTTATAGCCTTGTTCCGGTCCGCCCACCAGTTCGTTGAAATAGGATTCGTGGTGGGGGAAGATCGCGATGGTACGGTACGCGGTCCACAGGCACAACCCGACGACCGCAGCCCCGGCGGCTCGGCGCAGCCACACCCAACGCAGTCGCCACAGCGGTGAGCTGTCGGCGAAGATTCTTACGCCCAAAACGAATAGAAACGGAAAGACCGGCAGCGCGTGTCGGATACCGATATTCAGCTTCATTTTTGCGGTCACGGCAAAGAAAACCAAGGGTGGCAGAATCAGGAACAGTTCGGCGAAGCGGACCCGGCGGAAGCTGATCAGCATAGAAAGGATCGTAACGATTACGACAATCAGAATAGGTAGCGGGCTCTTGACGCTATAAAGGTAAAGGAAAAAATACCACCACCCGTCTTTGTCATGCTCTCCTGCGAGAAATGAATTGTGGCCCATGACAGCGGCATGTTTTACCTGGTCGCGCACGCCACGAAAATAGTTGGGCGCCGGGACCGGAACGCGTTCCACAATCTCGTAGGTCAGCTCTTGAATTCCAGTTGGCAAGCCGAATTCTTGAAGCGTTTGTTTCGCCGAGCCGGTCTTGACGAACGTGTCGAATTCGAAGCTGTTTGCCGTCCAGATGACAAACCCGCCAACAAGGAAAATCAAGCACAAAGCGACCCCGTGGTGCGCTACGCGGCTACGTTTGGGCTGGGTTTGGGGTCTGGGTGGAGCTGGAAGCCTGTGTACCCGCTGACCGGTAGTGTCGATCCAGGCGTGCCAGGCGGTCAGAAGAATCATGACCGGAATCAGCAGGAGCTGCGACTCCTTGGACAACTCGGCCAATCCAAAACCGACCCCACAGGCAAGCAACCAACGCCATCGCATGGAGTCTAGAAACCGGTACAGGCAATACATCGTGGCGAACATAAAAATGGCACCGCAGAAATCTGACAACGCGTAGCGGCTGTGCGTCAACATGTTCGGCGAAAAAACGTAGAACGTAAGGGCGACGAACGCCGCACGGGTTCCGTATAGCTGCCGTGCCCATCGGAAAAGTAGCGCCCCGGTGGCCACCGACAACAGAATAAAAGGAAGGCGCATATAGAACAGGATATTGCGCGCCACGAGTGGCCCGTTTCCGAAAATCAGTCGGCGACCTTGGGTGGGGATCGACAGGTCATTCAAGCTCAAGGCATTTTCAGCTCCGAGCCAGGACGGGTAGGGCTTCGGGTCGACAAACCATTTAACGAATGCGGCCTCGATGATTTGATTGAGCCGTTGGGGAAAGTTCGTCTTGCCGGTCTCGATGTAAATGTATCCGCGATACAGGTGGTTGGCTTCGTCGACGTTGAAAGTTTTCTCAAGCATCGCGGGAATCGTTTGCATTGGGATAAGAGCCAGCAGCGCCACGACCAGCGCAGGGCGGACCCAATCCGATGCCAACAAGCGACTCAACACGGTTCTACTCCTGGAGCTCTACAGGTTCCGGAAGGTGATAGACGTAGATAGAATACCCGATTTTGGCTACCGGTTCCAGGTCCTTGAGCCAGTCGAATGCGTCTTTTCTACTAAAGTAGACGCCCTGAAGGTTTGTTACTGAAACCGCAACGTAGCCGGATTTTGGTTGTTTATGGACCTTGAGCGCAAACCGGTGCGCTTTCGGATCGTCGTCGGGTCCGGTGAACTGCCGCTCACCGATGAGCTTTATACCATAGCTTTGCGGATCGACCGCACCGGAATAGCTCATGTGCACGGCGCGGATGTCGTGCTCTTCGAGCCAGTCCGCCAGCGCCGGCAGATCCTGGCCCCAGTCCAGGTTCGAATCCGCCAGCCACGCAATGCCGCCTTCCGGCCCACCTGCGATCTCGTTGAAGTAGGCCAGGTAATGCGGATGGATACCCATCGATGCCACCAACAGCCACACACACAGGACCCCGACCAGGACCAACGCCGCGGGGCCGGGTATGCGCCGAACGCCGTCGGGTCGATCTGCCAGGATCCTCGAGCCGATGATCATTACGAACGGCAGGACGCCCAATACGTGGCGAAAGCCGATATTCAAGGAACTGAACATCGCCGCCGCAAAGAGTCCCGCTGGCGGGATGAGGAAGAGCAGTTCTTGGCGAAAGCGAGGTGTCGGTCGTAAGAAGATCCCCAGAAGCCCGATCGCAAACAAAATTGTAATTGCCAGGGGCACCTTCACCAAAAAGGCCACAGGGAAGTAGCTCACCCACCCGCCGGTGCCGTAGGACCCGTGTAGAAAGGCCGATTGTCCCCAGCTTCCGGCGTGCAGAAGCTTGCGCTTCATTACTCGCAGAAATGAGGCCGCAGGAACCCGTGTCGTTTCCAGGAAATGGTTGGCATCCTCGTACAGAAGCTCGACTTTGTCCTGCGCCAGGATGGCCTTTAGGGGAGCGAACGCGTTCATTCGCTTTAGCGTATCGTGATCCTTGCCCGGCTTGAGAAAGGTATTGACTTCGAACCGGTACGCTCCCCAAATCGCGACAAAACCGACCAGAGCGATCCCGAGGCATGCTGCCATGCCGCGAAACGGGCCCCAGGAGTGGCTGGGTTGAGCGGGTTTTGCCTCCGATCGTGCGGCGCGACGCCTCTCCACGACGCGCAGGACACCGTTAAGCGCCATCATTGCCGGGAACAGTCCGACCAGAAGAATCATGGACTCCTTGGACATCAGGGCCACAGCTCCAGCCAGGCCGCAAGCGATCAACCGACCCCAACCGCGGTGCTCCAGGTAGTCCAGAAAAAACACCGTGGCAGCAAACAGAGCCGCCGCTCCCGTAAAATCGGCGACGCAGAAGCGCGCATGGGCCAACAGGTTTGGCGAAAACGTGTAAAGAAACAAGGCCAACAAGCCGCTGCGCACGCCGTAGAGACGGCGCACGAATCGGAACAGCAGGATCCCCAGTAACACTGATATTCCGACGAACGGCAGGCGCGCCCAAAACATCATCCATCGTGGAGGCCCGTTGTTCATGGCGAAGCTGGCCGATACGCTGTTGAGGCTTTCGCCGGCCTGCAAGGGTGGAAAGTATTGTGGCTTGTGAAACAGGCGCACGAAAAGACCGGACAACTGTTCGTTGACGCGCACGCCCCAATCATCGCCAAGACCGTCTAGGTGTCCCGTCACCAAGTAGCGGTAACCGCGATACAAATGATTCGGCTCGTCGCTGATCACCGATTTGTTCAGGCTGCTGGACAACAGCAGGCAGGGGATCAGGGTCAGCAAGCCCGTATAAAGCATCGTTTGCCTATTTGTCATCACCCGGATCCTCTCCGCCATTGAATTCATACTCATGTTCCTTTGCCCAGCTCTGGATCTCTGATTTCCGGCCCCCGCCCCTGGCAAATACCACCCCGCCGATCAGTCCGGCCAGCGCCGTGCAGGAAAGAAACAAAAGCGACAGGCTCAGCCCCGCCGTGGGGAACAGCACAACGTATCCACCTTCCCGCAGGCCATGTCCACCCAGAGACGGGCCCATCATTACGATCGTAATTAACGGCACGCTCAGGAAATAATACCAGACCGGATCGGTCAAGCCAAGGGAACGGCCCAGGCAAAAAACGCTCAGGCAGACCGTTGCCTGGAAGACAAACGCAACCGTGAAGACACGCACGAACAACCGACGTTGACCGCGATACCTGCGCACCGCGTCGGCGACGCGTCCTAACTTATTTCCGACAGACGCCAATTTTATCCAGGCCAACCAAGCGGTCAACCGGTTCATCATCCGCTGGCTGAACGAGACGGCGGCGACAAGAATAAACGTAGCAGAGAACCCTGCGATTACAACGGCGGCAAGGGCCCGAACGCGCCTGTCGCCGATAGCCGTTCCCCCAAGAAAGAAAAAGAGGATTGCAAATGTAACGAGGGCGGCGAATCCGGTCAGTCGCTGTGCAAAGATCGATGCCACGGCGTCCGCCAGCCCGATGGGTTGGTCGCGCGCGGTCTCTCGCGACGTGTAATAGGCTCGTACCGCGTCCCCTCCGATAGAGGTCGGCAGGACCAGGTTGAAAAAAACGCCGTATAGATACAGCCGGACCAATTGTCGATAGGGTCTCTTGTGACCGAGCATGGACAACAGGACCTGCCAGCGGTAAACGTTCACGCCGACACTCGCGAAGGCGGCGGTCAACCCCAGAGCATACCACCCGGGATTGGTTTGCTTCAGATGCTTCCAGACTTCGGGCAGGTCGACCTCAAGCAAAATGATGCCCAGAAGAGCTGCAGTGATTGAAACACGTACGATGGTACCGAGGGTTCGGTTCATGGCGATGGGGCCGCCTCGGTTTGAGGCTCCGGTTTCACAACGACCATTAAATGGTCCCCCTTGCGCGCGCTGTTTAGAAAAAAGAGTCGATACAGAAACCCTTTGATTAGCCGTTTTTTCCGCGTCATCACGCCTTTGGACACCGGATCCGGAGCGCGGTCCAGCAGGCGCCGGTAAAGCGGAGAGTAGAAGGGGAATCCCCATTGGACGGTGCTCAGTACTTTGAATCCGACCCTCTCTAGCAACTGGGCGAGTTCATGCTTCGCATAGGTTCGCTGATGGGTCACCGCCCGGTCATAAGCCAAGAATGGGCCTGAGGGAACAGTAATGATCGCATGTCCCCCCTCCTTGACCATCGATCGGAGGTGCTTTGCCCCGGCCCGGTCGTCGACTAGATGCTCCAAAACTTCGGAGCATACCACTAAATCGAAGCGCCGTTCCAGTCGATCCGCTTGAAGGTCCAGGACGGCGAAATCGCCCTGCGGGAGTCCTCGCTTACAGGTCTCGAGGATGGTGCTGGAGACGTCCACGCCGGTCAGTGCGGCCTGTGGGTTGAATCCGGCCAGTTCCCGCAGGAGCGTACCATCGCCGCAGCCCACGTCCAGCACGCTGTCGAAACACAATTTCCGGGCCTCTTTCAAAATCAAGCGGCGGCGATGCCGCTTGACCGGACCGGACTCGACCAGGCCCGATTCCACCGCCCAGAAGGCGTCGAATTTTGCTGTTTCATCTCTTTCACTCATCTTTTGGCCCTCCCACAAGCCCGTCATAAATCGCCTCGGTCTTTGCCGCCAGGGAAGGCCAGTCGTATTTTCCGATCAGCGATTCCCGCGCCGCTTCCCCAAGGCGCCGGGCCAGCATGTCATCCCGCAGCAGCCGCACGATCGCGTCTGCCATCTGCTGAGCATTTCCGTTCTCCACGATCAGGCCGTTGACCTCGTGTTCCAGTAGTTTTGCTGAGCCTTCGAAGCAGGCCACTGCTTTGCGTGCGGCCATGTAGTTGGACAGCTTCTGAGGGATGCCCGGACACTCGGTCCGTGGGATGATGGCGACCTTGGCGATCGCCAGGAAGTGAGCGACCTCCGTGAACGGCCGCTCACCGGTGATGATCACGTTGTCTGCCACGCCTTTCTCCTGGGCCAGGGCCGCCATCTTTTCGCCCGGGTCGTCGCCCACGATAAAGATCGTGGCCTCCGGCTCCTGGGCTACAACGCCGGGCGCGGCTTCGAGGATGTGATGGACACCTTGAAACGCAGCGGTGGACCCGGTGTAGACCACGACCTTGTCGGATCGCAGGCCGTACTTGTTGGCGATGATATCGGCTCGTCCGTGGTCGAAGGCGTCCAGATTCACGCCGGTGGGCACAACGTCGATCTTTTCCGGGGGGATCGTGTTGTCCACGAGGATTTCCTTGAGGGTCTCGGATACGGCGATCACGTGGTCACTGGCGGCCGGCACTGTCCGGTCGAACCGCCGGGCGAAGTAGCTTTTGAGAAAGCGGGGCATGGGGAAGCGGTAATCATGCAACTCGCCGGCCAAAGTTGTATGGGCATCGTAGATGACCGGGATACTGTGGAATCCACGAGCCAGATGGGCGACAAGGGCGCCTTCGAAATGATGGGCATGAATGATGTCGACTTTGTGCTTGAAGACTACCCGGCGGAGCAGCCAGGTCAGCATCGGATCGAAGATCAATAATTTCTTGTAAGAAGGGCCGGAAGCGAAATTCACTCCGCCCACGTTCGGAATTCTATGCACGGTAACGCCACGGACCGGCGTGTCGGTGCCGTAATGATAGGTCACGACGTGGACCTTGTGTCCCCGGTCCGCCAGAGCTTCGGCCATGCGCAAGATTCGGCTGGGGGTCCCCCGGTTGCCGGGAAACGGACAGGCGGCGACCAGCGCGACGGTGAGCTTGTCGCTCTTTCGGGTCGGCACGGACAGAACCGCGGAGCGAAACAGCAGGGCCCCGCCCGCCTCCATGACGGTCCACAACAGCCGCCCCATGAGCGGTACGACGACTGCCATGGCTGGCCCGATCATCGGGGTGAGCAGTCCGGCGGCCACGCCTTCGCGGACGCCCAGCCCGCTGGGAAAGATGAATGCCACGTACCCGGCGACCCAAGCCGCGGCGAAGGTACTGGTCAGGACCAGGAAGTTGCCCGTGTCCACGTCCAGACCGCGCAACAGAAAGTAATAGCTAAGCCCGTAGACCTGCCACTGGATAAGATAGTAGACGATCAACCGCGCCATCTGCCAGGAGGTGAGCGGAATATTGACCGCCTCTTTTTTGAGCAAGCGCATCCCTCTGGAGACGACTTGGTTCACGACCCACGGATGCACCGCCACGAGGCCGGCGGGGATCAGAAGAAACATCCAAATTGTCCAGCCAGAGCTCTCTTGGCGAAAGGGGACCGACGCGATGAATAACATTACACCGGTGATGATGAGCAGCCCAATCTCCAAGATCATCGCGACGGTGGCCCGGGTCTTGGTCACGCCGTATCGATTGGCCAGGTAGACGCGCCCGACCACGGTCATGACCTTTCCCGGAATGTATTTGGCCAATTGGGAGCAGAACCAGACCTTCACGCCGTCGGTCGGGCGCATGCGATCGCCGGTCATTACCACAATCTTACGCCAGCGCAAGGATTGGAGCCCGAAGTAGACGGCCAGTAAGACCATCGCCAGGAGGAGCGAGGGCCAATGCATGCGGAAGGTGTCGCCCTTCTGGGTGAGATCCTGAATGTTCTGATAGAGGCTACGACCGAGGAAGAAGAAGATGACCAGAACGATCACCACGGTGACGACGATTTTGATGCGCTTTTTGTCCGCCAAGGTGCCTCGGGATTCTACTGAGCCGTTTCGCGGTGCTGCGTCCTATCCTCCCGGCGCCGCGCGAGAGTGGTGCGCACTACGTAGATCGGTTTGCCCTGCGATTCGTGATAGGTTCGCACCTGCAGTTCCGCCAGCAGGCCGATGCCGATCATCTGCGCGCCTAGGACCACCAGCAGCACGCCGCCCAGAACGATCGGCTTGTCCGCCAGGCCGTAGCCGACGACGAGGAGTTTCTTCGCCACTTGCCAGACGAGGATACCGGACCCAGCGAGGAAGCAGAACAATCCCCAAACGCCGAAAATTTGCAACGGCCGTGTGGAGAAGGACAGGATGAATTTCACCGTGATCAGGTCGAGAATCACCCGAATCGTGCGGGAGATCCCGTACTTGGCCACGCCATACTGCCGGGCGTGGTGCTGAACCGGTATCTCGGTGACCTTGGCCCCGACCCAGCTGGCCAGAGCTGGGATGAAGCGGTGCATCTCACCGTACAGCCGGATGTTCTTGATGACCTCCGCGCGATAAGCCTTGAGCGAGCAGCCGTAGTCGTGCAGTTTGACGTGGGTGACACGACCGATAAGCCAGTTGGCGATTTGTGAGGGGATCTTGCGCAGAAGCAGGTCGTCCTGGCGCTTGACGCGCCAGCCGCTGACCACGTCGTAGCCTTCATCGATCTTGGCTAGCAGCTTGGCGATATCGGCCGGGTCGTTTTGCAGGTCGCCGTCCATGGCGATGATGATCTCGCCTTGGGCGTAATCAAAGCCGGCGGACATGGCCGCGGTCTGGCCGAAATTGCGCCGCAGGTCGATGACGACCACGCGATCATCCGTTTCGTGGATTTTCTGCAACTGCTCCAGAGTTCCGTCGCCCGATCCGTCGTTGATGTAGATGATCTCACTGGTCAGGTCCAGCGCGTCCAAGGCCGTGGCGATCCGTTCGTGGAGGATCGGCGCGTTTTGCTCTTCCTCGTACATAGGGATCACGAGGGACAGATCAAGCTTGTTTGGGTCGTTTGGCATGGTACCTACTTCGCGTTGGCTTGGAACCACTCGGCAAACCGGCGGATTCCCTCTTCGATTTCAATACGGGGTTGGTAGCCGACCGCCGCGGTCGCCTTGGCAATGTCGGCGAACGTGGTTGGCACGTCGCCCGGCTGCATGGGCTGGCGGTCGATGTGGGCGGCGGCTCCTAAGGCAGTCTCCAGAAGACCGACGAGTCGCTCCAACTCCACCGGGTTGGAATCACCCAGGTTATAAATTTCGTATCCGTCCGTGTGTTCGAGAATTGCCATGAGACCGTCGATGATATCCGTGACGTAGGTGTAGTCTCGGCTCGACTTGCCATCGCCGAACAGCGGGATCGGCTCGCCCGCCGCGATCATTCGCGCGAACTTGTGGATGGCCATCTCCGGGCGCTGGCGCGGGCCATACACCGTAAAGAATCGAACACACGAAACGTCCATGTCGAACAGGTGGTTGTAGGTGTAGCACAACAACTCGCCCGCCTTCTTGGTCGCCGCGTAGGGCGAGATAGGGTTGTCCACCGGGTCGGTTTCGCTGAACGGAACTTTTTCGTTGCAGCCATAGACCGAAGACGAGGAGGCGAAGACGAGCTTTCCGATCCCCGCGTCGCGCATCGCATCGAGAACGTTTTGGGTCCCATGTACGTTCACGTCCACGTAAAGTGCCGGATTTTGGATCGACGGTCGCACGCCCGCGCGAGCGGCCAAATGTACCACCGCGTCGGGCCGGGCTTCGCGCAGGAGTCCATCAAGCGTCGCTCGGTCGCGGATGTCTCCTTCCACCAGTGTAAAGTTGCCGTTCTGTGATGCGCTGCGAAGGTTGTTCCGTTTGACGGCCGGGTCGTAGAAGTCGTCGAAGTTTTCCAGGCCGACCACCCGCCGTCCATCGGCCAGCAGCCGCTCGGTCAGATGGGAGCCGATGAACCCCGCCGCACCTGTTACCAGAATCGTTCCGTCACCCACCATGCACTAAGTCTCTTTCTCTTAGGAGGTTACGTAAACCACACAGTATACCATAAAGGACGAGTTGTCGCCACCGAAAACTGCCACTCACAGCCGCGCGCCCATGGGGAGGCACTTCGATCAATCCGTCGTCCGGGCAATGAAATCAGGATCGTTGCGATACGCCTCGAAGTCTTCGTCCTCCCGCGCATCCGCTCGAAGCATTGAGTCCAACGCAATCGCGTTGTTCAACGACTCGAACAATTCTTTCTTTTTGTTCTTCATTAATGCGAACGCACACGCCTTATTATACCACGCGGATCCCGGTTCGCTGTTCTCCGGCTCTGCCAGTGCCCGCTCGTAGCATTCGATGGCTTGATCCTGTTGATTCAACTCTGCGTAACACAGTCCCATGTTCTCCCACGCATACCAAGACTCATCACAGTCTTCCTGCTTCAGGGCGTTGGCATAACATTCAATAGCTTTCTGGTATTGCTCAAGCTTATCGTGCGCCCAGCCCATGTTGTACCACGCGATCCCGGGGGCTTTATAACCCTCTTCGAGAGCAAACGTGCAACACTGAATTTCCTTTTCATAGTTCTGCAATTCGCCGTGGGCGTAACCCAATTCAAACCAAGCGTCGCCCCGATCGTCGAAAGAGCTGCACTCCAGGGCCTTGGAAAATCCGTGGATGGATTCTGGATAATTTTGCCGTTCTTGGTAGATGTCTGCAAGATTATGCCAAGTCCTTCCATGGCCGCTATAGTTTTCGTGAGTCAAGGCGGTTTGGTAGCATTCGATTGCTTTGTCTTCGTCTTTGAGCAACTCGTATGCAACCCCCATATTGCACCATGCATTTCCCGGCGTTTCGTAATCTTCCTTTAAGGCTTGTTCATAGCACTCGATTCCTTTTTTGGGGTCACCCAGCATGTCGTAAGCCACGCCCATGCGATCCCATGCATAACCGCGTTCGTGGAAGTCTGGATCGCTCAAGGCCTGCTCAAAACAGGCAATAGCCTCTGCATAATTTTCCATGGTGTGATAGGATTCGCCCATCTTGCACAACGTCTGGCCACGTGCGTCGTAGTTTTCTTGTGTCAAGGCCTTCCGATGAAACGTAATTGCTTTCTCATCCTTATCGAGAGCGGTGTACGCAAGGCCCATATTACTCCAGGCGTAGCCAGCCTCGTCAAAATCTTCTTCTGCCAGGGCGTTGTGGTAACACTGGATCGCCTGCTCGTCTTCGTTGAGGTTATAGTAAGCATACCCCATCGCGTTCCAGGTCGCGCCGCGAAATGGGTTGTCGGATCGGTCGAGGGCTTGACGGTAATATTCGATCGCGCGCTGATATTGGCCCAGCTCGTCGTAGGCGTATGCGATATCGCGGATTGCGTCGGTGTAGTCGTCGCTATCTTCGGGGATCTGACGCCACAGGCGGATCGCTTCTTCGTAGTTGCCGTCATCTTCGTGATTACAAACAGGGAATTATAGGAGCAAAAGGCCTGCACCGGCAAGGGCTTTATCGGTAGAGCGACGTGGCCGCTTTATTCGGCGTGGAGCGTGAGCGTCTTGACGTTGCCCAATTCGCGGCCAATGAGCGTCCAGGGGGTTCCGCCGTAGCCGCGCAACTTTCCAGCGGCCGCGGTGAGCGGCCCGGTGCCCACGGCGATATCGTCGGTGATGGAGAAGGTCAACGAGCCGCCCGGCCCGATCGGGTCGGCGCCCGCCAGCAGTTCCAGTCGGCGATTCAAATAGTAGTCTGCGGCGGTCAATTGCGCTGCGATCAGCCGCGCGTTGGCCCGCCAGCGAGGATGCTTCTCCTCAGCCAGGTAAGCTGCAAGGGCTTCGTGGACCGGTGGCAGCAGGCGTTCGACCGCCTCGAGTGCCGCGCGGGTCTGGGCGGTTTCATCCAAGCGCTCTGCCTGGGTTCGCAGGACCGTCCGTCGCGGAAAGGAAATACCGCGTAGCGTGGCGACCGTGCGCAGAACCATCGCGCGCAAAGGTTTGTCCCGAATCTCCTTCGCGTACGTGCTGCGCGCAATCAAGGCGGGCTTGCGGTGATTCAGATCCTCCAGGTTGTAATCCGGCGACACGTGATTGAGATAGAGAGAGCCCTTCGATTCGGTCGCCAGGAGGCTCAATTCGTAGGGGCCGAAGCCGCTGAGGATCCGGCCTGGAGCCAGGCTTGGGACGGGGATTGCCTGGTGCCAGTCGCAAAAAATTTCCGGTTGGGGGCTTTCGGATCCGGTGGTCAGCGCCATCGAGCGGGAGCCGAAAGCGGCGACCCGTTGGGTTACGCCCAGGGGAATTTCGTCGCAGATGACGTACAGTTTGATCCGGTGCCGCTTCAGCTCGGCCAGTGTGGCTGCCAAGGCCTTGTCGTCCAGGTCGTCGCCCCGCTCGTCAGTGAACAAGATGATGCTGACGCGCCGCGTACCCGCGGAGATTCGCGCGCACTGATTCAGAGCCGCAGCCACGTTCTCGGTTTCGCCCGCCTCCGGCTCCATGCGCTCCACCGCTTCGAGGAGATTGGCCAGGTTGTCCGTATCGGCGAAGGTGAGCCGTTTGGTTCGTTCCCCGAAGGCGATCGCGGTCATGCGCAGTTGTCTCTTCTTTTTCTTCTCCAGGGTCTCGTGCCATTGGCGGATGCGATCGAGTACTTGTTCGCGTCGGGCGAACATGCTGGGGGTGCGATCAATAAGCCAGACGACCAGTTGATCCTCCTGCAAGTTGGACTGATCCATCACGGTTTCCAACGGGTCTTTGCTGCCCTCGATCGTTTGGGTCGCGTAGGCCCCGGTGGAATGTGGGGCGCCGACCTCACCGGGCGGATGGACAAAGATGTCGGGTTGGGAGCCAAGGTCGGGGAGCAGAATGCTGCGATACTCTCGTGTACGGTCGGATTCGATGCCCGGCAGTCCACCGCCCCCCAACGTGCTGCGAATCGGCGCCGTCGGATAGAGCTCCGCCGGATCCGTGGTTGCAAAATCCATGGTGCTGAAGGCCGGCTGGCCCCCCGTAGTGCGCCGGGAGTCCAATGGAACCCGCTCGCCTCGAAGGGGTTGGGTCAGCACCCAGGAGCGGACCGAATCGTCTTCGAAGGCGTTCAGAAGCACTACGACCAGAGCCCCCGCAGCCGCATGGAGCAGCAGCGAGCCGATCAAGGCCCCGAGGCGCAGGCGTGCGGTGGTTTCCAGGTCGGCGGCGGGGACGCGCTCCTCCGGCCACCGTTCGATCAGGCTGTTACGGCTTTCCGGCACCGCGGCAGCGCGGCAACGTTCGCACTCCAGCAGGTGGATGCGCACGCGTGCGAGTTCCGCGTCGGTCATCTCCTGGTGTGTAGAATACCGCTCCAGAAGAGGAATGATTTCGTAGCAGCTTTCCATCGGTCCGCGATGTTCCAAAGTTTGCGGTCTAGAACCCTATAAATTATACGCCGGCTGTCTCCAAGGCGCACCCGGGTTACTTTTTCGTATAGCCTAATTGCTCGGCGCCCTCCATCCCAGCGATCGTGCTGCCGTGGGTGGGCAGGCGAATGGCTGCGGCCTTGTATTGCTCCTCTACCAGTAGGTCTTTCATGTTCTGGATTCGGTCGGCGAACGCTTCTTGGTTGGCCAAGTCGCTTTGTTCGTTCGGATCGGCGGCCAGGTCAAATAACTGCAACTGCGTCTGCTTGCCCTTACGACTATCGATCAATTTGAACCCCTCCCACACCACCGACCGCGCGCGCCAGTCAGCACTTAGGACCTCCGAGAAGATCGCTACTGGCTTTGTCGGCGTCGTGTCGAACATCAGGTTCGCGAGGCTCCGGCCCGAGATCGAATCTACAGGAGGCAGGTTGCACAGGTCCAGGATCGTCGGCAGGATGTCCAGGACGCTGACCGGCTGGTCAATGCTCCCGGTTTTGAGCCCGGACCCCGTTGCCGGGCGCACCGTCAAGGGGACTCGGATCAATTCTTGGTGGAGCGCGTGACCGTGCCCCCAGCTTTCGTGGTCGTAGAACTCCTCGCCATGGTCGGAGGTCAACAGGATCAGCGTGTTTTCGTCCAAGGCATCTAACAGGCGTTCAAGCATCGTGTCCACGTAGCGGATCTCGCCGTCGTAGCGGGCCACTAGAGAAGCGAAGGACGCCGAATCGAGCGCAGAGGCAGGTTTTTCGTAAAACGGCGGGAAGTAAACCTGCCCGGGTGGCAGAACCTGCCCGGTATCTTTGACTTGAGGGCTCACTTGATGGCGGTAGTTTTCCGGCGGAGCGTAGGGGGCGTGGGGGTCCATGTAATGAACGTACAGGAAAAATGGGTCTTCTCGGTTTTCCTGTA
>JAJDCN010000350.1 GCA_029260815.1 Planctomycetota bacterium
AAAGACCTGCCAGTCCTCAACGTCCATCTGGTTGTACATGATCTTCTTGCGATCCTCGACGATGTTGTCCACCTCTGCGAGGAAAGTTTCCTCATCGATCATCTCATCCTTGAGCGGGTTGGTGGGAATCGGCCAGCCGAGGGTACAGTAAAAACCGATCTCATCGTAGAGATCTCGGGCCAACCGACGGGGCGTGGAGATTGACGCGGCGGAGGCCAGCCGATCCGGGTTGAAATTGATCGGCGTCATGTACAGCCGCAGCGGGGCGGTCTCCACGAGGCAGAACTTTACGATGCCCGAGATCGTGACCAGCGGCGTCATTGGAAATTCCAGCTCCACCCAATCGGACCATTCCCTTTGCTTGAGAGTTGGCAGGTCTGTCTCACCCACTTTGAGCGTGACCGAGTGGTTCGGCTGATCAATAGCGATCTCCACCGGAATCTTTGTCTGTTCGTTGATCTCCTTCGTCTTCGCCTTGTATTGCTCCTCTGTCAGCTTACGCTTAAGCGAAGTGTCGATTGGGTCCAGCCCGGGAATCTGAGCGGTGCCCTTGCCGTTCACGGAGAGGACATTGATGATATGGCCCCCGGTCTCTGTCGAGCCTTTGCCCTGGTCGTCGACAAAGACGGTGAATGTACCCCAGCCTTTACGCAGGTCGGGGGTACCTAGCCCCGTGGTCAGGTGGCCGTGCTTTAGCGGCTCGGCATCGGCCGGGAACGTCACGGGAATATTGAGCATGATGGGCTTAATGCCGTTCTCGTCGAGGATTTTCCAAAAGGACTTTCCGTCGCGGGATTTGGAGGCCACCGCCACCTCTTCGGGGATCCAACCGTATTTCTCGTTAAAGACGGGCAGCAGGAAGTATCCTGCCACGCCGAGGACAAAGTCGATGATGAAGGCGATGACGATCGCCTGGGCAAGCGAGCGGCGGAACAAGAGCTTGAGGACGCCTGCGAAAAAGATCAGCACCACCACAAGCGCGATATAGGATACGAGCAATAATTTGTCGTATTCTGGCAGCTCAGTAAATTTCTTGGGTGTTGGGTTGGAAAGACTGATCTTGGCGGACGGTTCGCCCAAATCGTTGAAATCGCGGCGCAAAAAATCGAAGATACCCGTGTTGCCTGGCTCCAGCCCGGTTGCGAAGGAGGCCCAGGAGACCGGCGACTGGGCGGGGATGGCCGTGCCCAAGTCCACAAAAGTTCCCTGCCCGGCAAGCTTGGTCAAGTGGGGTAGTCGGGTTGCAGGGTCGGCGTTGTAGGCGCGGATCATGTTTGGGTCGGCTCCATCGAACCCCAGGATGATAATCCGCTTTTGATCGGATCCTGCGTAAGCGCTGGGATTGATGCTGCTCATGCCGGCCAGTAACAAAAGACACAGGCCAAAGAGTACGAAACGGTTCCGCGATTTGCTCATGGTTCTTCCGGAAAAGGGTGGCGTAAAGATCACCGACGCGCGTCCCAACGCATTCGTAAACCTACGATTATACACTATTTAGCGTGTCGTTTCAACCGGCCGGGTGAGGTCTATTCGACCGTGCGGCCGGCATCAAGGGCCCGGTTGGCCATCGCGTCGGCGCGGGTGTTTTGTTCGCGCCGGACATGGATGAAGGTGACAGAATCGAATCCATCGGCTAGGGCTCGAACCTCGTCGCGCAAGGTTTTCAGGTGTGGCTGTTTGACCTTGTATTCTCCGTTCAACTGGCGGACCAGCAACTGACTGTCGCTGTGCAGGTCGATTCGGTGGGGCTTGAACAGGGCGGCCTCGCGGAGGGCGAATATCACGGCGGTGTATTCCGCCACATTGTTGGTCTGCTTGCCGATGCACTGTCCCTTTTCCAACAGCGTGGTGCCGTCGTCATCGATTAAGATGATCCCGGTGGATGCGGCCCCTGGGTTTCCGCGGGAGGCCCCGTCGGTGTAGATGATCATGGCTGGCTCCGGATCGTCAATCGTCGCTGGCGTCCGGCAGGAACAGGATTCGACTGCAGGAGCGGCAAAACACCACTTGGCTGCGTCCCAACAGCAGGTTAACCTCTTGCGCAGTCACCATGGAGTAACAGCCCTGACACGCGCTATCCGCGACCGCCGCCATCGCGTTGTCTTGATGCTTGACCAAGACTCGCTCATATTTGGTCAAGATCTCCGGATTGATCTGATCAGCCACGGCCTGTCGGTCAGTCACCTTGGCCGCGAGGCTTGTTTCGATTTGCTGGCTCTCCGAGGCGGCCCGTTTTTCGATTTCGGCCAATTCCGCCTGTTCCTGGGCGAGTTGGGATTCGATGGTGGCCTGCTCGTTCTGGAGTTGTTCGCTGACGGACATAAGCTCCAGGACGCGCTCCTCGATCTTGCTCATCTCCATCTTTTCGATTTCGATCTCGTGGAGAATGGCGGAATATTCTTTGTTGGTTCCAACGGTATTGAGCTGTCCTTTGAGTTTGAGGATTTTCTCTTCGTGGGTCTGGAGCTCCACCTCTTTGTTGTGGCCTTCGGACTGGCTTTTCTTGATTTTTTCGTGGTGCTCGGCCAGGTCCTTCTCTTGTTTGGCGATCACGGTCTGATGCTTTGCAATGGCCGCTGGAAGGGCTGCCTGCTGGGTTTTGAGTTCATAAATTGTCGCATCGATTGTCTGGAGCTGCCGGAGTACGTCGATCTGCTCGGCGCTCATGGGCGACCTCCCGGCCCGCCCGCGGAGTGCTCGAGGAACCCTTCGAGCTTCCGGCTCCGGATCGGATGCTGCAGTTTTCGGATTGCCTTGGCCTCGATCTGTCGCACCCGCTCGCGCGTGACGTTAAAGATCCGGCCCACCTCCTCCAGGGTGTAGGTGTACCCGTCTCCAATCCCGTAGCGCAGCTTGACGATCTCGCGCTCGCGGTAGGTCAGCGAGTCCAGAACGGTCTGGATTTTTTCTTTGAGCATCTCATGGGTCGCAGCCGTGACCGGCGACTCGGCGCTCTCGTCTTCGATGAAATCGCCGAAGTAGCTGTCGCCGCTTTCGCCGATGGGTCGGTCCAGAGAGATCGGGTGCTTGGAGATTTTCAACACGCGCTTGGTTTCATCAACCGAGATGTTGGTCTCCTTGGCGATCTCTTCCAGCGTGGGTTCACGGCCCTTTTTCTGCGTCAGACGTTTGGTGACGTTACGCAGTTTGCTCATGGTTTCGATCATGTGCACCGGGATGCGGATCGTCCGGGCCTGGTCGGCGATGGAGCGGGTGATGGCCTGTCGGATCCACCATGTGGCATAGGTGGAGAACTTGTAGCCCTTGCGGTACTCGTACTTCTCCACGGCCTTCATCAAGCCCGTGTTGCCTTCCTGGATCAGGTCGAGAAAGCTCAGGCCCCGGTTGCGGTATTTCTTGGCGATGGACACCACCAGTCGCAGGTTCCCGCTGGAGAGCATGCGCTTGGCCTTTTCGTATTCCAGGTAGCGCTGATTGACGGTGTCGAGCCGGCGTTTGAGTTCCGCCGGCGTTTCCTTGGCGGCTTCTTCGAGTTGCCCCAATTCCTCAGTCAGCTCAGCGAGTTTTTTCCGGCTGGCTTGGGCCCGGCTCTTTCGCAGCTCGGCGGATTCGGCGAGGATCTGTTGCATCCGGTTGCTGGTATCCTCTAGCCGATTCTTGAGCGGCTTGATCTTCTTCGTTTGCAGGTTCAGCTCTTCCAGCAATTGCACGCACTTGAGTCGTCGGCTGCGCAGGCTTTTGGCTCGCTCGGAGCGCGCTTTGGTGTTCGTCTTGTCTCGGAGTCCCTTGAAGTCCTCATCGCACTTGACCAACAGCGCTCGCAGGGTGGCGGCGTTTTGCGGAATGCGAAGGATCACGTCTTTCTTGTCGAAATCTTCAGACGTACTCAACTGTAGCGTTCGGTCGAAGGCGAGCTCACCTTTTTCCACGTCCTCAAAAATCGCCAGGGCTTGACGGGCCACCATTTCGTTTTCCAGGACGGCGCGGCGGTAGCGGGTGCGCGTGATTTCGATTTTCTTGGCGAGCATGATCTCTTCGTCGCGGGTCAGCAACGGGATCTGTCCCATTTGGGTCAGGTACATCCGCACCGGGTCGTCGATATGCTCAGCTTCTTTGCCGGATAGCTCCTCTTCGCTCTTGGATCTGCCGGTCCCGCCGTTGTCACCGTCGTTTTCCCCCTCGTGGAGACTATCCATCGGCTTCAGACCGTTCTTGTTCTTGAGATCCATCTCGTCGACGATTTCGATGCCGGCGTCTTCGAAGGTGGCCAGGATGCCTTCCACCTCGTCGGCGGAGTCAATGTCGTCGGGGATGATATCGTTGACCTCTTCGTAGGTCACATACCCTTTCTCTTTGCCTTCTTTCAGAAGTTTTTTCAGTTTCAGCTTGGTGTCTTGCACGTCAACCATGCAGGCTCCTACTCTTGAAATCATTCACGCGGTGAATTTCCCGCAACAGTTCCAATTGGCGGGTCTCGTCACCCGCCGCGTCCGCTTGGGCCAATTGCTCATTGAGGGCGGCGGTTTCTCTGGTCGCCCTCTCGCTTTGCATTTGCCGAATGCATCCGTCTAATGCTTTTTCATAATCCGCTTCGTCTATTGTTTGCTCGCTCAGTCGCACCACCAAGTCCACCAGGGCTGGATGGTCAATCCTGGTGATCCATTGCGAGATGTCGACCGGCTCGCTTTGGGCCATTTCTCGGCACAACTGCGCCACCTGCGGATCGTGCAGGCCATCCAACAGGCCTGAGGCCAGGATCCGGTCCCGCAAGTGCGGGGCCTTGAGAGCCACCTCCAGGGTGTGCGCATCGAGCGCTTTCAGTTTCCGCTCGTCCGCCGTCTGGTCGTTGCCGGCCACCGGTCGCGGTCGCGTGGCCCTAGTCAGCGCTGCAAGCCTCTCGCGGATGGACGCCTCCCCGATTCGGGCCAGCTCGGCCAGCTCGCCGACCCATAACTCGCGACGGACCGGATTGGGCACCCGGGCCAGCAGGGCGATGATGCTGTCGATGCGACCGGCCTTTTTTTCCGTGTCCTCCCCTTCCAGTTGAGCCGAAGGGGCCAGCAAGAATTCCACCGGGCCCAGCGCCGTGGCCAGAATCTGCTCTAAAGCCGCGGTGCCCCGGTTGACCAGCAGGCTACACGGGTCTTCGCCGGACGGCAGCGGTGCAAAGCGGGCCGGCATCTCTCCTTCTACGAACAACTCCACCGATCTGTTGGCGGCGTTGCGACCGGCTTCGTCGCCGTCGTACAGGACGATTATCTCGTCCGCATAACGCCGCGCCGTGACAATGTGTTCGGGCGTCAGGGCCGTCCCCAGCGTGGCCACAAAGTCGCCGAAGCCGTGCTGGTGCGCCATGATCACGTCGGTATAGCCTTCGGCCAATACCAAGCGCTTCGTCTGTCGCGCCGCATTTCGCGCAAACGGCAGGGCGTACAACTGCCGCCGTTTGTTGAAGACCGGGGTCTCCGGCGAGTTCAGGTACTTCGGTTCGCTGCCGTCGAGCGACCGCGCACCAAAGCCGACCACGCGGTCCTGTACGTCCAGGATCGGAAAAACCACTCGGTTGCGGAAGCGGTCATAGTAACTGCCCGGTGTCAGTGGGCCTGCGCCCTCCTGCTGCCGCTCCAGGATCAGTCCCGCGCGCTTGAGCGCCGGCAGGTGCTTCTCCTTGCCGCTGAGTCGACGAGTTAGCGTGTCCCATGCGTCCGGAGCGTATCCGATGCGAAACTTCTTGATACTTTCGGCCGAGATCCCCCGTTCCTTTAAATATCGTCGGGCTTTCTCGCCTGTGTCCGAGGCCAGGGCTTCCTGAAAGATCTCACAGGCCCACTCGTTGGCCCGATAGAGGATTGCCTTGTCCTCGGTCTGGGCGGTGTGGCGAACCGGACCCGTTCGTTCCGGCAGCGGAACCCCAGCCCTTTGGGCCAACTGCTCCACTGCCTCCGGAAAGCTGAGGCGATCCATTTCCCTCACGAACGTGTAGACATTGCCGCCCTTTCCACAGCCAAAGCAGTGGAAGATTTGTTTTTCGACGTTGACGTGAAACGATGGGGTTTTCTCATTATGAAACGGACACAGTGCCTTGAAATTACGGCCCGCCCGCTTTAATGGAAAATAGGAGGCAATAACCGAGCTGATCTCGTTGCGCTGCTTGACCTCATCGACAAATTCATCGGGAAAAAACTTCGCCACCCTCACCTCATGATAAGCCGTTACGCGGCCGTGCTTTGCACCCCTCCCCTACAATCTATTAAGTTTACCACATGAAAGGGAAGCTGTCAAGGTTGTTGTGTAAAAATTAGGGTTTCTGTGTAAGAGAAGCCCTACAATCGCCTACTGTTTCTTTACTTTCAATAGATAATAGCCTCCACCACTAAGCGATAATAGGGTCCCAAAGAGTCTACCAAAGACCAGAGCCGCGCCGATAGTCGACACATCCGCCACCCCGGCAGTATGGTATAAGTGAAGCGCGATCAGCTCAGCTCCGCCCCACATGGCGAAGGTAAACGGCAAGACGAAGGCCAGCACCAGCACGCTGGCGATGAAGACCATCACCGTGACTGGCGGCTCCACCGCTACGGCGAGGAACAGAAAGTATCCTCGACTGGCCCACACCAGCAGGGTCGAGATGGAAAGCGCCAGGCAGCCAATGATCACCTTGGGCTGTGCGCGAAGCTGGCGAAATGTTTCGTGTAATTGCTCGCCCCTTTCTACCAGTCGCCGGCCCCAACCCCAGCGAATCAAGCGCAGGGCCATGAATACGCTTCGCGGGTAGAAGAACAGTATCCCGACAATGACCGCAAGGGCTGCCAGCGTGGCCAGAAGCGGCAGCAGGATATACTCGTCGTGCCAGGCCCACCGATTGATTAGCAGGCCGACCGCGGCCAGGATCATGGTTCCCATAATGCCGGTTAGTCGGAACATGGCCATCCCGCTAGCGGAGGCCACGCCCGACCCGGTTTCGGCGCGCAAGGCTAGGGTGCGGTAGGTGTCGGCTCCGACGGTCCCCGGAGCCAGGTTGTTAAAGAACATGCCGACGAAGGCAAGCTCCATCATCCGACCGAACGACACGGTGTATCCGATTGCCTTCATGGTCAACCGCATGCGACAGGCCATCAGGGCCACGCCGATCCAGAAGGTGATGAACATGCCCGCCACCGGCCACCACTGAATCCCCGCCAGCGTGTCGCCTACCTTGTCCAGCTCCACCCGCTGGAGGATGTAGTAGACGATTGCGGCGGCCACAGCCACGCGCAATACAATGGCAACCGCAGTTCTTGTCTTCAATCGACCTCCGAAGGGGTTGTCAGCGCCTGGGCCAACCGGCCGATCTGTTCCACCGACAGGCGATCTGGCCGAATATCCGGGCTGAGGTCGGCTGCGGCAATCGCCTGCTCTGCCGCTTGGGCGCTCAGGCCCAGCCCGTTTCGCAATGCGCCTTGCAGGCGTTTGCGCCGGTGTGCGAAGATCGCCCGGGTCGTGCGCCGGAAGGCTGCGTAGTCGCACGGTGCCGCTTCGGTTTGTGTGTCGATGCGCACAACCGCGGCGTCGACCTGGGGCGGGGGCCAGAACATCCGCGCGCGAATTTTGCGCACCACGCGCGTTTGCGCAAAGTACCCCAAGGTCGCGCTCACCGGGCCGTACAGCTTGGTTCCGGGTTCGGCCGCCAGCCGCCGGGCCATCTCTGCTTGCAGGGTGACCACCGCGCGGGCCGGGTGCAGGCCGCTCTCGTAGAGGAGCACGAGCAACGGCGAACTGATCTGAAACGGCAAGTTCGCAACGACCTTGAACCGCCCCGCGAAGGGCTCGAGGGCCGCGACCACCTGCGCGTTGAGGCGGTTCTTGGTTTCCAGTACGTCTCCGTGGATCAGGGTGACGTTGTCCAAATCCGCCAACGTCTGCTCACAATGCTCGAACAGGCGGTCGTCAATTTCCACACCGATCACCTGCCGGGCCTCGGCTGCCAACAGACGGGTCAGCCAACCGCTGCCGGTTCCGACTTCCAGGACGACGTCGTCGGGAGCCAGTTCGCCTTCGCGCACCACCGCCTTGAGCAGGTTCGGGTCGGTCAAAAAGTTCTGTCCGAGCGTGCGCGAAGGATGATAGCCACGTTCGGACAGCGTCTGCATCAGACGCTTCAGGTCTGTTTGAAATGCCGTCATGATCTTTCGACGCGGGGTTACTTGCCCATCAGTTCACGGGCGATCACGATCCGCTGAATTTCGCTGGTCCCTTCGATGATCTCGAAGACGCGCGCGTCGCGGTAGTACCGCTCCACGTTGTATTCGCGGATGTAGCCGTAGCCGCCGTGAACCTGCACCGCCCTGTGGGTCACTCGCGTGGCCATCTCTGTGGCGTACAGCTTCGACATGGCCGATTCCTTGATGTAGGGTACGTGCTGATCTTCCATCCATGCGGCCCGGTGGATGATCAGGCGTGCCGCGTCCAGGTCCATGGCCATGTCGGCGACCATCTGCTGAATCATCTGAAATTTCGATAGTGTCCGGCCGAACTGCGACCGCTCTTGCGCGTACTTTACCGACGCCTCGAATGCTGCTTCTGCCACGCCCAGAGCCTGTGTGCCCAGGCTGATCCGGCCCACGTCCAGGGTGGCGAGCGCAACCTTGAGCCCCTCCCCTTCCTTGCCCAGCAGATTCGCCGCCGGTACGTGGCAATCCTCGAAGATCAATTCCGTGGTCGGCGAGGCGGACAGGGCCATCTTTTTCTCCACTGTCCCGACGGAGTAGGGGGAGACGTTTTTGTCTACCACGAATGCGGAGATGCCCTTGGAGCCCGCCTCCTTGCCGGTGCGCGCGAACACGAGGGCGAAGTCGCAGACCGAGCCGTTGGTGATAAACGTCTTGGTCCCATTGAGGATGTATTCGTTACCTTTTTTCTCGGCGGTTGTGCGTTGGTTGGCCGCGTCGGACCCGGCACCTGGCTCGGTCAGGGCGAAGCAACCGTATCGCTCGCCCTGGCATTGGGGGACGAGGAAGTCTTTCTTGACCTGGTCCGACCCAAACTTGCGCAGGGGCCAAGAGACCAGCGAGTTGTGTAAGCCGACGGTCATCGACAACGACGTGGAGGCCTTCGCAATCTCCTCCATGGCTAGGCAGTAGGCGATGGTGTCGATCCCGATTCCGCCGTATTCCTCCGGCGTGGTCATGCCCAGAAAGCCCAGTTTGGCCATTCGCTTGGTCAGCTCCCAGGGGAATTCGCTGCTGGCCTCCAGTTCCGCGGCGACCGGGGCCACTTCATTTTGGCCGAAGTCCCGGGCCATGTCCCGGATCATCGTTTGTTCTTCTGTGTAACCAAAATCCAAGGTTTCGTGCCTCCAACGATGTTTGTGTCAACGCTCGGTTGTCTCAGCCGGTCTTAACCACCACGGCGATGCCCTGTCCACCGCCGATGCAGGCGGAGGCCACGCCGTAGGTCCCGCCGCAACGGTTGAGTTCTTTCAATAACGTATAGATCAGTCGCGTGCCGGTAGCCCCTAGCGGGTGGCCGATGGCGATTGCCCCGCCGTTGACGTTGGCCTTGTCCCGGTCGAGACCCAGGTCTTTTTCAACAGCGAGATACTGTGCGGCAAAGGCCTCGTTGATTTCCACCCGGTCCATCTCCTCCAGTTTTAGGCCCGCGCGGTCCAGCGCGGTACGGATGGCCGGCACCGGACCTAGACCCATGACCGACGGCTCAACGCCGGCGATGCCCCAGGAAACGATCGTGCCCAGCGGTTTGATCTTCCGCGCGGCTGCGTCTTCGGCCGTGGTCAGCACGACCGCCGCGGCGCCGTCCACGATGCCCGACGCGTTGCCGGCGGTCACCGTGCCCTCTTTGCCGAAGGCGGGCGGGAGCTTGGCAAGGGCTTCGATCGTCGAGTCGGGCTTGAGGTGATCGTCGACGGTAAAGTCTATCATTTCGCGCCGCTTCTTGATCGGCACCGGGACGATCTCTTCGGCGAAGACGCCCGCCTCCAATGCTCGCGCGGCGCATTGGATCGATCGTATGGAAAAGGCGTCCTGATCGGCGCGGGACAGTCCGCGTTCGGTGGCGATCTTCTCGGCGGTCTGCGCCATGTACAGGCCGCAATGGGTGTCCAACAGGGAGACCATCAAGGAGTCTTCCAGTTTGCCCTGACCCAGGTGGAAGCCGCTGCGCGCGCCGCGAATCACGTGAGGCGCTTGGCTCATGTTCTCCATGCCGCCAGCGACCACGACGCCCGCTTCATCCAGTTGTATCATCTGCGCGCTGGAAACCACCGACTGCAAACCGGAGCCGCAGATCCGGTTCACCGTCAGGGCCGGCGTCTCGATGGGGATCCCGGCCTTGAGCGCCACGTGACGGGCTCCGTAGATCGCGTCGCCACTGGTCTGCAGGGCATTGCCCATGACCACGTGGTCAACGTCTTTGGCCGGAACGCGGCTGCGGTCCAGGGCACCGGCCGCGGCAATACCGCCCAGGTCGAGCGCGGAGACCCCCTTGAACGCGCCGCCCCCGCGGGATCCTTCAAACTCTGCCTGCGCCGTTCGGGCGCCTTCCAGGATTACGATGTCCTTCGCCATTCCACACCCCCAAATGTAAAGTTATTTCCCTTTGAACGCCGGCTTGCGCTTTTCGATGAATGCGTTGAGGCCTTCGTGGGTGTCTTCGGTCGCAAAGCAGAGGCCGAAAAGATTAGCCTCAAGGGCAAGCCCCTCGTCGAGGCCGACCTCCAAGCCCTTATGAATTGCTTCCATGGACATTTTAACAGCCAGCGGGCCCTTGGACAAGATCGTTTGGGCCAGCTTGTGGGCAGCGGGCATCAGTTCGGTTGTTGGGTAAATATGATTCACCAGGCCGATCCGCATGGCTTCGGCCGCGTCGATTGTCGCGCCGGAAAGGATCAACTCCATGGCTCGTCCCTTGCCCACCAGGCGCGCGAGCCGCTGAGTGCCGCCGTAGCCGGGGATGATTCCCAGGTTCACTTCCGGCTGGCCGAACTTCGCGGTGTCGGCGGCCAGGCGGATTGTACAGGCGCTTGCCAGCTCGCATCCACCGCCCAGGGCAAAGCCGTTCACTGCTGCGATCGTCGGTTTGCCCAGGTTCTCGATCGCGCTGAAGCTGCTTTGACCCAACAGGGCGCTTTGCTTGCCGGATACCGGATTGTTTTGCGCCAGCTCTTTGATGTCGGCACCGGCCACGAAGGCTTTCTCCCCGGCGCCGGTGAGGATTACGGCTCCGATTTCGCCGTTGTCGCGGATCGATGCGAAGCAGGCGAGCAACTCACGGACAGTCGCTTCGTTGAGTGCGTTGAGGACTTTCGGCCGGTTCACGGTGACCGTGGCGATGCCTTCGCTCTGTTCGTAAAGAATGTGTTCGTACTCGTTCATTGTGGTGGACCCTCTTTCCGTACGAGTTTTCTGAGAAATGGTTCGATGCGTTGGATCTTGACGCCCTCTTGAATCCGCCCGACCTGTTCCATGCCATGAATGACTTTGGCGAAGGAGGTGTAGCGGTTGGACAGCTCCGGGGCGGCGTCCAGACAGATGAAGAACTGACTGGTTCCTTCATCCCGGCGGCCCAGCCGATGGGCCAGGCCCACGATCCCAGGCTCGTTGAAGCGGTGTGGCCCCGGCTCGAAGGGGATCGGATCGATATCGGCAATGTGTAGCGGATCGTCCTCCAACCCGCCGGCCTGGAGGAGTTGGAGGTCGCGGGAGCGGAGCGCGTGGTGGAAGATGGTTCCCTTGTAGAAGTTTTCACGGGCAAGCTTTTCAAAGGCCTCGACGGTTCGGGGCGTCTCCTTGTGGAACAGCTCCAGGATAAATTCAGTCTCTTCCCCGTCTTCCGCCGAAACCACGACGCGGGCGTAATGGATGATCTGGACGGTGGTCCCGGCCAGCGCGCGTTGCTTGCCGTTCCGTTTCCATTGCAAGGCGAAGTCGCCGCCGGATTCAAACTGCGGAAACAGGAGATCGAGGTCGAGGGTGATGCCGAAGAATTCACCGGTTAAGACAACCGGGTCGGGTTGCGGCAACTCCAGGTCCATGGCGGTCAAGATCGGTTGGTTCTGGCTCGGCTCGACGTCCGGCGCGCGGAGGTTTGGCGGGTATTCCTTTTGGTCGAAATCTACCAGACGAAGTCCGT
>JAJDCN010000036.1 GCA_029260815.1 Planctomycetota bacterium
GATACGGTAGCGTGGGCGCGCGGGCGTGGCGTCGCTACAACGCTCATCCGATATGTCCAAGACCATTTCGCCGTTCAATCACAAGACGCGTTGATCATTTGCGCAGATCGAGACAGAGGCCCCATCGCACTCTACGAACAGCTCGGCTTTGTAACCCAAGGGCTCCTGTGGGAGTGTATCCTCGAGCCCAGAAAACAGAAGAAAGCGAATGACACACGACCTTGACCGATACGCTGAAACGCAATACTTCGCGGAGTCGCGACCAGAAGCCGCCCTGCACACGCCATTTGGTCGATGGGTTCACACACCAGCCTTTCCAAATCGTTACGATGCGAATCAATTGATGGATTGCCGCTGTTCGTCGGATTCCGTGACAACGATGTTGGAGAAGATCGAAGAGCTGTATGCCTCGACCGGGTTGCCCTTCCGAAAAATTTTCGGCCATCATCCGGAAACCTACATCGGGCCTTGGTTCGATTATTTGTTTAGCAGTGAACAAGAACTCCGCGGCATCCTCGCAGGGACCGGCTGGGCACTCCGACGCCACCTCGACGATGAAGACGGAGTGTACATCGCCGTCCTAGAAAAGGAACAGTGGATCGTTGAAAACAAGCTCTATTTTGGTATAATATGGGCGGTGCGTATTTAGAATGCCATTTGTTAAACAGGAGCTAGAGTACAGAAAGTGATGCACGCGTATATCGGAATTGGATCCAACCTGGGAGACCGCTCAGCAAACATCGCCGATGCCATCACACGGTTGGGCAAAACGCCCGGCGTGAATGTTCGCAAGGTCTCGTCCTACTTTGAAACCGAGCCGCTCGGTGGACCCGAGCCGCAACCGCTATATCTCAACGCCGCCGCGACGGTGGCATGCGATTATCCGCCCAAGGCCCTGCTGGCGGTCCTCAAGGCGATTGAGCAGACCATGGGACGCGACTTCTCCACGCCGCGCTGGGGTGCGAGGAAAATTGATCTGGATATCCTGATAATGGACGAGTTCGTGGTCCATGAGCCCGGGCTCATGATCCCTCATCCACGCATGTGCGAGCGGCTTTTCGTGCTCGAGCCGTTGTGCGAGATTGCGCCGGAGGTGGTCCATCCCATACGCCGGCGCACCGTTCGCCAACTTCTCGAGGCACTTCCCTCCCGCGTGAACGGCGCCCCCTAATGCAGGTGGTCCACAGCAAGGCGGAAGTCCTCGCCTGGCTACAGTCGGTGCGCGCCGGCAACGGCACACTCGGATTGGTACCTACGATGGGTGCGCTCCACGCAGGCCATATGAGCCTGGTCGCCGCATCGGTCGCCGAAAACACGCATACCGTTATGAGCCTCTTTGTCAACCCCGCCCAGTTCGGTCCCGAAGAAGATTTGGACAACTACCCGAGCGACCTGGAGGGTGACTGCCGCAAAGCCGAGGCAGCCGGCGTAGACTTGGTCTACGCCGGCACCGTGGACGAACTGTACCCCACCGGCTACGCAACCTACGTCATCCAGGAGCAACTGACCGACGGCCTGTGCGGCACCGACCGGCCGATCCATTTTCGGGGCATGCTGACGATCGTGCTCAAGCTGTTCAACATTGTCCGGCCTGATATTGCTTATTTCGGCCAGAAGGACGCCCAACAGGCGGCGGTCGTTACCCGGATGGCCCGCGACCTGGACATCGGTGTGACGATCTGCGTGCTGCCCATCGTCCGTGAGCCGGATGGTCTGGCCATGAGCAGCCGCAACGCCTACCTGAGTCCGGCCGAGCGCGCCGCGGCGGCTGTGCTATACCAGGCGCTGCAGGAGGCAGAGGCCGCTGTGGCCGGGGGAATGCGCTCGGCAGGCGAGATTACCCGGCGCGTTCGCGGGCGAATCGAATCGGAGCCCTTGGCGGAGGTGGATTACGTGGAACTCGTCGATTGCGACGAAATCAGCCCACTGGCGGAGTTGACGGGTCGGGGTCTGCTGGCGGTCGCAGCCCGGTTCGGAAAGGCCCGCCTGATCGACAATATCGTCCTGAGGACGCCTTGACACCCCCCCCCGGGTTTCGTAAGATGTAAGGTTGAATGGGTTGAAGTCTCTGAAGGTTTGGGACAAGACGGAGCCGGGAAAAGACAGGAGTATCCGATGCAGCGAGAGATGTTTAAAGCCAAGCTCCACAACGGGATAATTACCGATTCGAACGTGGACTACATGGGCAGCTTCGGCATCGACCGAAATCTGTTGGAGATGGCAGATATCCTTCCAAGGGAAAAGGTTCAACTGGTCAACGTGACCACCGGGGCGCGGATGGAAACCTACGCGATCGAGGCAGAAGCAGGCAGTGGCAAGCTGTGCGCCAACGGCGGGGCCGCCAAACTGTTCAGCATCGGGGACAAAGTGCTGGTGATTACTTACTGCATCCTTGACGATCAGGAATGCCGAGACCATCGGTCGCGCGTGGTTTTATTGGATGGGGAAACGAACCACGTCATCGAAAACATCGAGAAGTAAGCAGGCGGTAGAACGAAGCCGACGGACCACCAGACACGCTTGGAACCACAACTTGGGGCAACCATGGAAATCGGCAACCGCGACGAAGCCCTCCAGATTAAGGCCTTTGCCAAGGTCAACCTGTTCCTGGAAATTCTTGCCCGCCGACCCGATGGGTATCACGAAATCGACAGTGTCTTCCAAGAAGTGGACCTGGCCGATGATCTGACACTCACCGATCAGCCAGCCGAACTTACGCTCACCTGCTCGAACCCAGCGATTGAAACCGAACACAACCTGGCCTATCTGGCCGCACGAATGCTGCGGGAGGTGACTGGCACCCGGCGCGGCGTGCACATCGAAATCCAGAAAAACATTCCCACGGGAGCCGGATTGGGCGGCGGATCCAGTGACGCCGCGGCGACCCTGGCAGGGCTGAACCGTCTGTGGGATCTAGGACTGGACCGTCCTCAACTGGTGGAGATCGGCCAGGCGATCGGTTCGGACGTCCCGTTCTTCTTATACGGCGGGACCGCGCGGGTTCAGGGCCGAGGGGAAACGGTTACGCCCCAAGTCTCGGCCAAGCCGTGTTATCTCGTCATCCTTTTCCCGGACTTTTCGATCCCAACTGAACAAGTTTACAAAAACCTTAAGTTGGACTTGACATCCGAGCGCCGAGATGGTATCTCTATGTTACACGCTTTGAGCCAGGGGCAAGTATCGGAAGTGGGCCTATTGATGTTCAACCGGTTGCAGCCAGTCGCATTGGATCTTCATCCCGCCCTGCAAAACCATCTTCACACATTCGCACAATGCAAGTCCAACGGCGTTTTGATGAGCGGCACAGGCTCGTCCATCTTTGCGCTTCATGACAGTCGCGAAGCGGCACAGGAAACTTACGAACGGGTCTGCGGCACAGACGGAGACGCCCACTTCTACATCGTGGAGAGTACAAAACACGGGGCCGTATAGAGCAGCAACGAAAGGAGCAGCATCGTGGAGATTACAGAAATCCGAGTCAAGCTGATGGAAAACCGCACGGACAAACTCCAGGCATTTTGCAGCGTTACGATCGACAATCAATTCGTTATCCGCGACCTGAAGGTCATCGAAGGCACCACGGGGCCGTTCGTCGCCATGCCCAGCAGGAAGCTAACCGAGCGATGCCCCAAATGCGGGTCCAAAAATCACATTCGAGCCAAATTTTGCAATGACTGCGGCGCCAAGCTGCCGCCCGCACGGGCGAGCCGCGAGGGCAATGGGAAGGTCAAGTTTCACGCCGATGTGGCCCACCCCATAAACTCCCAGTGCCGGGAATTCATCCAGAATCGCGTCCTCGCCGCTTTCCAAGAGGAAGTGGACGAGGCCAAAAAAGGTGGCTATGTCCCGAAGGACTATGACAACTATGGAGACGAGCCTACCAAGTCCGCTTCTTCCGCGCGGGCGTCTGGGGGACAGACTTCACCCCCACCGCAAGCTGCGCCGAAGCTGGCCGCCGTTCCGGAAGACACCGACTTTGAAGTCTACCATCCGGGCGAGATCGACGAAGACCCACAAACCACACAAGCCGATCCAACCCCGGAAGCCGAACCCACCCGCTCCGGACGCAGGCCGCGGCGCAATAGAGATTCGCAGCGATTCAGGGGATCGCGGCGGGAGGCGGATGAAACCCAATCATCGTCACCGGAACCGGCACCGATTGCACCAGCAACGGTCGCACCGACGCCACCTGAGGCCGAATCCTTTGCCCCGACGGTCAGCGAGCCACCAACACCCATCGAAACGCGCCCGTCGCCATCGGTGCAAACCGTAACCCAGCCCCCTCGGCCTCAGGAACGGTCCCCAGAGCCTGAAGAACAACCCAAACCAGTTGCGAACGACGACTTCAGCAGCGGGCTGTTCTAGAAGCCAGCTCACCCCTTTTGTTGTAGGTGGGCTGGAGTGGCCACTGGTTTCGCTCTCGCCGACAGCCTCCGTGCGACCCCTATATTGAAGGCTGGGTTCCACAAACCTGCCCTCAAGATCCGAAGACCAATTCGCCGATAACCTATGTATACGGTCCAGATGGCAACTTCGTACATAAGAGCCCTGCCTTTCCTTGTAATCAAAGAGATGGCGGGGTTTTTCGTTTGCATGGCACACTTATAGTCGAAAATCATTATCGGACGCTTCAATGACGATGCATTTCGATGATCTCTTATCGATTGCCGATTACAAAAGCACGACGGGTCATGAGGTGTGTCGTCAGCACGCCGCGACAAGAAGTCTGCTCGACTCTGTCCAAGGGCACAAGCCCACAAGCGAGCAGCTTCAAGCACTCAGCGAACTGCAACAAAATCTGGCGGCGGCCTTGCTCAGCTTCCGTGGCCATGCCACCACCGAACCGAATTTTGGCTTTTCCGATGCGGAGCGGCTCCTGATTGATTTTGGCTTTCTCGACGAAGATCTCCTGGATTCTTCGGGCTCGACGCTGACGTACTGTCGTCAAGAGATCAGCCGGCCCGAAGAAATTTCGGGCCTGACCATCCAATATGCCACCGAGATTCTCCAATCAAGCTACCAATCGACGTTGCGAATCCCGGAGCAGAAAAGTTTGCACCGGCAACACGCAGAGATGCAGGCCTCTCTGGCGGCCATGCGTCAGGATCTCAAACGACTCCAGGTTCGGCGCAACGCAATCGTCAAGGGACAGCGCGAATATGAGCCCCTGACCACCGTCTTCGAAAAAATAGACCGTGCGCTCCCGGCCTGGGCCCAGGTGCGCTCGAGAATGGAAAATTCCAGCGATCTCTCACCGCGGGAACGACGCTCCCACTATAAGCTGGGAGAAGAATTCTCGATGCTCCAGGACGAAGAAAGTCACCTCATCGGAGCCTTCGCGCTGGAGGAGCAGCTCAGCCATATCGCTTCGACGATCGTCCGTATTGCCATCCAACTTCCTAAGGAAGAGCAGAAGCTGGCCAAGATTCTGGCCGAGGAAAAAGCCGTAAAACAAGCCCAAGCCCAGTTGTCACAAAGCACGGCGATCCACAGCCACGTCGAAGAGCTCACCGACCTGTTCGGCCGTCTGCGGCTTTGCGGCGGCACTGCCTATCGTCAACACAATACCGTTTTGACAAAGACGAAGAATCTTCGTGGAAAACTTGATATAATCCACAGCGTCGAGTCCGTGACCGACGCCGACCAAGTCTTGTGGCACAAGTGGCAGACCGAATCGTGGAAGCGACCGAAGATCGGCATGCTGCCGGGCCGAGGCGACGCCGTGTACGAGGAAACCAACAACAACATCTGGGTGCCTATCCTACTGCGCAAGGAGCCGGAGCTGGCGATGGCTGAGGTGTTGGGAAACTATCGTCTGTCAGCCTGCCGCGAAAGCCTGACCGAATTCGGCGCACTCAAGGCGAATAAGGGCATTAAGACCGTCAAATCCTTGCGTCAAAAATTTGTCCAGGCCTACTCCGCCTGGTGCCTGCGGGATGCCAAGGGGTTCCGGTCCTTACCCAAAGAGGTGCGAAACTGGTTTATCAGCAGAGTCTATCAGAAGAGTCCCGACGAGGAGGCGACCTCGGGTACGACGTAATCGTCATCGGCGGGGGGCATGCCGGGTGCGAGGCCGCGCTCGCTGCAGCGCGGATCGGCGCGAACACCGCGCTGGTGACCATGAGCCTGTCCACCCTTGCCGCCATGCCCTGCAATCCGGCCGTGGGCGGCCTTGCCAAGGGACAATTGGTTCGTGAGATCGACGCGCTCGGCGGTGAAATGGGGAAAATCATCGACGCGACCGGGATCCAGTTCCGAATGCTCAACGCCTCCAAGGGCCCCGCCGTTCGCTCCCCCCGGGCTCAAGCCGACAAGGCTCTCTATTCCGCACACATGACCCAAAGCCTAATCGCCCAGCCGGGCCTGACGATCCTTGCCGATCGCGTAGAATCACTGGTGATCGTCGACACGGATGCAGGCGGCAAGCGCGTTAAGGGCGTGCTGACACAAACCGGTCGGCGGCTCGAGGCGCGCTCAGTGATCTTAACCACCGGAACTTTTTTGCGCGGGCTGATCCACATCGGTGAGAGTCAACACTCCGCCGGTCGCGGCGGCGAGCGGGCCGCGGTCCACCTAACCGGATCCCTCATGGGGACCGGCCTGGCCCTGGGCCGCCTCAAGACCGGAACGCCGCCGCGTGTTGCACGCGCCACCGTCGATTTTACCACACTCGCCGAGCAACCAGGCGACGCCCAACCGCAGCCGTTCTCTTTCACCACCGAGCGGATCACGACCGAACAGATCCCCTGCCACATCACCTATACCAACGAAACCACCCACGGCATTCTCCGAGAGAATCTACACCGAGCTCCCATGTACTCCGGGCAGATCCACGGGACCGGTCCGCGCTACTGTCCGTCCATCGAAGACAAGGTGGTCCGGTTCGAACACAAAGAATCCCACCAGATCTTTCTCGAACCGGAGGGCCGCCACAGCCAGGAGATCTACCTCAACGGGATCTCCACCTCCACTCCGAGGGACGTACAAGAGGAATTTGTCCACACCCTTGCCGGTCTGGAGCGTGCGAAGATTGTCCGATTCGGCTACGCCATCGAGTACGACTATGTGGAGCCGACCCAGTTGCGAGCCTCCCTGGAGGTCCGCAGCGTCGAGCGGCTATTTCTGGCCGGGCAGATCAACGGCACCTCCGGCTACGAGGAAGCCGCCGCCCAGGGAATCATTGCCGGCATCAACGCGGCGCGGTCCGCCGCCGGAGATACGCCCTTAGTGTTGGGTCGGGACGAGGCTTACATCGGGGTGCTCATCGACGACCTGGTAACGCAGGGAACGACCGAGCCCTACCGCATGTTTACCTCCCGCGCCGAGTATCGCTTGGTCCTGCGACACGATAATGCGGACCGGCGCCTGACCCCACGAGGCTACGCCATGGGCCTGATCGACCGCGCCCGCCACGCGGCGGTGAAGCGAAAGGAGGCACAGATTCAACAAGGCCTGGAGCATCTCAACCGTACCCGCGAGGGCTCTAAAACCCTGGCCGAGCGTTTGCGGCGGCCGGAGATCGTCATCGCCCAGATCCTGGCGTCCGATCCCGCGTTTGCGGCCTTCGGCTTCTCCCCGGCGGTGCTGGAGCAGATCGAGATCGAGGCGAAGTATGCATCCTATTTCGAGCGACAGGCGGCCATGATCGAGTCATTTCAACGAATGGAGTCGGCCGCGATCCCCGAGTCAGTCGACTACACTGGCATCGAGCACCTGCGCCTGGAGGCGCGGGAAAAACTTACGCAGATTCGGCCAGCCTCGATCGGCCAGGCGGCACGCATCTCCGGCGTTTCACCGGCGGACATTTCGGTTTTGATGGTGTATTTGAAGAAGCAGACCGCAGCTTCAGCTTGATTCGAAAGGCGGTGCTTCGCTCTCGCCTGCGCCCGGTTTTTTCTTTTCGATTTGCTCGAAGAGTTCCGGATACATGACTTTGCCTCTACTGACAATCCATTCCATGACCTCCACCCCAACCGAATCCTGAAATTGGAGGTCACGCTTGAATTCCTTTCGCTTCTCATCAGTCGGCCAAAAATCCAGCGCGTAATAAAGGGCGGTACAAATCAAGAGGCCTTTGACGATGCCGAAGACGCCTCCGAGGAACCGATCGTAGCTGGCCAGCTTTGCCTGCTTGATAATATCCCGCAGTAGGAAGGATACAAAAAACAACACCGCAACGGTGGCACAGAAGATCACAAAAAAGGCGAAATACGCACTGATCTCTTCTGCGTATTCGTCGCCCAGAGCGACGTGGTCGCGAACGAGTTGGGAGCCCTGCACGTAATAGTTTTTCGCAAGGAAGAATCCGGCGACCAATGATCCAATCTGGACCAACTGCATGACAAAGCCGCGAACGAGCCCAAAGATAAACGCCAGGATGACGACCGCCAAAACAACGATGTCCACCGCATACATGGACACTTCGGCGCTGCCCAGAACATTCATTGAGGGTTCCATGGTTTTACCTCTGCTCGATTCCCGATTTGTTAAATCTTGCCGTCTATCCGCGCGGGTGGTACCGCTTATGCACTGCTCGAAGTCGATCCGTGTTCACGTGCGTGTAAATCTGCGTGGTGGCGATGTCCGCGTGGCCGAGCATCTCCTGGACCACCCGCAGGTCTGCCCCCCCTTCCAGCAAATGGGTGGCAAAACTGTGTCGAAGCGTGTGGGGCGATAGCTTCCGCCGCACCCCGGCTATCGTTGCATATTTTTTCGCAAGCCTCCAGATATTTTCCCGACCGAGCCGTTTGCCCGTTCGCGAGACGAACACGGGGCTTTCCTCCGGGGGATCCACCACCCCGGTGATCTGCGGGCGAACCTCGCAGATGTAGCTGCTCAGGGCTTCGACCGCGCGGCGGCCCAAGGGTACGATTCGCTCCTTCGAGCCCTTGCCGATCAGCTTCAGATAGCCCCCCGTCAGGTTTAACTGCCCCAGGGTCAAGTCGGACACCTCCGAGACCCGGGCTCCCGTGGCGTAGAGCGTCTCCAGGATCGCCTGGTCACGGCGGCCCAACAATGTGGCCGACGGCGGTGCGGCCAGCAAGCGATCCACTTCGGCCACCGAAAGCACCTCCGGAAGCCGGAAACCGCCCTTGGGCGTATCCAGCACCGAGGCCACGTCCTTGCTGACAACCTGTTCTCGGTAGAGAAATCGGAAAAACATCCGGATCGAAACCAACGCCCGATTGATCGTAGAGATATCTACCCCGTCTGCCCGGCGTCGCTCCATGAACGCGAGGATATCTTCGGTTGAGATCTGCCCGACGTCCTCGGCCGACGGTTTTGGCAAATGCCTTTTGAACGCAAGAAGGTCGGAATGGTATGCCGATATTGTAGTATCAGCAAGGCCACATTCGACTGTAAGATAATCCAAAAAGGAGTCGAGCAACCTGTGGTAGGCCAGCCGATGAGTATGAGAAGGGCTTGAATCCATTATGATCATATAGTATATGTATCGGGCCGTTCGGGCAAGGGCTTGAGCGACTGGCCCCTGCGACCCGCGGCGTGGTGTCATTTTTCAATTGACCGAAATTGTCGGTCTTGGTAGACTGTAGAGCTTTGTAGAACCTGCGATAAGGAGCCCGGCAAGTATGCGCAAACAGGAACTAGAGAAATTCAAGGAAGCCCTTCTCGACCGGAAGCACCAGATGATTCAGGATGTCGATAAAATGACCGACGAGGTGCTGATGCGCAGCCCCGATGAGTCTCGCGGCGACTTTAACCATATGGCCGATATGGGCTCGGACAACTTCGACCAGGACTTCACGATCGGGCTGATGGAGAAGGAACAAGAGGAGCTTCGGGAAATCGATGCGGCACTCGAACGTATCGGCGACGGTTCCTTCGGCACCTGCACAGAGTGCGAGAAGAAAATTGGAACCGAGCGACTCAAAGCGATCCCCTACGCTCGGCTTTGCATTGCCTGCAAGACCGCCGAGGAAAAGGAAGAAGGATTTTCAACCGCATGAAGTCGCGCTGGCTGCTGTACCTCCTCGTACTCGGGGCGGGGCTCGCAGCCGATTTGTGGACCAAGAGCTATTTCTTCGAGAAATACGAGTTTGAGCGGCCGGTCGTCGTCATCGACGGCTTCTTCAACATCGACTGCAAGTACAATCCCCATTTCGCCTTCAGCCTCGGTCCGGATAACCCCAGCCTCGTCGCAATCCTTCACCTGATCGCCTTCGGAGCCATCGGCTACCTGCTGTATCACCTTAAGGACGGAAACTTTTTTGTCAAGATTGCACTCGCCTTGATCCTCGCCGGGGCAATTGGAAACCTCTACGACCGAATGAAAATCGAAAAAGTGCGCGACTTCATCGACTGGCACATCGGTGACAAGCACTGGCCGACCTTCAACGTCGCCGACTCCATGGTTTCGGTTGGCGCCACCATCATCGTCATCTCCCTGCTGTTCGCGCCCAAGGAACAAAAAGCGGCGAAGAAACATGGCAAATAAAGAACTTTCGGCCGGCGAAAAATCCGAACTTCTCTATGGCGATTCCGTCAACGCGGATCTCTGCAACCAGCTGGCCGACGGCTATGCCGCCGCGCAACGTTTCTGCGAAGCGGCAGATTTCTACAACCGGGCCGGCAACTCCGACGCCCTGCGCAAGTTGGCGGACCTGGCCGTGACCGAAGGCGATGCCTTTCTGCTCAAGCAGATGGAACGCGCATTGGGCAGCCCGTTCGATGTCGACCGCTGGCGCGCCCTGGCCGAGGCCGCTCAAGCCAACGGCAAAACCAGCCATGTCGATACCGCGCGTCAGCGCTGCGACGACACAGACACCGACGACGAGTAACCACACTTCCCAGGCCTTGCGCCGGCCGTTTACAACGGTACAATAGATCCATGGTCAGCGACTACGTACTCGCAATCGATCCCGGCGCCACGAACGTCAAGGGAATCTTGCGTCATCAGGCGCCCGGCGGACAGATTCTTCCGGAAATTGTGGCGAGCTATTCGACGCCAAGCCGCGTGGAGATCAATGCCCTAGGAATCGCCTGCGAGCAAGTACCGCTGTTCGAGCTGATCGGGCAAGTCCCTCACGAACAGCGTACCGGGCTCGGCGCGATCGTGATCACTTCTCACGGGGCTACACAGATCCCCATCGACGAGGCCGGCGAACCGGTATTCGGGGTCGTGTCCTACGACAACGCGTGCTTCGATCGAACACACGACGCATGCCTCGAGGAATTCGGCGGCTCCGCAGCGTTGTATCAGGAGACCGGCTCGGCGGAATACGGCAAAGGGATCAACGCCCTCCAACAGTTGTATTACTTCCGGCACACGTTTCCCGAGAAGTTTGCAACGGTCACCCACTTCCTGCCGCTGTCGTCTTATCTCGCCTTTCAGCTGACCGGCGAGCGATATACCTGTCACACCCACACCCGGAATCATGCCTATCTCGAGGCTGTCGAGTCTTCGCCGGACAGCTGGCGCTGGAGTGACGCGGTGTACAGAATGGGGCTGACTGACCGCTTCCCGCCGTTCAAGCAACCTTACGAGATCTATGGAACGATTCTGACACAGATCGCGCACCGGTTCGACCTGCCGCTCGATTGTGTGGTCATTGCCGCCGGACACGACACCTCAATCGCCTCGATCCTGGCGCCGAACTACATCAATACCGGGACCTGGATTTGCAACACCGCCGCCGGCGTGTCCGTGGACCGGACACCGGAAATGCAAAACAAGGGCATCGTGGTCAACGCCGACGTTTACGGACATCACTTACGCACGCTCATGGCCCGACTGGGTCAGACTCGGGACGCCTATCGCGCCCAGTACGGCGGCGAATTGCCCCAGGACGTGGCATTCAACGGTTTTGAATCGTTGAGCGAAGACGTGGTGCCCCTGGCCTTCACCGAAGGCGTCGGCGTCTATCCCTCGCGAATGGAAGCCGTCCTGCCCGGCTCATTCCTGGGTGAGGTCGAAGCGTTTCTCCATTCCCTGTCCTTCACCCTTGTCGTGCCGGAGGTCCTCTCCAGCATCTTTACCAGCGATCCAGCCGTTACGCTGGATCGCACTCTGGCGCGACTGCTGGCCGAGGGATACAAGGCCAAAGACGTGGTTATCGGGGGCAACTTCGTCAACGACCTGTCCGACGGCCAGATCGGAACCTTTACCGGCTTCTTCGTCCGAGCTTATCCCGGCAAGGTCGAGCGATTCGCCTTTCCCGAGCCGACCAGCTACGCCGCGCACATCCTCGCCGTCTGCGCCCGTGAGGGTCTCACACCGTCACAACTGGGCAACCGTCTCCATGCTCCAAAAGAAAACATCACCCATCACAACGACCGATCTGAAATGGTGCGAGAAGTTGAGCGTTGGGAAGCATGTCAGCGCGCGCTATTGCAGGATTAGCGATCAGTTTGGCAGGCAACGGCCTTTCGAGTCCAGCTGGTAAGTTGGTCCCGGTCTTCCAGGACATCGGCGGGGACCTCAAAGTAGTTCTTGAGAGTCTGCTTGGGATTCGGCCGGAAGGGTTTCATGCCCAAGGTCTCGTAGTCCGACCGTGTGGAGTCATCGGTCTTAAAGTACAGGACGTCATTGTAAACAATTCCGAAGAAGATGCCGCCGCAATACAACCCATGCCCGCCAAACATTGCGCGACTTTGAACCCCTTCCTGGTCGGAGAGTTGATCGAGAACAAAGTCCAAATAGAAATCAGTCATCGCCCAACGCCCAAAAACCGAAAGATGTATCCAACGCATCTTTGATCACGCGGCCCGACACGTCGGGCTGTCGTTCGCAGATCGCCTTTACTTCGTCTGCGGTCAGGACCATGAAGGCAGTGGCCAGGGCGTCGGACAATGCCGCCGAGCCCGCCAGGGCCCATGCCGCCTCCGCCGCGGTGGCGGGTTGACCGGTCCGCGGGTCCAGGATGTGTTCGCCGTGAACAACCTTGCCCGATCCACTGATCGCGCGGTCGCACAGTAATAGGGTCGCCAGCGTCTGGCTCTGGCTCATCGGATCGCGCAGGGAGACCGGCCAACCAGACAGTCCCGACGGCGTCCCCAGGGCCAGGACGGTGCTTTGACCGGAGTGCAGCAGGGCCGAATCCACCGACCAATCGCGCAATTGATCGGCCATCCGGTCCAGCGCGTAGCCCTTTCCGATCCCACCCAGATCGACGACCACGCCCGGGCCGGTGACGCTCACGGCAAAGTCGGATTCTCGCAGGGCCAGGCGATCCAATCCTCCGAGCGGCTGGGAACCAATGGTCGGGTCGAACGCCCCGCCGGTCTCGCCGCCAACCCGCACGGCGAGTTGGAGGCACTCGAAGGTGGCGATGCCGATCCGTGTGGAAGCCCCCGGTCCAAGTGCGTTGATGCGTGAAATGTCGGAGGTTTCAATGAACCGGCTCATCTCTTCTTCCAGGCGGTCCAGCTCGTCGAAGGCCGCCCAGGCTACTTGCTGAGCGTAGTCTGCGTCCTGGTCGGGGATGAGGATCTCGAAGGTGGTGGCCATGGCGTCGTGGTCGAAACGGTGTACGGTTGGCCCGGCATCGCCGAGGGACACCTGGAAGGCAAGCGGCGGTTCGTCCATACTCACGCTCCTTATCGGGAATGGGGCGTTATCCCGACTTTCTGGCCTTGATACGTCTTCCACAGGTCCTGCTGTACCCACAACCACAAGGTCACACCTGGCCGAAGCTTGAACCGCTCCCAGTGGTAGGTGTCCCGTTGGACCTCAAGGAGCCGATTGGCAAAAGCGAGATCCACCACAAGGATCGGCGCATCCGGGTCTTCGGGCAGCTCCGCAGAAAAATAGCCCGTCTGCGGGAACCGACGCAGATACCAGGGGAGTGGCCACGTGTCCCGAGAGACGACCAGAACGACCATATTGTAGACGTCCGGATGAACCTTGGCGATCCCCTCGATCTTCTCGGCAAACTCCTTGACCTCGACGGCACTGTGGGCGTAGACGTAGGGATTGGCCGTGTCCGCGTACATCTGATAATTCGCGCGGTAGGCCTGCCAGCCCAGATGTCCCGCCGCGGCAACCAGACCCAGCGCCACCAACCCGCGGACCGCAGGGCTCCGCAGACCCTGCAAGAATGCCGCGACGCCGTAGCCGGCTAAGAGGATCATCCCATGAAGAAAGCCGAGCATACTCCAGGGTGTTTTGTACGGGATCGCACAATAGACCGCCGTCATCACCAGCGTGTAGACGGCCAGGCACCGTGCCAGCGACGGATCCGCTTCGCCCAGCCCGCGGCGCTTGAACGCCGCGAAAAAGCCGAGGACCGCAAGACCGACGATCAAACCCTCGCTCCAGACCGGACCGTCACCCGATCTCCAATAGGAAAGCATCTTTAGATAGTAGTCCCAGGACTGGACGTGCTCTTCCCGAGCTTCCCCGCCGGCCCGGTTGAGATAGGTCCAATAGGTTCGCACCGAATCCAGCGGACCATCCGCGTGGGTCCCAAAGGAGGAGAAGAACAAGATCGAGAGCCCCAGGCACACGACCAGCGCACCCGCCAGCGGGATCGGCTTCAGGAACGGACGGATGGCAATCGGCACACCGTCTACGCGCCTTCGCCAACGCACCGCGACGATCAGTCCAGCCACCATTGCGGCCGCGGCAATCACGCAGGTCTCCTTGGTGGCGTGCATCAAGCCGAAGGCGGCGCCGGATGCGAGCGCCCAGCCGATCGACTTCGTTCGCGTGTAGCGCCAGGCCGCGACAAGCGCGGCAAAGGTAAAGAAGACCAGCAGCGTCTCCTGGATGTAATATCGACTGTAGTAGACCATTGCCGGAGAAATCGCGGTCAAAACGCCGGCAAAGAGGGCGCCCGCGCGACCCAACCCGTCGGACGCGAGACCCAGCAGAAGGACGAGCCCCACCCCGAAGATGACCGGGACGATTCGGAAGTGGATTTCCTCGGAGGCCGCGAATGTGGGCGCCCCACCGATGCGTAAGGTCGGGAGAGTCAGGTAGTAGAGCGTCGGGCCGTGGTGTTCGATAGGGTCATAGCGGTAATACCCCTTATCGAGCAGGTTGCCGGTCTTGACCGCCTGGTTGGCCTCGTCGTGATGCATCGGCCGCAACTCCAGGCGGGGCAGGCGGAAGGCCAGGGCCCCGGCGGCGACGAACAGAAGAAGAACCGCAAACCGGATGGGTCCACGGTTCATGGCGCCGCTTTGCCATAGACCTCCACTTCGGTGTAGTGGTTCTCGTCGTTCGAGGTATTCCCGTTGGAGTAGAGCCGGACGTAGGCGGCCTTAACACCCTTGCCGTCGATCTCGCGGCCCTTGTTGGTCTCGATGTACAAGAAATCCTGGCCAAGCCCCAGACCGGCGGAGCCGTCACGATCGCTGTTGAACAATGTCTTCGACTCGATGAAGTCCGGATCGGTGGAGACCTGGACCACCACGTCGCGGTAGACGCGCGGCTCTCCGTGGTAATGCCACAGGGCGATGGCGTGAATCTCGTGCATGCCCTCCAGGTCGATCTGGACGTATTGCTTGCCGAAGCCGAGTTCTACGAAGCTGCCAGCCCCGGCCGCCTTGTCGCCATCGGTGATCAGGTCCAACGTGCCAATGATCGGCTCCTCGTCGCTGCCGGTGATCAGCTTATTTAAGGCCACGTTGGTCAAACCTTCGGGAACCATCAGCGGTGAAGGCGGAGTCTTCTCCATGCCCGGCTCGTCGATATTCTTGGGCGTGCCCTCGAACGCCGCCTTGGGAAACTTCAGCGTCAAGACCACTTTTTTCGCGGCGGCAGGCACCTCTGGTGTAACCGGATCGCCATTGCCCACGGCCGGTTGCCCGGTCGTTCCGTCAGGATTGCCCGTGGGCGGATCTTGCTTGCCGTCCTCAGGCTGTGACTCGACCGAGTTGGGTTTGACCGGCGGTTTCGCCGGCTCCTTCTTCGCCTCGCCACAGGCCTGGAGCGCCAGGCTCAAGGTCACCAGCAGGGCCAGCGCAATCGCGCTGCTTGTCGAGAAATTATGATTTTTCATAGTTGTTCACCTCTGTCCAATATCCTAACCCTCCCCACCGATTTTTTCAACCTTGTATCCGCCGCGCCGACGATCGTTCGCGTATAGCAAGCCGAAGATGACCGCTAAGATTCCACCTAATACGGCAGTCTTGCGGAAGGCGTGTCGTCCTCCTGCCGTGTCGACGGGGCCAAGGATACTCTCGGCCGTATAGCGTGCAGCCAGACCACTGGCAAATGCTGAAAGTCTCGGCGAGGTCTTCTCAATATCGGGCCCGGCCGACAAAGCCGACAACGCGTTCAAAGCTGTGATTTTATCGTCGTGGGTTTTGCCTTCCGAAAAGCTGGTCGACTTGGATAGAAGAGCCTCATAGCCGACGGAACCTTTGGCCTTTTCTACACGCGCAGCCAACCCGCTGCCATCCGGCATCGCGCCGATCGCTGCCCGGAGCGTATTCGCGGTTTTATCCTCTGGGAGCCCATTCTCCTTCGCGTAGAATTCTAGCACGGATTTCGTCTGTGCAATCGCGCCCGCAACGTCTTCGGAAGGCAAACCTTCCGCCTGGAACAACTCTTCGACCTTCGGGTATCGAGCCACGATATCTTGGAAGCAAGTAATCGTTTCCTGAAGATGAGCCGATGAGACGAGTTCTCGATGTACCTTGGTATCGGCAACCGTGCCGATGGCCCAATTGCTGGCTCCTGCGCACGCGGTCCCGATGCCACCGACCATGGCCAACGCCAGCGCGCCACCCTTTGGCACACGCTCTGCAGTCACCCCCAACATCGTCGGCCAGAAGTAACATACGCCAACCGCAAAAACAGCCGAGGACGCGAGAGCAACGAATTTCGTTTCGGCAGAACTGAGCCACAGCAAGCCGAGTCCACCAACGATCGCAGAACAGAAAAGAATTCCGGTGGGAGACAGGCGCTCGACAACGGCACCGGCATAATAGCGCAGTACCGCCATGATGAGACTGATCCAAACCAGGATCAGGATACCGGGCACGGCGGCGTCCTTTAACACCGACGGAATCCAGCGGTTGGGCCCCAACTCCAGCGAAGCTGTCATCATCATGCAAAAGAGCAACAGGACAAAGAGCGGACGTCCGAAGGTCGCCGCCCACATTTCCCCGCCGGTGATCCCGGCTTGGTGCCGCTCGGTTGCGGGAAACCTTTGGCCCAGGAACAGGAATCCGTAGATAACCGTCGGTACGAGAATCAGGCCTAGCTTGAGTTGCCAGGATCCGATCTGCGCCTCAGATAGAGCAAATGACAACAATCCACCGATGACGATCCCTCCGGGAAACCAGACGTGAAACTGATTGAGCTTTTCAGTCTTTCGATTGGGAAAAAGTGTTGTCACAAGGGGATTGCAAACCGCTTCGACCAACCCGTTCCCCATCGCAATGATGAGAGCGCCAAAAAACAGAAACCAGTAGCCCAGCGACGCCCCGGCAATGACCATCAACAGAACACCAAGCGAGTGGCAAAAGAACGCCAACCGTAGAAGAAATTTCATACCCAGTACGTCGCACAATGGACCAAAAATAAAAATGGAGATCGGGAAACCCAGCAAACCGGCCATTCCAATCGCTCCCACCTCCGCGTTTGTGAGCTTGAACTCCAGTTTGAGCGGGCCCATGATAGCACCCAACATGGCAAAGGTCACCGACGTGGCGATCAGGGCGAAGCAGCTTCCGGTAAACAAGCGACCCGGTTGAATGCCTTCCAATCCCGCTCCGGTTTCGGTCGATTCGGTGTTCAAGCGTCTCCCTCCATTTTCGTTATTTTCCCGCCCGCAGGTGGCCCACCAGGGCCAGGACCTTTCCGACTGCGGCCATCACCACCACCAGAGCACTGTACCGGTGGACCTCCATCAGGCACTTCATCCCTTCGGTTCCGAACCACGGGAACATGCTCAGCAATATCGTTACCAGGGCCACCAGCCCGCCGCCGCCGAGGGCCCAAAAGAACAGCTTGTCCCAACCCGACGCCGTACCGCTAAACCGGCATCGCGCGGCACAGGGTACAATCCCGATCGCCAGCGCCACGGCGAACAGCCCGCCCACCGCCGTATGGATCAGCAACGGCAGCCCGCTCATCGCCCGATCCTTCACGACAACCGCCCACCAGGCAGTGCACGCCAGCCCGATCACGGACAGCAGCAGGACCACAAACACCACCCGCTCCCACAGCAGTGCCCGGCGCTGCGCCGACTTCGCGCGGCGTGCAGAAACCATCTGCAGTACGCCCGCGATTACGGCGACAACCAATCCAGCGATGACAACGGTTCGGTACATTGTTCCAATACAAAACGCTCCGGGCAAAACGCCGGACTACGTCTTCTCTCCCATCCGTTTGAGTCGTCCGGTCAACCCCGAGAACAGGCAGACCGCCAATACTAGTGCAACCGTGAATGCCGCGACGATCCCAACAACCTTAAAGGCCGGACGCAGTAGGAAACTCGATTCGAACAGCTCTTCGGTACTGCTTTCGGCCATCAACGGATTGTTGGGTTCTTTGGGCGACTCGCCAAAGTGTGCCGGCGATGCGACCTCCAAGGTTCCATGAGAAAACGCAGAATCCGCGGCATGGCAATCCGTGCATCCACGCGCGCCCAACGATTGCGTGGCGGGTCGCACGTTGTGACCGATCGACCAGGCGTAAGGTTGAGCCAACTTGTGATTTGCACCCACAACGCGGCCGTTTTCCTCTCGACGGTACAGTTGCCCGCCGGAAATGTAAACCGGCTCGCCATCCGCACCTTTCTTTGGGGCCAGTGCGGTAAGGATTTTACTGATCGATTCCTCGTTAAGCGAAGCGTATTTTTCTTTCGCCATCGTGCGAAAAACCTCAGCAGCAGCCTTCTGCACCGACTCCGGCTCCAGTGGGGTCACCTTGCCCTGTGTCAGGCGCCCCCAGAAGGCGGGCCAGACCATCTTGTGCGGCGCGAGCTTGCCATTTTGAAGAGTTCGGTAAACCGGTGAGACAATGTAGGGTAGAGCCTCGTTGAGGTGTTCCTTGCTGGCCACGCCCAGGCCGTGGGCCATGGCGGTTTGGATGCGATGGGCCGTTTTCTCCGGCCACGGTCCGGCATGACACGCGGTGCAGGAGAGCTTTTCGAAGTGGACCGGCGGCAGGCCGGCGTGTTTCGGGACCGGGGCGCCCAGGCGACCGCCCAGGCGCGCGAGGCCATCGGCGCCTTCGACACCCATGTGGCAGCCCTGGCAAGTGAAGGTGGCCAGGGCTGGTTGGCCGCGGTCGGCGGCCTCGCCTTCGTAGCCCCGGACGATGTTGTGGTCGATGCCATTACGATGACAGTCGGCGCAGGACATGCCGGCGGCCAGATGCACGTCGGTATCGGTCGCCCAGCGCGCCGGTGCGGCATCCTCGGCGGGGCGGGTCGTGTGACAAAAGGAGCAGCGACCGGCGGACGGGGTGCGCGTAATGTCCAGGAAGACCCGCTCGTTGGCATCGAAGCGGCCTGGGTCGTAGATCGTGACGGGACCAGGACGGTCCGGGTTCGAGGGCATCGTTGGGTCGTAGTCGTCGGCCGCGTTTCTCGCCTCGCCGCGCACCACAGCCACACCGCTGGCGGCCGAAGGGATCCAGCGGAAGTTTTGACGCTCGATCTGTCGGGCTCGTTCGTTTTGGTCGTGACGGTTGTCGGCGGCGTGGCAGCTAAGGCAGTCGACTTCCAGATTGCCGGTGACGGACCAGCGAGCCATCCGATCAGCGGTCGAGCTCGGATGGTTTTCCCCCGGCCCGCCACCCGGCATGTGTCGTCCGAATTTTTGTACGAATTCCCACGGCGTGATGCCCACGTCGGCGGGCTTCCAGGTGCCGGGCCAGCTGCGCCAGGACAGGGGCAGTTGCGTACCGGTCGCCGCGTCCACCAGAAACCACGGTTCGCCCGGTCGGTTGCGGCCGTGCTCGGGGTCGGCCATGGCGTTGAAGTGCCAGCCCGCATGGACCTGGCCCATGTCGTGGCATTTTCCGCAGGTGTTTCGCGTGGAAAACGGAGGAATGGGTTCGAAGTCCGGGTCCATCGGCTTGCCGCTGTCGTCGGTCAAGCGAATGACGTCTCCGTTCTCGTCGTACAAGGAGATCCGGTGTACGTAGCGGGCTCGGCTCCGGGTCTCCAGCGTTTCGTCACCGGCGCGGGCGGAGCGGACGCACAAGAGGACCGCGGCGATCGAGAAGCCGACGGCCCCCAGCATCCAGATCCAATGGCCTTTTCGCCGCAAGCGGTTACGCTCCTGGTTTCTCCACAACTTTTTCGATCTTTTCCTTCTTCGGCGGATTGACAAGGAAGTCTTCCGGTTTGAATGTGATCTTTTTTCCGCTTTCCACCGCATCATTCGCCCGCAGGACCGAGACGGCGGTTTCGTAGCCGACCTCGCCGGGACAGTTGAGTGGCGTACCGTTGCGGATGCCATCGAAGAAGTTCTCCAAATGCGGCATGTGAACCGGCTTCTTGGCGTTTTCGAGCTGCTTGATGGTCTCGGGGGCCTTTTCGCCATCGGCTTGGCGGGTCTCGCCAACCTTTAGCTCAATGGCTTTCTGGTCCATTTGCTCCACCTTGCTTGCGTCGTCTTCCCAACTGCGCGGCTTGGCGGTCAGCTCCCGGAACACGAAGCCCTTGCGGGTGTCTTCTGAGATCATCATAGACCCTTCGTCGCCCATAAAGGTTTCGAAGAAGCCGCCGTGACTGGTGGTGTTGAGCACCTGGTAGAATCCGCGGACCGGACCCGCCGGCGTGTTGTATTCATAGATCGCCATCACGTTGTCGTACCACTCGCGTTCCTTGTAATAGTCCAGCCCGCCGCCGGCCATCACGCTGGCGGGATGGGTTCGCAGGAACCAGCTGAAGATGTCGATCTGGTGCGAGCCCAGATCCGCCATGGGACCGCCGGAGAATTTGCGATACCAGCGCCAGTTGCGAAACTGGTCCATCGACTCGAAACCGAACGCGTTCAACTCCTTCTCCGTCATCGTGTACTTCTCGGGCCAGCCCAGGTCCAAACGTTTAGGCCGATTCCATTGCCCGTTGAAGTGCGTGATCCGGCCAAGGATTTTTTCCTTGAAGATCATTTTTTCCGCCAGACCGTAGCGCGGGTTGGACCGGCGTTGGTGGCCGATCTGCAACAGCTTGCCGGTCTTTTGGGCCGCAAGCACCATCTGGCGCGCCTGCTCCAGGCTGTTGGACATCTCTTTTTCGCAATAGACGTGCAGGCCGGCGTTGAGGCAGGCAATCGTTTGCTCAGCGTGGACCCAGTCGGGCGAGGCGACGATCACCGCGTCCAAGTCCTTCTCCGCGGCCAGCATCTCGCGGTAGTCGACGTAGACGTTCACCGGCTGCTTATATTTCTTGAGGATGCCCTTTGCGTACTTTTGGTGATAGCTCCAGACATCGCAGATCGCCTTGAACCGGATCCCCGGAATCTTCAGGCAGCTTTGCATCAGCACGCGGCCTTGGGAGCCGCAACCGATCATCGCAATGTTGAGCGTATCAGGTATTGGCTTCGCCTTTTCATCGGCAAAGGCCATGGGCGACAGGATCAACCCTGCGCCGGTCGCGGCGGTGGTCTTGAGAAATTCGCGTCGGTTGATGCCGCCGCTTTCGATGCTCCAATGGTTGCTGCTCATACCGTTTGTTCTCCTCTTTCACCATTCCGGATCTTTCGAACCCGGATCTTGCAAAACGCGGTCGTCTTCGCGAAACGTCCTCGATCTTACGGCCCGACGTGTGCGGCCCGCACCCCCTCCAGCGGGGTTTCATCGGCCGTGGTGAATCGGGCACAAGCCGACCAGCCGCCCCGGAACTTTGGCAACTTCAGCATCAGCTTGTTCCAGCCTTTGACGAGTTTCACCTCGACTTTGTCGTCCCCCGGCTCGAACGGTCGATGGTTCTCGATCTCGTTCGCGTGAATCTGCTCGCCGTTGAGCCATACCTTCAGGCTCTGTTCGCTGCCCAGCTCCAACACAGCCGTCTGGGCCTTGGGCGACCAGACCTGCGTGCGGATAAAGGCACAGCTCTTGCGATATCGCTCCGGCCGGCCCCAGTATACCTTCCAAACATGGATTCGCCAAGGCCTTGCCGGGTCCGACGGGGTAGCAATTCTCTCCCATTTCACACCCGGGGCGCCCGGTTTTTCCGGCGGCAGGACCTCGTCGTAGAGCGAGGGCTCCTTTGCGTCTCGTAGCAAGGCCGGATCCCATGACTTTGTATAAGGCCCGGCCGCCTCCCAGGCAGTGATGTGACCGGTGTACTGCTCTCGATTCGCGATCGACTCGGTCACCTTTTTGCGCAGCTCTTCGTTTTCCGTCGCGGCCAGCGCTTTTTGAAGTGTCGGAACCGAAGCCGGTCCGTAGATGCCCTCCACCGCGTCGGCAACCTTGATCACTGCGGCCACCACCTCCTCTTTCAAGGCGGGATTGTCCAGATGGGTAAGAGCCAACTTCATCGCAGCCGGGTCGGTCAGGGTGCCCAGCCCGGCCAAGATCAGTCGCTTCTCCTCATCCCGACTCGCCAGCTCCAGGGCCGTGCGATACATGGCCAGAGTTTCGGTCTCCGGCCGTACGTCGGGCAAACCCGCGAGGCGAATGTAGCCTTGCAGGGCCAGCAGGGCGTGCAGCTTCTTCGACGCTCCGCCTCTGCCCAGGGCCAGCAGGGCGTCGGCCGCCTCGGCCCCCGGCCACGCGGTCAGAGACCGGATCGCCGCGTCGCGCACCTTTTCATCTTTGGAGTCCATTTCTGCTTGGACCGCGGCCAAGGCCTTGGCCCCGCCGATCCGGCCCAATACGCGCAACAGGGAGCCCCGCGCGGCGACGTCTGCGTCCGGCAGCGCCGCAATGACCGGCGCGGCCTGGCGGTCGGCGCCGTCGGTCCGGCCAAGTACCGTTACCAGGGTCGTCTCGGCTGCGCTACGAGCCTTGTTGCCCTTCATCTGTGTTAACAAGGTGAGAATCGCGGAGATGTGGTTTTCTCCCGCCAACATCGAGATCGTCTTAAACGCTTCCTTGCGCACCGCAACCGTGCTGTCGGCTGCGTGTTTCAGGAGGCTGTCCATCGCCTCGGGCGCCTTGCGCGCACCCAAGCTTCGAATCACTTCCACGGCCACGTCCGGGTCCACCGATTGAAGTTCGCGGATCATCGTGTCGTGGACCTTTTTTCCACCGAGTTGATCCAAGGCCACGCGGGCCACGGCCTGCTCGGCGCCTTCGGAGCTGGCGGCCATTTGGGCCAGCAACACCGCGGACGTTTCATCGCCTACCTGTCCGATAGAGCGCGCCGCCGCCATCCGCACGTTTGCATTGCCGTCTCGTGTCGCCCAGAAAAGAGCCGGTATGATCCCCTTGCGACCTCGCTCGCCCAAGGCTGTGACCAGCGCCGTGCGCGCGGTAGCAGACAACGCCGGCAAGGTGCCGGCGAGTACGAACGTTGGTGTTTCGCCTCGAACAAAATGAGAAAAGCGGGCAGCTGCGGTCTGGATCATGGGATTCGGATCGAACAGTCCCACCTTGATCATCTCGAGGGCCTGTTCCTGCTTCCCTCGCGCCAAGCCTTTGAGCGCGGCGATTCGGATCGGGACCAATGGCTCGTTACTCGCAAAAAGCTCCATGTACATCAATGTGGCCTCGCCTTTGCCACCTGTAGCTCGCATCCGGTCGGCGAGTTTCAGATAGGCGTCGGCCAAGGCGAAGTGCAAAGCGGCGCTGGTTTTGCCGGACTTTACCCGAGCGAGGGCACCGATCGCTTCGGGTCCGCCGATCTCACCCAGAGTCGAAGCGCCAGCAATGCGCAGAGGCTCCGACCGATTGTTGTCGGTGATCAAGTTCGCCAACTGTCCTACAGCCGCCATCTCCCGTCGATCTCCTAAGGAGTTGATCAAGCCCACCTGCATCGCCAGGAGGTCTTTCCGATAGATTTCGAGAGCCTTCTCGAGTTTTTTCGGGTCCTCCGTATTGTCGGCGATCATCTTTTCGGCGGCCGTGATGGACTTTCTGTTCATCAACGCGCCTAGCGCGTCGCTCAGGGCCTTGCCCGCCTCCGGCGCCTTCATGCGCTCGAGCGCGTAGCGGGCCATGTGGGAATGCCGGGGGTTCGTCAAATGCTTTGCGATGGCCGGCACTTGCTCGGCGAACCCGATGCGCTTGAGCTGGCGGAAGACAAAATCTTTGCAGTCAGGAGTGGCGTCGGTCGCCAGCAGAGCTGCCAACCGATTGGCGAGCGCCGCTCGCGCTTTCGGATCATTCTTGGAGTCGCGCACGTGGTCGGCCACAACGCTGAGCGGCTTCCGGCTGAACGAGAGTCTAAACGAATAGGTGGGCAATTGCTTGAACGCCGCGTCCAGGGTCATCGGTTTGTCCGCGTCCGGGCCGAGCTTTGCGCTGGGTGTAGCATCGGCTTTCAGGTCGCCCAGGGCGTATTGCACGCCGTCCAGATAGTGCTTCAAAACCGTCGGGTTGGTATAGATTGCTTCTCCGTGGCCCAGGGAGCAATAGAACACGCGACCCTTTTCGTATTCGCGAATCCAACTGACCGCATAATCGCCGTCGGGCCGCCGCAGGCTCCCTTTGATCCTCGGGTGGTCCGCGTTGGATTTGGCCAGGTTGATGCTCAACAGAACGCGCAGGGCCTCACGGGAATAGGGCGCGCGGAACTGGTAGATCTCATCGTGCAGAACGAACTCCGGCTGTTCAAACGCTTCACACACCGGGTGATCGCGTTCTTCCACACGGAGGGTCACCGAAGGAGCCGAGGGCTTCCCGTCGGCGTCGGTGCTGTACCACCAAGGATGTCCGTTGAAGTAGCCGCCCATCATGCGGCCAAACTCGCCCCACTCATAGAAACAATCCGTGGCCGCGTGAATGCCCACCAAACCTTTGCCTTTGCTCACGAAATCGAGCAGAGAATTCCGCAACTCCTGCTCCCGTTTGCGCGCCGCTTCCAGTTGCTCCAGATCCATCTTCGCGCGCTCCGACGGGTTGGGTCCGAACAGGTTTCCAGTGCAATTCATCAGAACCACCGCGTCGAACTGCGCCAGCGTCTCCGGCTCGAACATGGCGACATCATCACTGACGACCGGCTCGTAGGCGCCGGTTTTCTTTCCCAGCAACGCAAACGCCTGGGCACCCCATGGGATCGACGAATGGCGATACCCGCGCGTCAGGGTAAAAACCAATACCTTGCGCGGCCCGGTCGGCTTGACCTGCGCCTTGGCGGGAATCGCGGCGGCGATTTTCTCCACGACATGGGCCGGGAGCGGTTTGGCCGGATCTTCGGACCAGCCCACGCGAGCGGCACTGGCCATCACGGTCAGCGTCAGGACAACACAAACGGCTTTCAACCAATGGTTCATGATCCTCTCCTGTGTATTCAACGGCATGTTTGTTCTTCTCTTCATTCTCTTTTCGGTCGCAACCTTACAAGCGCCACGGACTCCGCATCGCGCGGCCCAACATGCGGTTGGCCTCCGCGTCGTCGACAAACGTTTCGTTTTTCGGATCCCACTTCAACTTGCGATCCAGTCGCATCATGATATTCGCCATGTGGCAGATACTCACCGAGCGATGTCCGACCTCCACCGACGCCGACGGCTCCTCGCGCGTTCGCACGCAACGGAAGAAGTTGTCCCAATGATGATCCGCCTCGTACAAACGGACGTCGTCCGGACCGATCGGGCGCGTCAGCAGGGACTTGTCACTCGCGTCGGCCGCGCCCCGGTTGACGAAGGTCCAGCCATCGGTGCCGATAAACTTCACGCCCGGCGAAAAGCCGTCGCGGCAGACCAGTTGGACGCCGTTGGCGTAGGTGCATCGGATGTGATAGCCGGGCTGGACGGTATTGTAGATCCCTTCGGAGGGAAACGTGCCCCGGCCCTCGATCTCGATCGGTCCGGTATGGTCGGTGCCGTTGCCCCATTGTGCGATGTCCAGGTGATGGGCGCCCCAGTCGGTAATGACGCCGCCGGAATAATCGAAGTTCTGCCGGAACTGTCCGTGACAACGGCCTTGGGTATAGGGCGCCCAGGGGGCGGGGCCCAGCCACTGCTCGTAGTCGAATCCGGGCGGAATGGGCATGGCCGGATGAGCCGACGCGGGCACCCCCGAACCACTGGGATACAGGCCCACCTGGATGCTCTTTAGCTTGCCGATCCAACCGTTGCGGACGATCTGACAGGCGACGCGGAAGATATCCCAAGAGCGCTGCTGGGTGCCGGTCTGGAAGACGCGCCCGTAACGGCGTACCGCCTGGACCAACGCCTGACCCTCCGCGATGTTGTGGGTCATCGGCTTCTCGCAGTAGACGTCCTTGCCGGCCTGCACCGCGGCGATGCTGATCAACGCGTGCCAGTGATCCGGCGTGGCGATCAGGACCGCATCGATGTCGTCCCGGGCCAGCAGCTCACGGAAGTCGTTGTATCGGGCCACGCCGCGATAGCGCGACTTGCCGAACCGGTCGGCGTAGGTCTTCTCCACCGCATCGGCAATCGGTTCGCGACGCTCGGCGTCCACGTCACAGATGGCCACGATCTGCACGTCTCGGCGGGCGGACAGGCCGCCAGAGCCGTACTGCACAGTGTGGTAGCCGCCCATGCCGCCCACCCCGATGCAGCCGATGCGGATGCGTTCGCTGGGGGCCATTGCCCCCGATTTGCCCAACGCCGTGGACGGCAGGATGCTGGGCGCGCCCAAGGCCAGTGCGGCGGCACCCAGGGTGGTTTGCTTCAAGAACCCGCGGCGGGAGATTCGATTGATCATTGCGCACCCCCGGTCCTGACACTCGGTGTCGCATCCGCTTGCAGGTCGCCCAGGGTAAACTGGATGCCGTTCAGAAAGTGACGCAACACGGTGGGATGGGTAAAGCTCGCCTCCGCGTGACCCAGGGAGCAGTAGAATACACGGCCCGCACCGTAGCGGCGGATCCAACTGACGGCGTAATCTCCATCCGCGCGGCGCATGTTCTTTGTCGTGTAGGGTCGCGTGGTTTGCGTCTTGGCCAGATCCACACTTAGTAGGACGCGCAGCTTTTCGCGGGAGTATGGCTCTTTGAATTGATACAACTCATCGGCGATCTTGAATTCGGCAGTCCCCGCAAACGCGACGCTCAGCGGATGGTCCGGCTCCTCCACTTTGAGCGTGGCGACCTCCTTCGCGTCGTTCCACGGGTGCCCATCGTAGGCGGCCCCCAGCATGGTGCGGAAGCCGGGCCAATCGTAGAATGAATCTGCGGCCGCGTGGCATCCGGCCAATCCGCCGCCGGCGTACACAAAATCCAGAAGGCTTTGCTTGAGTCGCGCGTCGCGCAGCAGAGCGATGTGTTTGTCCGGCTCGGCGAGTTGCGCAAAATCCTTCGGCTCCGGCAGGAACAGCTCGTAGGTGCTGTTGACAAAGAAGACCGCGTCGAACTGCTTGAGGGTATCCGGCTCGAACATGGCGATGTCGTCGCTGACCACCGGCTCGTAGGCGCCCGTCCGGTGTCCCAATCGTTCCACAGCCGCGGCTCCCCACGCAATGGAAGTGTGCCGGGGGCCCTTGCAACCGGTGAAGATCAGTAGCCGGCGAGGCTTTGCAGGAAAAACGCCGGCCCGGTCGGGCAGGGCCCGGTCGATCTGTTCCAGGGCCTCGGCTGGCAGTTGCGGCGCGCGGCCAGTGGGCGCCGCGGCGCAGGCGCAGGCGACCAGCAGCGGAAGCAGGACCAGGAATCGGGGCCAACGGTACACGCGCAACCTCCGACGGGGCCTAAGACAGGGACCAGGGAGCCCGCATGGGGCGGGAGAGCATCCGGTTGGCCTCCGGGTCGTTCCCGAAGTTCTCCGCCTTCGGATCCCATTTCAGCTTTCGGCCCATGCGCATGGCGATGTTGCCCAGGTGGCACAGGGTAACTGAGCGATGTCCAACTTCCACCGGCGCCACGGTTTCGGCGCGGGAGCGGACGCAGTCGACGAAGTTGGGGTGGTGACCCCGTGAGTGCGCCAGATGGATCTCGTTCGGCTCGATAACGGAGGTCAGCAGGGACTTCGGATGCGTATCGATGTATCCACGCTTGACGAAGACCCAGCCGTCGGGTCCGATGAATCGGACGCCTTGCGGGAAGCGGTCCCAGCAGATCAGCTTGACGCCGTTTGCGTATTCGCACTGGAAGCGGTAGCCGATGGCGGTGTTGTACAAGCCTTCGCCGGGGTAATCGCCAACGCCTTCCACGGAGATGGGCCCGGTGCGCATGGTGCCGTTGCCCCACTGCGCGATGTCTAGGTGATGGGCGCCCCAGTCGGTGACCAGGCCGCCGGAGTAGTCGAGGATATAGCGGAAGTTCCAATGGCAGCGGCCCTTCGTATAGGGCTCCCAGGGCGCGGGGCCCAGCCACATGTTGTAATCAAAGCCCGGCGGGATGGACATGTCCGGATGGGCGCCGACGGTGGTGGACACGCCGGTGGGGATGCCCACCTCGATGGTGTGTAGCTTGCCGATGCGGCCGTTCTGCACCAGCTCGCAGGCGAAGCGGAAGTTTTCCGCCGAGCGCTGCTGGCTGCCGGTTTGGAAGACGCGCCCGTAGCGTGCCATGGCGTCGGACATGGCACGGCCCTGTTCGATGGTCAGCGCCAGGGGCTTCTCGCAGTACACGTCCTTGCCCGCCTTTGCCGCGGCGATGGCGACGAGCGCGTGCCAATGGTCCGGCGTGGCGATCATGACCGCATCGATGTCGGGGCGCGCGAGCACGTCGCGGAAATCGCCATACATGGCGCAGCCCTTGTAGCCGGCGCCGGGACTGTGGGTCTTGTAATAGTCCTCCACCTGCTTGCGGGCGACCTTCTGGCGCACGACGTCCACGTCGCACACGGCCACCATCTGGACGTCCGGGTTGTAGA
>JAJDCN010000351.1 GCA_029260815.1 Planctomycetota bacterium
GCGCAATTCGCACGGCGCTGGGACGAGCGGGCGTGGTCCTGGTCACCGGGGGTATCGGCCCCACCCGCGACGACTTCACCCGCGAGGCCGCGGCGCGAGCGCTGGGGCGAAAACTGGTTCAAGACCGGGCAGGTTTGCAACGGTTGCGCGCGTACTTTGGACGGCGCGGCTGGCCCCTACTGCCCAGCCAACGCCGGCAGACCTGTCGGCCTCAAGGCGCCCGAACGCTGCTCAACCCCATCGGTACCGCCGAAGGCTTCTGGCTCACGCACCGCCGCGCGCGACCGGCGGTCACCGCAATGCTGTTCGTCCTGCCTGGCGTACCAACGGAAATGGAGCACATGTACCGGACTGCGGTGGCCCCCCTGCTGCGTCAACGCGCGGTTGCCTCAGCTTGTCTGGCACGCAAGATCCTGCGCCTGTTCGGCGCCAGCGAGGTCCACGCCGAGGCGAAAATCGAAGACCTGATGAACGACGCCACCGGAGCCCGCGTGGGGACCCGCGTCACGCCCGCGGCTATGGAGGTCAGCATCCAGGCAGCGGACGCAGACCCCGCCGCCGCGCGCGCCCTGTTGCGACGCGTCGAACGACAACTGCGCAAACGCCTGGGCGACCTGGTCTTCGGCACCGGGTCCGATACGCTCGAGGCCGTAATTGTTCAACGCCTGCGCAAAAACAAAAAGACCGTCGCGCTTGCCGAGTCGTGTACCGGCGGCGGGGTCAGCGACCTGCTCACCCACGTGCCGGGCGCCTCCGACTGTCTGCTGGAATCGGTGGTCGCCTACGCCAACACTGCGAAGACGCGAACATTGGGCGTGCCCGCGGCGCTGATCCGCAAACATGGCGCTGTGAGTGCCCCGGTGGCGGCGCGGATGGCCTGCGGTATCAAAGCGCACGCCGGCGCAGATTTTGGCATAGGGATCACAGGCATCGCAGGGCCGGGCGGAGGGAGCAAGAAGAAACCGGTGGGACTCGTCTACATCGCAGTCGCCGACGCCGACGGAGTCCGCGTGAAGCGTTACGTCTTCGGCGGTAGCCGGACCACCATCAAGCGGCGGGCCGCCAACACGGCGCTTAATCTATTACGATTGGCCCTAACTTAAACGCGAACGTCGATCACGGTCCCGACGCGCAGGGAATCGCCTGTCACTTCCAACACGACTCCCGCCTGGGCCAGGACCACCGCCCCGCCGAAGTTCGGCGCGGGCGCCAGCTTGACCCCGCTGGACCCTTCGGGCTTGCGGGTTGCTGGTACGAAGCCGCGGTCTTGAGACGCCGGGACGAACTTTGGCTTCAGCGTCGCCGGTCGAAACGGCAGCTTTCGGGTGGGCGGCACGAAACGTCGGGCTTCTGCGATATCGTTCAGTAACACGCCGATCGTTGAATGTTTTCCAATTTCGTTGAGCATTTTATTTTTCCTATTTGCAATCGCCAAATCACAGTATTCACAAAGCTGAAAATAGTTCAGCAATTGTCGGACCGAAAAAGCGATGGACTGCACACAACACGCTCGGCGTGTTGTCACAGCGGAAGTTAGGCATTCGCGGGATGCAAGCTGACAAATTTTGTCACCGCGCGAAACCGGAAGCCACCTTCTCATCCGAGTAATTCCCGCACACTCTGATTCCCCGGAGGGCCTGGGTTTCCTTGACGATTCGGCCCGCCTTTGATATAATATAGAACGATAAAAAGTAAAAGACAGTGGTTGCGTTCGCCGCGCCGAAATAGGAAAAAAACGATGTACGATCCATTTGGAAAGACAGAGGCTCCACCGCAGCGTGTGCGCGTCGAAGCGCGCGATCCGGCCGAGCACATTGGCCGTTGGCTTCTCTTGCTGCTGCTGATTGCTGCGATGGTCTCTCTCGCCACCGGCTGCGCCTCCGAGCCGCCGCGGCGATTGCCCACCTGGGAGGAGTCGGTCCGCCATAAATATCTGCTGGAGGCTGGCGACACGATTCAGGTGCGTTTTACCCACCACCCCGAACTCAACGACACGCTCCAGGTTCTGCCCGACGGCACGTTAACGCTGCCCATGATCGGCCGGGTGCTGGCGCGCGAAAAAGCGCCGCACGAACTGCAAGCGGAACTCCAGACACTGTATGCCGAACACCTGGTCGGGCCGGACATCACCGTCACGGTTCGCGAGGCGATCGGCCAGCAAATCTACGTAGGCGGGGAGGTGATCCGCCCAGGCACATTCCCCCTCAAGGGTCAGATGACAGTACTGCACGCGGTCATCGCGGCGGGGGGGATAAACGTCCGCGCCGACGGCGATGAGGTCATCCTGATCCGCAAGTCCAAGGAAGGCCGCCGGCTGGCCTTCCGCATCGACCTGGACGAAGCGATCGACAAAGAGCGCAGCTTTCAGGATATTCCGTTGCAACCCTATGACGTGGTGATCGTTCCCAAAACATTCATTGCCGAACTCAACGATCTGGTCCTCCTGTACATCAACAATATGGTGCCTCAAAGCGTTGGGTTTGACTACGTCATCGGTTCCGATGGCAGCGACAACAACGCCTTTGCATCTTCAAAGATTTTGATCGGACACTAGGCGAGCATCCGGACAAACATGAACGAAAGAAAAAAACCATCCAAGCAATCGCTTCGAGATTTTTTTGACGTCTTGTTCCGTCGCAAGGTCCTCATTGCCGTCTTTTTCTTCACGACGGTCCTGCTGTGCGTGGCCGGAATTCTGTTCAAGTCGCCCGAATACCGCTCGATCGCGCGGGTGATGATCAAACAGGGACGCGAAAACGCAGGAATTGATTCCAGCATCGTTGCCGCAACCACGGTGGTCTCCCCTTCGACCGAACGGCGCGAGGAAATCCTCTCGGAATTGGCAATCCTGCGCAGCCGGACCCTCGCGGAACATGTGGTGGCCAATCTCGGCGCCGAACGGTTCGAGTCGGAGTTTTCTTGGATCGGAAACGCCGTGCGCCTGCTCGACGACATTATCCGCAAAAACGTCTTAACGGACAACGAGCGCGCCATCCTGCTGGTGGAGAAGCACCTGCGGGTGGGCCAGGTCGCCGAGTCCAACGTGGTGGAGATCGCCTTTACCGCCAGGAGCCGGGATCTCGCTCGCGACGTAGTAGACCGCCTGCTGACGGGCTACCGAGACCTGCACATCGATGTGCACCGCAAGATCGCCCGGATGCCCGCCGCACCCCAGGAGCCCTCCGCGCGGTCCATGAGCGCCCTGTATCGCCAGCTGGTACACAAACGCCGGCGCAACCTGGAAGTCGCCGAGAACAAGCTCCAGGCCCTCAAGACAAAGGGCGGGGTTAGCGACCTGGACACCCAGATCCGAGCCGCCATCGGCCAGATTACGGCACTACAGGATCGCGTCGATGGCCTGAACGCAGAAATCGCCAAGACCGACGCTCAGATCGCCCAGACTGGAAAAAAACTGGCCGAGCTGCCCAAGCAGATCCCCCTGGAGAAACGGCTGGTGCGCAACGAACAAATCCGGCGGCTCGAAGACGAACTACTGACGCTGCAGTTGGACCAGGCCCGCCTGCTAACCCTCTACAAGCCCGACAGCCGGCAAGTCGCCGATGTGCGTCTGCGGATCAAACAAGCCAAAGAGGCTATCGCCTCGGCCCAGCGCAAGACGTTTGACTCCGAGACCAGCGGAATAAATCAAAACCACCTGGCTCTGGAGCGCGCCAAGTTGTTTGCCGAGACGGAAAAGGCGGGGCTTAGCAAACAAGTAGAATGGTTGCAGAAAGCCCTGGACGCCCGGAACAAGAAACTGGTTGCGCTGAGCCAAAAAGAAAAAGATCTGGACGCCCACACCCGCCAGGCGGACGAGAGCAAAAGCCTGCTTGACTTCGCCGTGAACAAGCTTAACCAAAGCTCCATCGAGAAAACCCAGGAAGATGCCAAGGTCTCCAACCTCGCGGTGGTCCAATCGGCCTCCATGCCGCTTCAACCAATCACACCACGGCCGACGTTGTTCGTGTTTCTGTCAGTGCTTGTCGCCGGCTTTCTCAGTCTTGTTGCAGCGTTCGTTGTGGACTACTTCGATCATGCACTCCACAACGAATGGGAGGCCGAAGAGCTCCTGGGCGTTCCGGTACTCGGCTCGGTCCCAGAAGGTCAAGGCATGGCCCGGGTCCTCTCCGGTGACACCCGGCCCAGCACCCTTTACAGCAAGATCGGCGAGCGCCTGCAACATCGCCCAAGTAAAGGCCCTGCCCGGATTATTCAGGTTACCGGCGCTGTGCATAAAGAAGGCGTCTCCACCATGGCCCTCAATCTCGCCACAGCCCTGACCCGGCGGGACGCGGCGCGGGTGCTGCTGGTAGATGCCAATCTGCGCCGGCCGGTGCTCCATCACGTGCTCAATGGATCCGCCGGGGAGGTTCCCAGCCCGCTGGACCTGGACCTGCCGCAGATTCCGGGCGTGCAGATCCAAACCACGCCGGTGGCCAACCTGTTCGTGGTACTCAACACGCGGGACACTCTCGAATTCGAGCCCCGAACCCTGTTCGCCTCGGAGTCCTTTGAACAGTTTCTTCGTGCCGCCGCTGAAAAATTCGATTTTATCCTGCTCGACTCGGCTCCGGTGAACCCCTACTTCGATGCGGCCGCGTTGGCGATGGTCGCGGACGCCACCGTGTTGGTGGTTCGCGCGGGAAAGACCCGGTGGGAGGTCGTCCGCAGCGCAGTCGAGGGCCTGCGCACCGCCGGCCGTGCGCCGGACGGCTTGATTCTGAACCGGAGGGTGTACGCGATTCCGGAATTTGTTTATTCACGCCTGTAAGGGGTGATCATGCGCGGGGAGACAACAATTACGGGGAGTCCGGCAACAATCCCCGCCGCCCAAGGGAATTCGTTCCTCGGGTTTACGGGCGGAGTTTTGGTTGCCGGTACTTGCGTTGCGGCCGGCGCACCACTGATCGGTCTGGCACTTGTCCTCTTCGGTGGTGTGCTGGCCGCCGCAATTCTGAGCCCACGGTTCGGGATTCTGGCGATCGCGGCGATGGTGCCCCTGGAAGCTTACGCCTGGTCGGAGCCGGGCGTCCGACTGCGAGCCTACCAGGCGGTGGTGGCCGCGGCGCTGCTGGGCACCTTGTGGCGGGCGGCGAAGTCCCGGAAGCGACTCACCTTTCCCTTGCTGGCGCCCCTGGCCACGATGTTGGCCATCAACCTCTTTGGTCTCGCCCACGCGGAATCGATTCCCGACAGCATCGTCGTCCTGGGATTGATGATCACCGCGGGGACGCTCTACTTTGTCGGAGTCAATGCCCTCTCCAATCAACAGACCCGTAACGCAACGTGGCGCGTGATCGTCGGCGCAGCAGTGGCCGTTGCGTTGTTGGGACTGTATCAAACTGTTGCAATCCGCACCGGATGGCCAACGCTATTGGCGGCTGAGCATCTTTACGAGGGCAGCGGGTACGCCGCGTCGTTCTTGCGCGACGAAGGGCGGCCGTCGGGAACGTTTACAGAGCCGGACCTGTTCGGCGCCTATCTGGCCTATGCGCTGCTCCTGGCGGCGCCAGCCTGGCTGTCTGGACAAGGGCGTGCGCGCGGCTGGGCGCGCATCGGTGCGATGGTCCTGGTCGCTGCCTTGATCGTCAGCATGGTGCGCGCGGCTTGGGTCGGTCTGGCGGTGGGATTGATCGTGTATTTCTTCCTGTCCTGGCGCGGCCGACTTCAGGTGCTCCGGCCTCTGGGCGCCCTCCTTTTGGCGGGCCTTGTGGGGATCGGCGTGGTATCCTGGGTTCACCCGGCCGCGCTCACGCGGGTGCCGGCGCGGGTGGCCAGCATCGTCGATCCGAACGAAGAGAACGCGCAGACGCGGGTACGGACCTTGCATCTGCTAGGTGAGCGGATCGCCGACCGGCCACTGTTGGGCCACGGAGCCGGCAACATCCGGGCCATCGACAAGTCCGAAGAGAATTACCTCTTGGGCCGCGTTTCATGGAACTTCATACTGACGACCTTGTACGACACCGGGGCTTTGGGGCTCGCGGCCCTGCTGTGGCTGGGGATCGCGCTGGCGGTGTGGGTTCGACGGGGGTGGCTCGCCACCGCGAGCGAACCAGACCGGCGAACCCTGTTGTGTGCCTGTATCGCCGCGGGGGTGGCGCTGCTGGTCTCTTCGTTGTTTACCAACGTGTTCTGGCGCGGCTTCGTCTGGCTGCACGTAGCTTTGACCGTCGCAGTGGCAGCGGCCGCTCAACCCAAACATGGATAAACGGATGAACGCAAAGAATCGATTACTCATGCAAAACCTGGTCAGTACCGCCTTCGTGCCGTTTGTGCGCGCACGCAACCTGTTCTCCGGCGAGGCAGGATGCAAGGTGTTGGCCTATCATCGCATCGCTCGCGTGTCGGAAGGAGACGATCGAAACTGTATCGCCGTATCTCCCGAAGCATTCCACATGCAGATGCAATATCTCCACGAGCGGGGCTATCGTACAATTTCGCTCTCCCGTTTAATGGAATCGGTGATCGGTGGGCCCGAGGCACCAATCCTCCCACCCCTGGCGGTGTTGATCACCTTTGACGACGGGTTCGCCGACCTGTTGTCAACTGCGCTACCGATCCTTCAGGAGTTTCGCTTTACCGCCTCGGTCTTTGTGATCGCCGACAGGATGGGCACCGACCCGACGCGCTTTCTCGACCTCAGCGGCATGGAGAGCTTGCGCCAAGCCGGCTGGGAATTCGGCTCCCATAGCCTGTCCCACGCGGACTTGACGTTGCTCGATCCGATGGGCGCCGCACGCGAGATTTGTCAAAGTAAGATCGAGTTGGAGAATCGCCTGGGCACCGACATCGAAGCCTTCGCCTATCCGTTTGGCCGTAGCACCCCGGCGCTCGAACAAGCTGTGAGCGAGGCGGGCTACCGCGTGGCCTTCGGCACCAATCCCGGTGTCGTTCACAGCGCCGACAACCCTTACCGGATTCGCCGCATCGAGATCAACGCAGCCGACACGCCGATCACGTTCGCGCGAAAATGGACCGGCTGCTACAACTGGACTGTCCCCTATCGCCGAGCGAAACGAACCGCGCGCCGACTGTTGGGCGCGGCCCCGTGACCGGCGCGCCGGCTGCCGGGCAGATCCTCCTGGTCAACCCGACCGCCGATCTGTACGGAGCCACCCGCGCGGCTCTAAGCGTCGTTTGCCACGCCGGTTCCCGCGGCTACCAGTGGACGGTTGTCCTGCCCGATGACGGCCCGGCGGCGGCGGCATTCGAACAGGCGGGCTCAACGGTGGTCCTATTCCCATCCCTCACGGTGATTCGCAAAAAGTCCCTCCGCGGCCTCGGCGCTCTGTCGCTTCTCGGCTCCATGATTCCTTCGGCGCGTGCTCTGACGCGGCTCATCCATCAGCGTAAAATCGATCTGGTTTACACTAACACCGCCTTGCTACCGACCGCGGCCACCGCCGCGCGACGCACCGGTCGACCCCACGTGTGGCACATCCGAGAAGTCTTTGACGAATTGGGGCCGATCTCTTTGGCCTACGCGCGGTTTGTCGCTCGCAACGCCGATGTACTCCTGTGTAACTCCCGCGCGACCGGCGCGCAGTTTCCCGATGGCACCTACCTTCAGGTGATACATGACGACTGGGTCGAAAGCACCGGGTCGGACGCGCCACCGCTTCGGGTCGACGGCTCACCGGTGATCGCCACCATGGGGCGGCTGTCCGCGCGCAAGGGGATGCACGTGTTAATTGAGGCGTTCGCGCGCTTGAAGCAGGGCCCGTTTCCCACGGCGCGGCTGGTGATCGCCGGAGCGTGTTTCCCCGGAAACGAGCGTTACACGCGCCACCTACACGATCTCGTTGCACACCACAACATAGAAGACGCCGTGACTTTCACTAGTCATCTGAACGAACCAGACCGGTTGTACGCGGCGGCCGACCTGTTCTGCTTGCCGACCACACGGCCAGAGGGTTTCGGCCTGGTTGTCCTGGAAGCGCTGGCCCATGGCCTGCCGGTAGTGGTCAGCGACCACGGGGGCGCATTGGATTTCGTAGAAGAAGGACGGCACGGACGCTTCGCGGAGCCCGGCGATCCGGCATCGGTTGCCACGGCGTGCGAACGGGCGCTGCGCGAAACGCTTCCCACGCAACAAACCGCGCAAGAAGTCCGAACCCGTTTCGCCTATCCAGCGAACACCCGCGCCGTCGTGGACCATTTCGACCAGATGCTGCACGGCCACACCGCCGACCGGAGGGACCATGCGCATCCTCATGCTTAACCATAACGTGCGCGGCCGTAGCACGTACTTCCGCGCGTTTCACCTGGGGCGATGGCTGGTCCGGGCGGGGCACACGGTCACGTTGCTGACTCTCTCGCCCACACGCCGGGTGCGATTCGCAGAATCGATGGAACAAGGCGTGCGTGTGGTGGAAACGCCGGACCTGTTGTTCGGATCGCTTCGGTCCGGGTGGGACCCGGTGGGCGCTTTGCGGCGCGCAACCTACCTGCGCCGACAGCGGTTTGACTTGGTCCACGCCTTCGATTGCCGACCGGCGGTGCTGCTGCCTGCAATGGTGCAGAAGTGGCTGCACGCGCGGGTGTTGGTCATGGACTGGGCGGATTGGTGGGGCCGGGGCGGGGCGATTCGCCAACGACACGGCGTCCTCAACACGCTGTTCGCGCCGGTCGAAACGTTCTTGGAAGAACGTTTCCGAAAGTACGCGGACGGCCTGACTCTAACCAGCTCGTCCTTGTTTCAGCGGGCCGGAGCCCTAGGGCTTGCCGATACGCGACGACTGTACCTGGCCTCCGGCTCAAGCGTCGATCTGATCCAGCCCACCGATCGTACGCAGGCTCGATTGGAGCTGGGCCTGGACCCGACGGAGCCGGTGGTGCTGTATTCCGGATTCGTCCACTACGACATAGACCTGGCCCTGCGTGCTTTCGAACGGGTTCTGGGCCGATGTCCCACAGCGCGACTGGTCCTGGTGGGCACCCAGCCGAAGAGCCTGAACCCTGCGATCCGGCGGTTGGGCATCGGCCACCGGGTAACACAATTCGGCCCGCAGCTCTACAGCCGCATGCCGCAGTTCTTCGGCGCGGCGGACGTTCTGCTTCTGCCGTTGAGACGCACAGTGTGCAACGAAGGGCGCGACCCGATCCGGCTGGGGGACTACCTGGCGGCGGGGCGGCCGATCGTCACGAGCCCGGTGGGCGACGTCACCCGAGTGTTCCGCGACGCGCCCTGTGGTATACTGGCCGAGAGTGATCCGGAAGCGTACGCGGCCGCCATTCTTCGCGTGTTCGAAGATCCAAACGCGGCGGAGGCCATGGGCCGGGCGGCTCGGGCGTTTGCGCAAGAACATTGTTCCTGGCAGGTCGCCGCCACAAAAGTGGAGCAGTTTTATCAGCACATCCTGGACGGAAAACACAGAAAGCCGGCTCCAGCGGATACGCCGCTGGGCGCAATCCCGTAGCGCCCTGGCCATCGGGTTGTTGGCGCTGTCCGCCCCGCAGGCCTACGCAACTGAGCCTATCGTCGGGATTTCCAAACCCGACGAACAAGCCTTTCAGCAGGCAAAACAAAACATCGAGGCCGTCCGTAAGGGTGGCCTGGAGTTGCATGTGGTAGATGCCGCGGGCAAGTCGGTCTCCGGCGTGGAAGTTCGCTATCGCCAGGTGTCCCATGATTTCCTGTTCGGCGTGACCCTCAACGAGTTCGATCCGGTCCTTATGCAACACTGGAAGGCGGCCGGGATCAATCATGGCACCTTTCACTTTAATTGGCGCCTCACCCAACCGACACCCGACCGAAACGATTTCTACGACATGCGCTACCGCCTGGGGCTGGAGCAGCTCAAGGCGGCCGGATGGACGCTAAAGGCGCACGCGGTCTTCTGGTTTTCTCCCAAGGTAATCCCGCACTATGTTCGGTCCGCGAAACCCGCTGACTTCCAGGCGCTCAGTCGCGCGCGCATTACGGCACTGGTCAACCAGTTTGGCGACGCCATCGACATCTGGGAGCTGACCAACGAACCTTTGGCCCCCTGGGCGAACGTCCGCAGGATGACAGTGGATGACTTGGGCGTCTTGCTGCAAAACGCCGCAGCGGGCGTCCAGGCGCTGGACCCGACAGCGCGAACGCTGATCAACTTTGCGGACCCGCTCGGATCCACCTACAAGAAGCTCCCGCTGAAGCCTCTAGACTTGCCCACCCGATTCGCGGCTGATAAGTTGCGCTACGACATCCTGGGACTTCAGTTTTATTACAACGCCTTTACCCCGGAAGAAACCTTCGAGCGGGTCTCCCTGGCGCGAATGGCCGAACAAGTGGAAGCCTTTGCAAAGCACGGCAAAGAGATCCACATCACCGAGCTGTGCGCCCCCGGCGCGTCACAGGCCCCGCGGGGCTACTGGGGTCGCGACTGGAGCCTGCAACTTCAGGCGGATTACCTGACCGTCGCTTACACGCTGTTCTTTGCGGAACCGGCCGTCCGCTCCATCACCTGGTGGGACGATACCGACGGTGGCTTCATTCACCGAGGCGGGCTGTTGGACGCCAACCGCCAGCCGAAGCCGGCCTATCACGCGCTTCAACGCCTGATCCGCCAGTGGACGACCACGGGCATGACAATCACCGATGCGCAAGGCCGCGCGCGCCTGCGCGGATTCGGCGGACGCTATGAAGCCACGATTCGTGACCCAGCCTCCGGGCTGACCACAGACACGACCTTCGCCGTACGTGAACGGGAAGCGTTGACCCATCGCGTGCGTTTCGATCGCGCACAGTTGCAACACGCGGCAGACGGGATCCGCAAAGCCCGCGAGACCGAAGCCGCCACGCGCATCGCGCAGGCCGAAGCCCTGCTGGTGTATTGGCAAAAAAAGAAAGGCGCTGTACGGACTCGCTACGCCGGGCCGGAGATCGCTTCGGCCAAAACCGCGCGGGCTGCGGGCGATTTCGATGGGGCGATGCATTCGGCGAATCGGGCGGCAGCCCTGCTGGCGGTGCCACGGGCTACGACGGTGGACGCTCTGAAGATGCACAATTCGAATGCTCGGAAATTCAAGCTGAAGAAAGAACAAAACGGCGAGTTGTTCACCAACAGCCACCTGACCTTCGATCACGAATTTATCGGCGGACCGGCTCGAATCGAGCTGACCGCCCGTGGCACCTATCCCGGCGGCACGCCGCCCCGGGCGAACATCCTTGTGGGCGACCAGGCCTACGCGCAAGCAGAGGTGAACAGGACCGAGTGGGGGACCTACGCGGTTGATCTGACGGTCCGGCCGGGACGGCACAAGGTGGTGATTCGCTACATCAACGACTGGCAGCAAGGCGATCCCAAGGAGCGAAAACTCTCCATCCAACAGGCCCGCATCATCGAATACTTGACCCACGTGCCAAACGACTGAACAGCGAGAATTTCACGTCGGCAAGCAGAACGGTGCTTTGAAACCGGGGAAGGTGTTATTGATCGTCGATTTGCGCGATGCGGCGAGCGTGTCGGCCG
>JAJDCN010000352.1 GCA_029260815.1 Planctomycetota bacterium
GCCGCATCTCTTCGCGGAGGCCGTCGGTAATCGCCTGGATGTAGGTCTTTTGTGGCATCGTTCTGGAAAACTCCTTTTGTCGTTCCGTTTTCAGTCCGCGTAGACGCCGCGCGCGTTAGGATCCTCTGGGTCTGGATGAGGGGCCTCCAGGGCCTCCTCTTCGGCCGCGTCGATGATTCCCTGAGCTTTGTCCCAAACCGCCTGACGGGCTGGATCGTCGAGCATGCCTTCCTCCTGGAGGAACTTTTCGTACAAATCGATCGGATCGCGTTTGGCCCAATAATCTTTCACCTCTTGGGGTACGTAAAAAGCGTCGTCGTGCTCTGCATGCCCCTTGCGACGGAAGGTCTTTGCCTCGATCAGCGTCGGTCCGCCGCCATTGCGTGCGCGGTCCACAGCCTGCTTCGTGATCTCGTAGACAGCGATCACGTCGTTGCCGTCCACGATCACGCCGGGAATACCGTAGCCTTCGGCCTTGTCGGCGAAGTCAGTGATTCGTGTCTGTTTCTCGATCGGCGTGGAGTAAGCGTATAAGTTATTCTCTAGGATTACGACTAGCGGGAGTTGCCTGACGGCTGCGTAGTTGAGCCCTTCATGGAAGTCGCCCGCCGAGGAGGCCCCGTCGCCGCACCAGGTCATGGCCACGCGCTTTTCATTGCGGATCTTGAAGGACTCGGCCACGCCGGCGAGCACTGGGATCATTACACCGAGCATGCTGACCGGTGCGACGATACCGCGGCTCAGGTCGCCCAGGTGGGTGTTCCCATCGCGTCCGTGGGTCGGGCCGGTGACCCGGGCCAGGTAGTTGGCCAGGAACTTCGCCGGTGGCAGACCCTTGACCAGGATCGAGCCGGAGTTGCGAATCATGGGCCCAATCACGTCGTTGGGTTCCAGAGCATAGACGGTGCCCACACCGATGGCCTCCTGGCCCATGCTGCCGAATGCTGCGCCCAGCAATTCGCCCCGTTTGTACAGGGAAGTCACCTTGTCATCCAGCACGCGGTTGAGGACCATATAATAATGCAGCTGGTGCATCTGCTCGGTTGTAAGCGATGTTTTCAGCTTTTTCTTTGTGGCTTTTGCGGTTCCCATTCACACCCCTGATTTAGATTCAGTCCGCATAGACGCCTTGGGCCGCTTCCAGACCGTCCGGTTGCGGCGCCGCGAGGGCGCGTTCGAATGCTTTATCCAATTGTATCGCGATATTTCTTTCAATTCGAGCCTTCCGGGCGTTCGTCAAGATCTCTTCGCCGGTCAGGTAACTCTCAAATCGTTCGATCGGGTCCTTTTGGGCCCATTCTTCGAGCATCGCGGGTGGCACGTAGCTCTCGAAGTCGTCGTGTTCGGAGTGTCCCCGCATGCGCAGGGTCACCGACTCGATCAGGGTCGGTCCGCCGCCGTTGCGGCCTCGCTCGACCGCTTCACGACAGGCTCCGTAGACCTCCAGCACATTGGTTCCGTCGATTTGCACGCCGGGGATGCCGTAGCCCTTGGCACGGTCGGCGATAGACTTTCCGGCGTATTGCTTGCTCGTGGGCGTGGAAAAGGCAAACTGATTGTTCTCCACGATAAAGACAACGGGGACCTGCTGAACGGCAGCGTAATTGATTCCTTCGTGGAAATCGGTGATGCTCGTGCCGCCGTCGCCCACATAGGTCATGCCGACCACGTCGTGGCCCTGGTGTCGCTTGGCGAAAACGGCCCCAACGACCACCGGGAGCATGGCCCCGATGTGACTGATCATACCGATGCAATTGAGATCGAAGTTGGCGTGATGTAGGTTCCCATCGGTTCCCCGGGTCGGGCTTCCTTTTCGGCCAAGGTATTCCAAGGCGATCACGGCAGGGTCCTCGCCCCGGGTCAGATAGGCGCCCAAGTCCCGGTGTAGCGGGCACAGGATGTCGGCTGAGTCCAGCGCGAAAGCAGAGCCGACCGCGGTCGCTTCGTTTCCGGTGCTGGCAAAGCAACCGCCGTACATTACGCCTTGTTTGTACAGGGCCGCAATGCGCGTCTCGAAGTTGCGGGTCAGACGAAGCAGACGATAGATCTGGAGACAGTCCTCCGCGTCGAGTTCGAGTTGCTGATGCTTTGCGACGACTGCGGTCATTAGTACGCCACCAACTCCTTGAGTGCGTGTTGGATATCGGCGGTTTGCGGCAAGATCGCGGCCTCTAGATCCGGGTTGTAGGGGCAGGGCGCATCCTTGGCGGCCACGCGTTTGACCGGTGCATCGAGTTGTTCGAAGGCTGCGTCGGCGATTCGCGCGGCGATCTCAGCCCCGAATCCCGCGGTGAGGTTGGCCTCGTAGACCACGAGCGCCCGGTTGGTCTTGGCGACCGATGTGAGGATTGTATCGGTGTCCAGGGGGCTGATGGTGCGCAGGTCGATGACTTCTACCTGAACGCCCTGTTCTTCCTCCATCGCCCGGGCCGCCTCCAGGGATCGGTGGACGGTGTTGCCGTAGGTGACGATTGTTGCGTCGGTCCCTTCGCGCACGACGGCGGCCTTGCCGAAGGGCAGCATCCAGTCGGCACCCGGCTCAGGACGCTTGGCGTAGCCCTGTCGGTAGAGGGCCTTGCACTCCAGGAAAAGCACCGGGTCCTCACCACGGATAGCGGTCTTGAGTAAGCCCTTGGCGTCAATCGCGTTGGAGGGCAAGGCCACGCGTAGCCCAGGCATATGGGCCAGGTAGGCCTCTACGGATTGGCTGTGGTAGAGAGCTCCGTGAATGTATCCACCGCAGGGAATTCGTAGGACTACCGGCGCACTGCAGGTGTTGTTCGAGCGGTAGCGCATGGTGGCCAGTTCGTTGCGAATCTGGTTGATCGCCGTCCACATGTAGTCGGCGAACTGAATCTCCACCACCGGTTTGTAGCCGCGCAAGGCCAGGCCGATAGCGACACCGGCGATGGCCGCCTCGGCGATGGGCGCGTTGAACACCCGTTCGACGCCGTGCTTGGCGGTCAGTCCGCGAGTCGCGGTAAAGACGCCGCCCTTGCCGTGGGCCACGTCCTGTCCAAAGATCACCATCTTGTCGTTGCGCTCCAACTCCTCGTCGAGCGCGTGGTTGATCGCATCGACCATCACAATCGGCTCGGTGTCAGTCGGCGGCGCGGTTTCGGTAAAGAACAGGCCACCGTCGGGTGAATAGACGAAGTCGTCTGCGGTGGCGGGATCCGGCTTGGGGTGAGCCTCGGCGGCATCGGCCGCCTCGTCCACGGCGGTCTTGATCTCTTTGTCGATCACGTCGAGCTGTTCGGCGGAGCGAACTTTTTCCTTGAGGATCAGCTTCCGCAATTTCGGAATCGGATCTCGCTTGCGGTCTGCTTCGACCTCTTCTTTGGAGCGGTATTTCGTGTGGTCGTCGGCGTTGGAGTGGGATAGCAGGCGCACCACCTGGGTGACCACCACCGCCGGGCCCTTCCCTTCGCGGGCGCGGGCAATGGCTTTTTGGAAGGTGGTGTAGCTTTCGGGCCAGTCGGTTCCGTCGATATCGTAGCGGGCAATGTCCGGATAGCCGGAGGCCATGTCGTAGACCGATTCGCCGGGCACCTCCTCATGGCGCGGCACGGAGATGGAGAAGCCGTTGTCTTCGATATGGAACACGACCGGAAGCTTGTACCGGGAGGCCCAACTGAGGGCTTCGTGGAAGTCTCCCTCGCTGGTGGCTCCCTCTCCGGAGGAGACGTAGACGACCTCGTCGGTGCCGTCCATCATGATTCCGTGGGCGATCCCGACGGCCTGCAGATATTGCGAGCCGGTGGGGGAGGACTGGGAAGGAATGCGCAACTGCACATGGCCGAAGTGGTTGGGCAACTGCCGCCCGCCGGAAGCCGGGTCGGTCGCACGGCCGAAGAATTGCAAAAACAATTCCTCCGCGGAGACCCCCAATCCGTGGCAAACCGACACCCCACGGTAGTAGGGCAGGGCCCAGTCTACGCCGGGGCGCATGGACAGGGCCGCGGCGGTCTGCGCGCATTCGTGACCGGAGACGCCGATGTGGAAATAGCCCTTGGACTGCTTGAGCATGACCAACATCTTGTCGTCGATCTTTCGCGACGAAACCATGTTGCTGTAGGCCCGGACCAGCAGATCGCTGGCCAAGGCGGATTCCCGATCTTCCGCAACCGCTCTCGTGTTTGCTGCCATTCCTTAAACCAACTCCAGACGAAAAACATTTGTGAAATGATAGACGAGCTTGTCCTCGACTTCCTGCAGCAGAACCTCGCGGCCCAGCAGTTTCGCCAGGGAGGTTACGCCCTTGTGTTGAATCCCGCAGGGAATGATCCCCGCGTAGTATTGCAAATCGGTATTGACGTTGAAGGCGAAGCCGTGCATGGTCACCCAGCGGGACAGCTTCACGCCCATCGCCGCGATCTTCTCGTTGCCGACCCAAACGCCCGTGTTGTCCGGATCGCGTCCGCCCGTTACGTCGTAGTCCGCCAGCGTCCGGATGATCACCTCCTCCAGGTCGCGCAGGTACTTGTGCACGTCGTGCCCGTGTTGACGCAGAGCCAGAATCGGGTAGCCGACCACCTGCCCAGGCCCGTGATAAGTCACATCGCCTCCGCGCTCGATGTGAAAGACCTCCACGCCGTGGCGTTCCAGCCACGCAGCGTCGGCCAGCACATGGTCGGGGTCGGCGTTGCGGCCGAGGGTGTACACCGGGTTGTGTTCCACCAACAGCAGCGTGTCCGGGATCTGCTCGGCGATCCGCTGGTCCAGCAGGCGCTTTTGCAACGCCCAAGTCAGGCCGTAGGCCTCCCGTCCCAGGCGTCGGACCTCCAGGGTGCGCGTCGCGGTTTCAGATGTGGATGGCTTCACCGTAGGCATCGGCCGTCGCCTCCATGATCGCTTCTGACAGGGTGGGGTGGGCATGGACCGTCTTGAGGATCTCGTGATAGGTGGTCTCCAGGGTCCGGGCGATGCCGATCTCGGCGATCATCTCCGTCGCCTCGCTACCCAGGATATGGGCTCCCAGCAGCTCTCCGTACTTCGCGTCGTAGATTATCTTGACGAAGCCCTCCGAGTCGCCCAGGGCCAGCGCCTTGCCGCTGGCGCGGAACGGGAATCGGCCGATCTTCACTTCGAGTCCCTGTTCGGTCGCCTGAGCCTCGGTTAACCCCACGCTGGCGATCTGGGGCTGGCAATAGGTGCAGCCGGGGATATTGTTATAGTTGATTGGCTCTGGGTTCTTTCCCGCCATGTGCTCTACCGCGTGGATCCCTTCGGCCGACCCCACGTGGGCCAGCAGTGGGGGACCGATCACGTCGCCTACCGCGTACACGCCTTCCACGTTGGTCTTGTAGTCGCGATCGGCGCGAATAAAGCTGCCCTCTGTGGCGAGTTTGATTTTTTCCAGCCCGAGCTTTTCGATGTTCCCACGGATCCCGATTGCCACGAGAGCCAGGTCCGCCTCGATGGTGGACCGCTTGCCCTTTGTATCCACCGCTACGATTTTTATGCCGCTGTTAGTCCGCTCCAGATTCTCCACGGCGGT
>JAJDCN010000037.1 GCA_029260815.1 Planctomycetota bacterium
AGGGCCTTGGAGACCATGCCGACGGTCAGATAAAACGCGGCGAGGGATTGATACGCGTGGTAATTGGTCTCGTTGAGCGCGATGACCCGCTCGAGGTTGGCCACGGCGATGAGCGCGTCTTTAACCGTGTGATCCTTGTAGAACCGATGGAGCCGTGTATCGGCGACCACGGCATAGGCGTCGTCGTGATCCGGAAAGGATTCGATCGCCCGGGCGCACATGGCGAGAGCTTTGCCCTCTTCGGCCGTCTCCAGATACAGTCGCGCCAGGCGCACCATGGTCGTCGGGTTGGCCTCCTGGGCGAGTTGTTCGTGAAGTTTTCCGAAGTCCTCTTCCAGGTGGCTGCGCTTGACGCTGGCGTGGACGCGCTCCAACATATCAGAGTTGGGGAAACGGCCGAGCCCTTCCAGCACCGTTTTAAGTGCGGCCTTCGGGTCTCCGGTCACCAGATATTTCTCGGCCAGGTTGGCGTAGGCCAGCGGCGTCGGGTTGGTCGCGGCCTCGCGGCGGGCTCGCTTTAGTTCTTTTTTTCCGGGTGTACTAAACAGTCCCACGATTCCACCTCCACGGGTTCTTGTTTCGCTCGCCTGCTATCGTGTCAGCGAGTAGATCCGATAATCACCGGATCCGAAAAGGACTTGATCCTTATAGATCGATGCGGCTCCGTAAATCGGGCCGCCGGCTTTATACTGCCATTTTAAGGTTCCGTGCATCGCATCAATGGCCATCATCGATCCATTGATGCTGCCAACGTACAATGTGTCTTTATGGACGATGGGCGATGAATACACCTGCCCGTCGGGATTAAAGCTCCATACGATCGAGCCCTCCGCCCGGTCCACCGCGCTGATTTTGTAGTCGCTGGTCCCCGCGTAGACCTTCGTCCCGTTCAACGCGGGAGTGCCGAAGATCTCGCGACCGATTTTCGTGTTCCACTGGATCGACCCGGTATTGGAATCAATCGCATAGAGATTCCCGCGGCCGGTGCCGACGTAGAGCGTCTTGCCTGCGACGGCCGGTGCCGCATGGAGCGTGCCGTCCAGGTCTACCGACCAGGCGGTCTTTTTGTCTTCCAGGTCGTAGCAGATCAGTTTGCCCTTCACGGTGCCGAAGATCGCGTGATTTCCGATAACAACGGCTTCCCCGACGGTATCGGTCCCGGTCTGGACATTCAGCTTCTTTCGCCCGGTTCTTGCATCCAACAGAAAGACGGTTCCGTTTCCACCGGGAACCAGCAGGGTGTCGGTCTTGCCAATATAGGTCGGGCTCGAACGCACCGGATGGCCTGTTTCGAACTGCCATTTTTTTCGACCGCTCGTCAGGTCCAAGGCCGTCATCTTTCCGTTGACGCTGCCGAAAAAGATGGTGTCTTGGCTGGCCTCGATTCGCGAAACGATGTCGGAGATGGTTCCGCCAACATATTCCCACCGGATGATCCCGGTTGGGACGTCGAAGTTATAGACGTGTCCATCCCGACCGCCGATAATGAAGTTGCGCCCCACCACCAGTCCCGAGCCTTCCACCGGCTGTTTGGTCTTATAGGTCCACTTGGCTTTGCGCAACAAGGATTCGTTGATCATCCAGGAGTTCACTTTGTGGATCTGCATAGTTTCGAAGTCGGGGCTGCGCAACTCCAGTTGAAAGCTCTTATGAGGATCGTAGGCGATGGTCAGTGGCGTCCGCCCCAGCAGTTTTCCATTGATTGCGACCTGTGCGCCGGCGGGTCGCGTCTCCACACGAACGGGAAAGCGAATGTTCTTGGCGTATTTGCTGTTGCCGTAAAGGGAAAAGAGTTTCGAATAGGCCTCGAAGGCCATGCGCACATCTCCGCGCCGCTCGTAGCTGCGCCCCTGCTCATAGAGCTGCTCGGCCGCTTGAATGGACGCCTTGACAGAGCTTAGCCATGCTTCCAGTTCCTCGGCGTAGATGGTTTCGCGATACTCTTCAACAAGACCGCTGAGAAGCCGGCGAGCCGAATCGGTGTTTCCCCCGGCGATATACTCCCTGACCTTCGCGATCATCAGCTTGCGTTTGTTATTCTCTTCCGCCCGGTCTTCCTTGAGCTCCAGAACCTTGCCGCTTGCGTCGAGCGCCGTTAACGTCCAGGGGTACGCTTGTACGTGCTTCTCGTAGTCGTCGATCGCCTCGTCGTAATCTTTCCGATTGACCGCTGCTTTCACTTTCGGCAGCAAGTTTCCAAAATGATCATTGGCAACCAATTGGTAGCTGACCAAGCCTGTGAAGAGCGCGCCGACGATCGAGCCGACGATCATAAATTTACGCCGCTTGATTTTGCGCGTTTCCCCCACAAACAAATTGTCCAAACGCCATTTGATGTCGTGGCGTTTGGGGTCGCAAGTGAGGATCTTGCGGTAGACCTCGACCACCTTGTCTCGTCGCCCTTCCGTCATCAAGGATTCCGCTAGAATCTCGTATTGATCGATGGCTTTTTCGGTGTCGCCCATATCCAGGTAATTGTTTATCAATAGCTTTCGCAGGCTTTGGTCGGTGGGCCTGAGTCCAACGAGTGCCTCGTAGACTTCCTTCTTTTTCAGCAGGTCCCCTGTGCGGCGCAGTCGCTGAGCCAATTGCTTGCCTACTTCAATGGCGCGCTCAACATCGTTCATTTCCACGTAGAGTTGGTAGAGACGCTCTTTGCTGTCCAGGTCGCCCGGCATCATGAGCTCCGCTTCGCTCAAGACCTCCGCGGCTCGTTCCATCTCGCGCTTGGAGCAGAAGATCAGGGCGACCTCTTTCAACTGGGTTACCACGTCTTCCGTTCGTCCCGATTGCTTGTACATCCCGGCCAGGGCCATACGGATTTCCACATCGCGCGGTTGCATCGCGACCGCACGGGTGTAAAAGGCGGCCGCCTGTTCCGGGTTGTCGGTGCTCTTGTATTCTTCTGCGACCTTGATCAGTTCTTCAAACTGAACCGGCGCGATCCGATGCTCATCGATCAAATCCGAAAGAACCTCGCAGGTTTCAAAGTATCCGATCGCAGCTTCTTCGATGACCTGCTCCAGATCTCGACGGCCATCCACCAGGCCAAGAACTACGCCCAGCGTGTCGTTTTTCGTCAGGTCTTTGGTGGTCCTGGAGCTGGTGTCGTCGACGACCTTGTAGATCTCTTTAAAGGACGGCAGCTTCTCTTCGATCCGGCTCCATTCGTCGACGCGGCGCGCGGCTTCTAACAGCAGCCCGTTTACGTCGAAGGAGGTCTGCTCAAAAATCCGGCTGTCGTTGAAAATATTCTCTTCCGGGAGCGTTTCGAGAAACTCGAAGGTGGCGTTTTTCCAGGTGAACAGACTGAAGATTTCCTCCTGGATCTGAAAGCGGACCGCCTCGACGACGTCGTCGTCGGAGCACAGCCCCATCTCCACCAGGATATTGCCGAGCAGGCCGCCGATTCGTGATTGCTTGTTGATCGCAATATCCACTTCCCGGGAGGTAACCTTACCGCGGCGAATGAGGATTCGACCGAGTTTCAATCCACGCTTCTTTCCCGACGCCAAAAAGCAAACCTTCCCCTTCTGGAAGTAGATATGCTTGGTGCTCTCGCCATCGGAGACCACCAGGGTGCCTTCCTGTTTGTTATTTCCCAGCGCCTGGAACACATCACCGAGGTTCAGGTTTTGTAGGTCGCCTTTGAGGCCCATCTTGTCTTTGTCTCTCCGTGGGTCATCCGGTGGCGCTCGGCACGAGCCGGGAGCGGCGCGGCTTTGCGGACGATCGGTACAGTACGGCATCAGCTAATTTTGGAAATACGGCTGAAAATCAGGATGAAATCAGCGATTTTGCTTTGGGAGGTGCCGCCTTTTTGGAGCGCCCCGCCCGGTCCCTTCGGTCAGAGGATGGATGGACCCAAAGTATAGTAAACCCAATTAAAACAACGGCTTACTGCGGCATCCGGTTCTCTTTTCCCCTGGAGCTTCGCGCACCCGGAAACTCCTATTCTCCATTATCGGCGTTGCAAAGGCCGACTTTTAGCCCTTTTCGATACATTCCCACCTATCCCTGCAGCGGATCCCACCGCGCGCCGAGGTTGTAACATTCTGTGGCTCCAACGCTTGACCTAGACAGGGCCTCTCTCTATAATCCTACTTTTCTCCAATCCAGAACGGACCCCCATGCTCCAACGTATTGCGCACTATACCCTCCGCCATAAGCTTCTCATTCTACTGCCCGTGGCGTTGTTGGTCTCTTTCCTTGTCTATCAAGGTGTCACGAGCTGGGCCATTGAGGGCAGTTCCAAGCTGCTCATTAACGACGACAGCGTTGCCTATCGGGATCTTGTGGGCGTTCTGGAGGACTTTGGGGCCAGCGATTTTGTGGTTGTCGCCATTCGGCACCGCGGCGGCGACCTTATTACCGAGCCTGCGCACTACGCGCTCGTCGCCGATCTCACAAAGGATTTCGAGAAGATCAAATACGTGGATCACGTGGTCAGCTTTTCCAGCCCCCGCGTCCCGCTCCCTTCTGTCACGCGGCCGCCGGCAACCGCACAGGACGCTCAAGTACTTGCCGACACCCTGCGAGCTACACCGATCTATACGGGTGAGCTGATCTCCAAAGACGCCCGGACCGCCGGAATCATCATCGTGTTGACCAAAGAGCTCAAGGGCTCCAGCCACACGGAGCAGACGGTGGGCACCCTCAAGGAGATTCTTGACGGCCACTCCGCCCGGGCGGAGTACGAAATGCATCTGGCGGGACTGCAGGTGCTGCTCAAAAGCGTGCCGGAGTACGTCAAAAACGACGGCATCTTTTTCATGTCCTGCAGCCTCGCGGTCGGCACCTTGTTTCTGTGGTTTTTCTTCGGCAACGCGAAGGTCCTGCTCGTCTGCATCGTCATCGTCCTGACCAACGCTCTTTCCATCGTGGGCGTACTCAGCCTGGTCCTGGGCCCCACCCGCCGCCCGCTCAATGTGATCACCATGTCCCTGCCCTCCTTGCTGATCACCTTATGTCTGGCGGTCGTGATCCATATCGTCACCACCTATTACCAACAGTTCCGAACGTCGCCCTCGCGTACCGAGGCCCTGGTGCGCACTTTTCAGGAAATGTTTTTCCCGTGTCTGGTCACCAGCATTACCACCGCGGCGGGGTTCTGTTCCATCGCCGTCAGCGCGATCGAACCGGTCGTGGAATACGGCCTATTTGCCGCGGTCGGCGTGTTGAGCGCGTTTGCCTTAAGCATCTTTCTTATTCCGATCTTGTTCGACCTGCTTCGGATTAAGCCCGACGCACCAGAGCGGCGTTGGCTGGGCATGCTCGTGGGACGCTTCTTGTTCGCCGCCTCTCGGATTCAGGAACGACACGGCGTCTTGATCGTCGTAATCTCCGTAGCGATCCTGACGCTGGCGGCCATTGGCATTACGCGCATTACCGTTGATTCCGACATTTCGACCTACCTGGACCCAAAGTCTGATACAGTGATCGCAGAGAGTTTCGTCCGGGAGCACCTGTCGGGAACGTCCAATCTATTGATTCGTGTGGATGAGAGCGGCACCTCCGGCGCGCTTCGGAAAGCGGCTACTCTTCAGGCCCTGTACGACGTGGAGCGCGCCATTGAAAGCGATCCGGCCCTCGCCGGGCAGGTCGGCGATTGCGTTTCCCTTCCGGATTACATTAAGGCTCGTCTCCGCTCTATCGGCATTCCCACCGACATTGCAAACATCCCGGACGACAAGCTTGCCGACGAGCTGGCGGCCAACCGCCAGAAGCTTCGTGAGATGGGGCTCATCAACAATGGGTTCACGGGTCTCCTGGTCCGGATCAGCCTCAAGACCGTTTCCACGCGCGAAGTCGAGCAAACCATACAGGCCGTCAAGAAACACCTGGACGCGGCCTCGTTGCCCGGTCTCACCTACACCGTATCTGGCGTTCCCGCGCTGTACTCGGAAGTCGCGTTTTCTCTTACAGGCGAGCAGCAAAAGAGTATCGCCGCAGCCTTTCTGGCAATCTGCGTGGTAATGACGCTGGTCCTGCGCTCGATTCGACTGGGGATCGCCTCCATGATCCCAAACCTCATTCCCGTCGCCATGACACTGGGATTGATGGGATGGATCGGCATCGCCCTGAATACCTCCACATCCATGATCGCCGCTGTTTCCCTCGGTGTCGCGGTGGATGATACCATCCACTTCATCTTGCGTTATCGTCGGGAAATGGCCGCGGGCGCCACACCGGACCAAGCGACAGTGAACACGATCCTCACCACCGGCCGTGCCATTGTAACCACCTCGATGGTTCTCATCTGTGGGATGCTGGTCCTGACGACCTCGTCCATGACGGTGGTGGTTCACTTCGGGATCTTGATGGCCACGACCATGCTTTCGGCCCTGATCGGCGACCTGTTCTTGTTGCCGGTTTGCTTGAAACGCATCGACGGCCGCGTCGCCGCCGACCATGAAATCGCTGAATGCGATGTCGCCTAGAAGCCGATGCTGCGGGTCACTTCCGTAACCGCGTTGACCGGGACAAAACTGCGCGAGTCCGTGTAGGTGCTCACCGGCGCCCCACCGAGCACCAGCCCAATCACTCGGCCCTGCTTATCGAACACCGCCGCGCCCGTAGCCCCGCGGTGTGCGACAATCGAGTGGTCGATGACCCGGGCCTCAGTCCCCGCAAAAATCCACCGACGTTGCAGATGGGTCACGATCCCGGTCGCGAACCCTTGCGGACTCCAATCGGCGGCCAGCAAGTCGCCCACGCAGAACACCCGGTCGCCGGCTCGAACCGACGCGCTGTTGCCCAGAGGAGCACTCGGGAAATTTTCGCCTTCGATCTTGACCAACGCGACATTGTGAAGGATCCCGATTTCAAAGACTTGGCCGCGATACCAGCGGTCCTTGACGCGCACGGATACGATGGCAAGGCGTTGGGCGGGCAGGTCGCCACGTACAGCGGTGCGCGTGGTCAGAATGTGCCCGCGGGACGAAATCAACACCCCGGAGCCGGACCACTCCTCGCCGCCGTGGCGGGTGCGCAGCGTCACGACCGCATCGGAACTCGTCTTGACAGTGGCCAACAGATCGGCGACCTCTTTGACTTCTTCCACCTGGGCCGGTCGTTCCTCTTCGGCACGAAAACGCCGTTTAAACGGACCGGTCGGCTCCTCCAAGGGATCGTCGGCGGCGGGCAGCGTGAACTCGATCACGTTCGCGTACACCTCGCGCAAGGCCGCCTTCTTCAAGCGGTCGGATTTGGAAAACGCCGCGGCCAGGGGCGAGAGCAGCTCCTGGGCCAAAACCTCCGTCGGAGCCGTTACCAAGACGTACCGCTCGTCAGCGTTTTTTGTACCCGTCACTGAGCCGCCAGTTGCCTTAGCGACCAGGCCTTCCATCTCCTTGGCCACCGCCTCCACGTCCGCCTTCGGCACGTTTCCCAGCAAGACAAGGACTTCGCTGGCAGGAACGAAATCGTAGGCAATACTGTTGCCCACGGCGCGAACCGCCTGGAAGAATCGGCCTTCGGGCCGGTCTTTGCGCGCCGCCTCCACTCGTTTGAAGAAGTCCAGGCTCGTACCTTCGAAGCGCACGTCGGCCAGGGCACCGGTGAAGATCCAACTGAAGTAGGCTGGATCGGTGATGCGTGAAACCCCGGCCAGCTCCTTGAGCCCCTCAAGGAACGGCTTGCCGTATCGGTCGTAGTGCAGAGCGCTGGCGCCTCGGAGGAAGATTTCAAGCTCAGTCGTTTTCGGTGGTGTCTCGCTGTAGATCAGACGGATCGTGTCGCCCTTGTTCTTGCGACCGGAAAATACGCCAAACCGCTTGTCTTTAAGAAGCACTTTGCTCCACAGATCGCTGTTGAACTCCGTGAGTGTGCCATTCACGGTGCCGGTAATCGTATAGATTTTGTTCTTGCCCAAGGGCCCTTCCCGCGTATCGGTGTGGGGAAAGGCAGGCTGAAGTTCCTTGTTGACGGCAGAAAACAGCTCGGCGCACACGCCATCTACAAGCTCCTGGGTCACGTTTTCGATCTCGATCTCAAAATCGGTTTCCGGCGCCTGGGGCGAGCGGATGTACTTGAGCGCAAAGAATGACTCCGAAACAGCCCGATGAAAGCTGGCGAAGGCTTCGTGCGCCTGCAATCGTTTAAATATTTCCCGGTCCAGTGCCGCCCTTCTGCCTGTGTAGGAGCCCTTTGCGATCCATGACTTCCTCTTCTTTGTAGGATCATAGACCGGATTGCCGGCAAGGGTGAAACCGGGCAAATCCGTAACCAGTTCGGTGAGCTGCGCCGCGTGGGTCTGTTGAAACTCGTCATCCGTCCCCAGCAGGGTGATAGAAACGTCGGCCGCTGCAGTGGGCAGCCGATAAATCAGACGGCGGGCAGTCATTTCCTGAAACTCCAGGGCCTTCAATTTCTCCACGGACCCGAGTGGGCCAAAGGCCGACTGATCCAACTGCCAGGCGTTCCCCATGTAAAACACCTGCGCGATCAGGGCCGGTTTCTCTTTGGTGTAAGTGAGTTTGACGTCGGCCGTGTTCGGCAGGTCGCGGAGGGCTTGCTCCACCGCGCCTTGAGCGCTTTCATAGAGCGTCGGGTCCATCCCTACAATCTGAATCTGAATCTGTTGCTCGTTGAAGTGATACATCAGCCCGGTGGAGAGCACGGCGACTTTTTCCAATGGGCGATATTTTTTGTCGGATTGCGCAACGCCATCCAGCACGGCGGCTAACTCCTCGGCAGAACCTGTAAACCGCATCTCGGCCCACATCCGGCGGGTTTCAGATTGAAAGTCAGCGTTGGCGCCGCTTCCGGATTTTGTCTTTTCCAGTTCCGAGACCACCGCTTCATAGAGCGGTTGGGCAACGGCCGTGAATTGCGCGCGCCGGTGTAACTGGATTTCCAGAAAAAACGTTTTTTCTACAAGGATCCCATCGCCCGCGTTGCGCAGCTTCTCCAACATGGGGGCCAAGGCGTCGTTCACTGCGGTTGCGACCGGCTCCCGCGCACCGCGCTGTCCGCTGCCGGTAGCCGATGCGGTGGCTGCAGCCACTTCCCGTGCGGCGCTGTCGTAGGCGTGCAGATCGGCGGTCGCCCGAACCTCGCCCTCTGGCTGATCGGGCCCGACGGGAGCGGCTTCGCACTTCGCAACAAAGATCAGGCGCCCATTGTGATCGTTGACTCGACGCTGGATATCCTCCGGTAGAAGCAAGTCTACACCGGGCGGTTCGAGGATCCAGTGCTCCACGGCCCAGCCGGACGCGGCCAGGTGAGAAGCCAAGGGGGCTTTGGCCGCACGCAGGTTGTAGACAACTACGGCTTTGCCCAAGGAGTCGGGTTGAGGTTGCGCCCAGGCACTGCCGGCCAGGGCTAGCAGAACGAAAGCGAGTACACACAAGCGTCGAGTCAGCATCGGCGACGATTCTCCTGAAACAGACTTTTCGGATCAAACAACAAGCGGTCTTCCTGGCAAGGATAAGAACCTGTAAATTTATGCCAAACCGGCCGCCATGTCAACCGCAAAGGTGGCCCTCCCCGGCGGCGCGGAGGAGAGGGATTTTGATTTGTGCTGGGGCCATCGAGCGGATAGAATACGCCGAAGTGCATGTTAGGGTTCTAAGAGGTACGGAGGAAACAGTGTTCCTGGTTGCTGCGAACGTCTACATTCCTGCGCTCATCCTCTTGGGTGCCGTGGCCATCTTGGCTCTCCTGCTGATCGTCCCCCGTAAGCTGGCCCGGCGGTCCAAGATCCTGCCCGACCCGGTCCAGACGCGCATGCAAGAGCGCGAGTTAGAAGACGTGGTCGAGGGGTTGCTCGTGAAGCTACACGAAATCGACCGGGAAGTGCACGCGAAGATTGATACCAAGCTGGCGGGTTTGAACGTGTTGGTTGCCGAGGCGGACCGCAAGATCTCCGAGCTGCGGCTGGTCTTGGGAAAATTTGAAACCGCACGGGGAATCCCCGCCGGCTCAGCGCGGGCCACCGAACCCCGCCCGATCTCTCCAGACGACGCAGACACGCCCGCACGCCAGGAACGTCACACTCAGATTTATGAACTGTCCGATGCCGGGGAAGACATCCTTTCCATTTCCCGCAAGAGTGGCATTCCTCGAGGCGAGGTGGAGCTGATCTTGCAGTTGCGAGCCCGATAGCCCTCGACCCGAGCGGGGTTTTATGCCGGACGAGATTTTGATCAACCGAAGTTCCATCCTCCCGCCGTCCCAGGCGACGGGTCCGGCCGCCGGTGAAGTCCTACCGGGTATCGCCGCCGGCCAGGAAATTCAGGCGCAAGTCGTCAGTCAACTCACAGCAGACACCTACGTTCTCTCCATCCTGGGCCGCGCGATCGTTGCGCAAGCTCAAACGCAGATGGCGCCCGGCGATTTGTTGACGTTGGCGGTGACGAGTTTGAACAAAGACATCCTGTTAAAGCTTGTTGCCCTGCAGCCGGGACCGCCGGCCGCCGGAGCAGCGGTGCCGCCCGTTGCGCCGCCCCACCCGCAAGCACAAAAAGCAATGGCAGTGCTCCAAGACTTTCGCCTAGAGGCAAGCGCGCGCACCGTTCAACTCGCCGCGTCGTTCGCGCAATACGGCATTCCCATCACGCGAGAAGCTTTGGCGCAAACCACTGTAGTGCTGGAACAAACGCCGGGCAACGCCGCTCTGAACGTGGAGGCCGCGGCGTATTTGATCTCCAAGGGTATTCCCATCACACCGCAGGCAATCGGCGCGGCGGCGGATCTGATCTACGAACCCGCGGGCGGGGCGGCGGCCGTGGAACAACTTGCATCCGCCGCGGACAGCCTCGCGCGAAGTGACACGCCTCTAAACCAACAGACGAGCGAAAGTCTGATCCGGCTTTTGGACAGTCTTGCGCCGCGCCTTTCCGATCCCGGCGTTGCGGCCGCCCCACCGAACGTTGCGCAAACGGCACGGCAACTCGAACAAGCCCGGAGCCAAGTTCAAGACACCACCGCTCAACTACTGGCGGGCAATGGCCGGCTGGTCCGGGTTGACGCGGCCCTTCGCCTGGCCGAGGAAGCGCTGGCGCAAGACACGAAAGAACCGCGTGGTACGCCGGTCCGCCTGGCGACCACCGCGGCCCTTTCTCAGCAGGTCGCCCAGCGATTGGAACAAAGCACGAGCGACCCGCTGATTACCCGCGACCAGCTCGCGTCACTGAGCAAGACCGAGACGGCCTCGCTCGTAAACCGCCTGATGGAGATCGAGCGCCGTGAGATGGAGCAGAACCCGGACCTGCGCGCCCTTCGAGACGCGCACGCCGCTCTGGGCCGCATGATCGACCGCACGGACGTGGTTCGCCTACTCAACGCGTCCACTGCGCAAGCGGACATCGTCACGACCGTGGCGGAGGTTCCGCTTCAATTGCTGGGAGGCCCCGCGGCTGCGGCGCTCAAGATGTACTATCGAAAAGGCGGCAAGCGCAAGTCGAAGGATAAATCTCACGCAGTCCTGTCCGTGACCTTGCCCCACTTGGGATTGCTCCGGGCCGACGCGACACTTCAAGGACAAGACGCCACGGTGCGGTTTACCACCCGGCGCAAGGAAGT
>JAJDCN010000038.1 GCA_029260815.1 Planctomycetota bacterium
GAGCCACGCCCGTGGCTCCCTACGGGGTTGCCTAGCTGCATTTACCGACGAAGAGTTGAACGAGGGTTTGGGGGATGATGGTGCCTTCGGCGCCGCGACTGCGCTTGAAGACGACGCGCCAGAACGATTGGATGCCCCGGCCTTCGGACGTGGCACGCTCTTTAAGCTGCTCATAGGTCCGAACCAGATCTTCGATTGTCCCTTCGTGTTCCACGCCCAAGGAGGTCAGCCCAGAGAAATCGCGCACCTTGAACGGCTCGCTGTCCTCCACCAGCCCAACCATGCCGCGGCCCACGGCCGTTCGCCAGCGATCGATCGGTACGGCCTCGGGCTCGTCGAAGATCATAATCATTCGCGAGCCGTAGGGTTTGAGATTCATCTTGGAGATGAAGCCGTCAATGTCCTTGGACATCCGCTCGTGCTCGTAGGGGTAGCCGGTGTGTTCCAAGTGGACAAACCGCAGACTGCCCAGCTCCTTGATCTCCACGTTGCCCATCTTCCTCCTCCGGATCGCGTCCCTTCCGAATCGAACTTCCGAGTCCAAACGTTAGCACAAGCGGTCAGTCATTGCAATCTCAGGGTTGCAAAGCTCTCCCCGGCAGGCTAGACTGCCCATCTTTCGATGCAATCGGACTTCTCGCATGAAAACCAAGACCACCTTCGTCTGTCAACAATGCGGCGTGGAGTTTCCCCGCTGGTCCGGCCGCTGCCCGGACTGCGGGGAATGGGGAAGTCTGGTGGAGGAAAAGGTTACGCCACCGGGTGGTGGGGTCACGGCCCGCCCCGGGCTGGCCAATCGCTCCCATCCCACGCCGGTCACCGAGCTGGTTGCCGACGAGGCGGTGCGCAAGTCCACTGGGATCGACGAATTGGACCGCGCCCTTGGCGGCGGCCTGGTGCCGGGCGCGGCTGTCCTGATCGGCGGCGAACCGGGCATCGGCAAGTCGACTTTGATGTTCCAGATGTGCGCCGGTCTGGCGATGCGCGACGAGCGGGTCCTGTACGTTTCGGCCGAAGAGTCGGCGCCCCAGATCCGCATGCGGGCTGCGCGATTGGGGATGCTCCATGAAAACATCGTGGTCTTCACCGAGACCGAGGTGGATTTAATCCTTGATCAGTGTGCCGCGCTGGACCCGGCCCTGTTGGTGGTCGATTCCATCCAGACCGTCCATGACCCGTCGGTTCTTTCCTCGCCCGGTTCGGTCGCGCAGGTTCGCGAGTCGGCCAACCGGCTGGTTTACCACGCCAAGCGCTCCGGCGTTCCCGCGTGCATCGTCGGCCACATCACCAAGCAGGGGACCTTGGCCGGACCCAAGGTCATGGAGCATCTTGTGGACACGGTGCTCTATTTCGAAGGCGATACTTTTGGGTCATTTCGAATTCTTCGGGCGGTCAAGAATCGCTTCGGTCCGACGAACGAGCTGGGGATCTTTCAGATGACCGACGCCGGTTTGGAGCCCGTGGCTAACCCATCGCAGGTCTTCCTCTCCGGCGATGGGCAACACGCCGGCGGCACCGCCGCGGTCCCGGTGCTGGAGGGAACCCGGACATTGATCGTGGAAGTACAAGCCCTGGTGGCCCGGGCCAATTACGGACAGCCGGCGCGAAAAGTGACCGGGCTAGATCCGTCGCGGGTAGCCATGATACTGGCGGTTTTGGAGAAGCGCTGCGGCATCCTACTGGCGGACAAGGATGTGTTTGCCAATGTGGCCGGCGGCGTGCGAGTTACCGAGCCGGCGGGGGACCTGGCCGTGGCCCTGGCGGTCGCCTCCTCCTTGCGCGACCAACCGCTGGAGGAACCGACAATCGCCCTGGGCGAGATTGCCTTGTCCGGCCGTCTGCGTCCGGTGGCTCGGATGGAGGAGCGTTTGAAGGAAGCAGCGAAGTTGGGTTTCAAGACGGCCATCGTCCCGGACCGAGCCCAACTCAAGGAGATCCCCAGCAATGGCCTGCGTCTACGGCCGGTCTCTACGGTGGAGCAGGCCCTGGAGGCGACGCTCTGAGTCTGGAGTGGCGACCACGCGGGCGCCGGTGCCGATTGCGTCGCTGCTATTACGTCCATTGACAGCCCATAAGTGTTGAATTTATAATGAGTTGATGACATGCTTGCGGGGGAACGACATTTGCGTTACTTCCTTGGAATCGGCAAACTAGATACACCAACCAGGAGACCGGCATTGATGAGAAAGCGCATAGGGCGATTGGCGATTGTGATGACCTTTGGGATCCTGTTATCGGGATCCGCCGTGGTCTCGGCTGCAGACCGTGCCGGAGGGCTGGACAAAAAAGAAAAAGCCATAGGCGACTTCAACGAGGTGACCCCAGAGCTTCGTCAAGCGGTGGAGTCGTCTCTGGACTGGTTGTCAGCGCGGGTGATGGCTTCTCCCAACGGCGCGATTGGCCATCCCTACCCGACGGCTCTCACGGCGCTGGCGGGGATCGCATTCCTGGCCCACGGCGATACGCCGACCCGTGGGAAGTACGCGGAACCGTTAAACCGAGCTTTGAAATACGTCATGTCCATGGCCCGGCAGAAACCGGCGGTCGGTGCAGTGCCCAAAGACTACGTGGCCGGGCTGATCGATACCGATGGCAGCCTGAAAGAAAAGCGCTCGATCATGTATTCCCACGGTTACGCGACCCTGTTTCTGGCCGAGGCCTATGGGACCACTCGGGACCCGGAAGTGCGCCGGGTATTACGCGAGGCAGTTGGTCTGATCGAGCGGAGCCAAGGACCCGGCGGTGGCTGGGACTACGGCCCGGTGGCTCAGCAGAAACGCTACGACATGTCGGTGGGCGTCTGCCAGACCATGGCGCTGCGTGCCGCTCGAAATACGGGCATCCTGGTATCGCGGCAGGTCGTGGACAAGGCGATCCAATGCGCCATTCAGGCCCGCGAAAAAGAGATCGTCGAGAAGACCCCCGATTTCAAAAATGGCTTTACTTATCTATCTGCAGGCCCTTCCGGGAGCGCTCTGTCTTTTCATGTCACCTGCGGAGCCCTTTGCATCCTGTACGGCTTGGGTGTCTACGAAGACAACGGAAAAGATACGCCGGAAAAAAATCCCGGCATGCTTATCCAACCGGCCTTGAGGTACGTCCTACAGGAGGTAAAGGCCGCCCACAAAGACGGGCGCATCGCTGGGCGCTCCAGGGAAGCTCCTGGCGCCTACAATTTCTACGGCGTCTATTACACGGCCCAGGCCCTGGCCCAGGCGGGCGGCGAAGAGTACTGGGGCAAAGGGTTTCCGATGATTCGTGATGTTCTAATCAAGTTGCTCGCCGCGCGGAAGGAGCACCTGAAAAAGCTCGCCGAAAGACAGATGCCAAGTCCCGGGGCGATCCCCTGGGAGGTCAACCGAGAATTCGAGACGGCCATCACCTGTATCGTCCTGCAAGTGCCCTATCAGTACTTGCCGATCTTCGAACGGTAATTGAGGCTTGGTCACATGAAGACCACCACGCGCATCATCTGTTTCTGCATCGTCGAACTATTGATGACATCCCACGCTTTTCCATTGGACCCATCGGATCCGGTCGGGCCGCCTAGCGCGAAACCAAAGGGAATCGGCGACTTCCACGAAGTCAACGCCTGGTTGCGCAAAGCTGTCCAGGAAAGCCTCGATGGGCTGGCCGGCCGTGTTATGGCCTCGCCCAACGGCGCCATCGGCGATCCGTACCCCACCGCGGTAACCGCCCTGGCAGGGCTGGCGTTTCTCGCACACGGAGACACCCCCAACCGGGGCCGCTATGCGCGCCCTCTCCGGCGAGTTCTCAACTATATTATGGCACTCGCGCATCGGCGGCTTCCCGACGAGGTTGCGCCGAACGGCAATGTCCAAGGCCTGATCGACACAGAGAGTGAGAAAGAGAAAGGCCGGATCATGTACTCGCATGGCTACGCCACGCTGTTCCTGGCGGAGACTTATGGGACCACTCGGAACCCGGAATTGCGGCGGGTGTTGCGCGAGGCAATCGGTCTAATCGAGCGGACCCAAGGCCCCGGCGGGGGCTGGAGCTACAAGCCCATATCGCAAAAACGTAACGACATGTCGGTTGGCGTGTGTCAGACGATGGCGCTACGGGCCGCGCGAAACACGGGAATCTCCGTCTCCCGACAGGTAATCGACCGAGCGATCTTGTGCGCCGTTCGGGCGCGGACCAAAGAAGTTATCAAACGCTCGCCGGACTTTAATCTCGGTTTTACCTACGAATCGCTGGGCCCAGGTAAAAGCAGCCTGTCCTTCCCGGTAACCTGCGGGGCGTTATGCATTTTGTACGGCCTGGGTGTCTACGAGGACAACGGGAAACCGGATCCGGAGAAGAATCCCGGAATGCTGATCAAGCCAGCTCTGCGCTACGTCATGCAGGAAGTCAAGGCTGCCTCCCATCACGGGCAAATTGCGGGCAGGAGCGGGGAAGAGGGAGGAGCTTTTCGTTTCTACGGCGTCTATTATACTGTCCAAGCTCTTGCCCAGGCCGGTGGCGAAGAGTACTGGGGAAAAGGATTTCCAATGATTCGCGACGCCGTGTTGAAAATTCGGAACGGCAAACAGGGCCGGCGGTGGCGACAGTACGGATGGGAGGTCAATCGGGATTTCGAGGCCGCTATTACGTGCATTGTTTTGCAGGTTCCGTATCAATACTTGCCCATCTTCGAGCGATAGGGTATACTACCATCCCAGTTGTAAATAAGACGAGTAGAATTCAGGTTCCAATACATGCAGACCGCGATCGGGCGTAACCCGGGAGGGTAGAATGAATCTCTCTTGCTGCCGGACCACTGCCTTAACTGTTTTGGCCTTCGCGATCGTCTGTGGAATGCCTCAAACCAGCTCCATCCTGCACGCAGAGCCATCGGCACGCGAAGCCGCCAAGCCGAAGCGCATCGGCGAATTCGGCGAGATCACGCCCGCATTGCGTCGAGCCGTGAACCAGGGACTCGATTTTCTGGCCAGCGAAATCCTCCGTTCTCCCGATGGCTCGATCCGACACCAACAACAAACCGTGGCCATTACCTCGCTTGCGGGCTTGGCATTTTTGTCCAACGGGGAGACCCCTACCCGCGGGCCCCACGCGCGGGCTCTTAAACGCTGTTTGAACTTTATTATCAGTCGCA
>JAJDCN010000039.1 GCA_029260815.1 Planctomycetota bacterium
CAACAGGGCTACTCTTACCTTGCCCTGGCCCGCAGTGCGGACGGATATCGCTTTGAGGTCGAGGAAAAACCGGTCCTCCTGCCCGCCACCGAAGGCGTGTTCGGCATCTACGAGGAGCGGGGCATCGAGGACCCGCGAGCGACCTTCATCGACGGCACTTTCTACATCATGTACACCGCGGTCTGCCGCTACGGCTACCGGATCGCGTTGGCGCGCACCGACGACTTCCGCACCTTCGAGCGGGTCGCACTGATCTCGGAGCCGGGCAACAAAGACGGCGTTTTATTCCCCGAAAAAATCAACGGCCGTTACGCGCGGCTCGACCGACCCTTCGGCCTGGGCGTCGGCAGCATCTGGATTTCCTACTCCAAGGACCTGATTCATTGGGGCGATTCCAAGGTCCTGATCGCCCCGCGCAGCGGCTACTGGGACTCCTTCCGCATTGGGGCCTCGGTGCCTCCGATCCGCACGGAGAAGGGTTGGCTGGAGATTTATCATGGCGTGAAGATGACCTCCGCCGGGCCCATCTACCGAGCCGGCGCGATCCTGTTGGATCTGGAAGATCCCTCGCGCGTTATCGCGCGCGGCGGCGCGCCGCTGCTGTCGCCTCGGGAGGATTACGAGCGGATCGGCGACGTGGGCAACGTCGTCTTCGCCTGCGGCGCGATCGTCGAGGACAACGGGGAGATCAAGATGTACTACGGCGCGGCCGACACTTGCCTGTGCGTTGCCACCGCCACACTGGACGAAGTCCTCGACGCCACCCTCGCCGAGTAACCCACGATTGGACTAAAAACGAGAAGCGCTCCATGCCAATCGTGGCACACTCTTTATATTCCCATATGAGAATAGATAAAGCCCGAGATCTAACCGTCTTAAAGCGCAATCCCTTGGATAGATGGCAAGGCACTGAAAGAAAATAGGTTACGAACTTGCCGCCGTCGTTTTGTCGGCATTACCGACGTCGGCTGCGAGAGCGGGCGAAGCTGCCCTTGCGTCCCCCCTGCCGTCCGCCGCTACCGCCACGGTTATTGCTGCGACTATTGCTGCGGCTATTGTTGCGGCTATTGTTGCGGCTAGAACCGCGGCTAAGTGTTTTCGGAGCGGACGGGCCGGATCGGAAAGCCACGTCGCAATGATACGCATGTTCTTTCTCGGTGGGCACCGGCTTGCCGAGCAGGCGTTCGATGTCCCGTAGATTGGAGCGATCCTCGGCGCTGCAGAAAGAAATCGCATTGCCGTCGGCTCCCGCCCGGGCGGTGCGCCCGATGCGGTGCACGTAGGTCTCTGCTTCCAGCGGAAGGTCGTAGTTGATTACGTGGGTGATGTCGTCCACGTCGAGGCCGCGCGCCGCCACGTCGGTGGCCACGAGCACGCGGTAGCGGCCCCGCTTGAACCCGTTGAGCGCCTTGGTGCGGGCGGCTTGGCTCTTGTTGCCGTGGAGGGCGGCGCCCTGAATGCTCGCGGAGCTCAGCTTTTTGACCACCCGGTTGGCAACGTGCTTCATCTGTGTGAAGATGATGGCCTTGTTGATCTGGGGGGCTTTCAGCAGAGAGACGAGCAGGGCATCCTTGTTTCCTTTTCCCACGAAAAACATTTTCTGAGCGATCCGCTCCACCGCGGGTTTGTCGGGGGTGATGCTTACCCGGACCGGGTTGGTGACCATCGTGTGGGCCAAGGCTTCCATGCTCGGCGGCATGGTGGCCGAGAAGAAGAGTGTCTGGCGCTTGGCGGGAATGTGGGACAACACCCGCTTGATGTCGGGAATAAAGCCCATATCAAGCATCCGGTCCACTTCGTCGAGAATGAAGGTCTCCACCGCATTGAGGTGAATGAATCGCTGCTGCACCAGATCCAGCAGCCGGCCGGGGGTGGCCACGAGGATGTCGACCCCGCGGTTCAGGGCCTTCACCTGGTGGTGTTGGCTTACCCCGCCAAAGATCACGGTGTGTCTGAGGCGTAAAAAGCGCCCATAAGTTTGGATGCTCTCCCCGATTTGCGCCGCCAGCTCGCGGGTGGGGGCGAGAATGAGGGCTCGCGGTGTTCCCTTCCGGGTTTGCCGTGGGTTTCCCGTAAGCCGCTGTAGGAGCGGCAGAATAAAGGCCGCGGTCTTACCCGTGCCGGTCTGGGCTGTGCCCAAAAGGTCCCGTCCCTCCAGCAGGTGCGATATGCACTGTTCCTGGATGGGCGTAGGGGTGACGTATCCCTCGGAGGCCACGGCCCGCTGAAGCTCTGGAATCAGGGCGCCAAAGGCCCCTTGCGGAGGTTGTTGGGACGTGGGTTGGGGAACAGATTGGCTGGCGCGCGGGCGCCGCGTACGTGCGTATTCTTTCATATTTTTCCTGGTCCGGCGTTGTACAGATCTCTACCCGCCGGACGCGTGGAAAAGAAAGGACCGCAACAATCGCGGCAAATAACTAAAAAAGCCCTCTGTGGGTCAGTATCGACACACGCTCTGCAAAACTGTCGCAAAACATGCCTTTCGGATGATGGTACTCCAGTGGGGCAGCGAACGCAAGCGCAAAATTAGGCCGCATAGACAATTGCGTGCCAAGGAATGCGCGCCTCGTATCTGTCAAATGCGAGCGACAGGAAAAATCTTGGGGCAAAACGGCGATTCGCTATCGTTGGTTTAAGCGTTCAGAGCATCGGACTAGACATCTTGGACCGTTTCGCGGCAGGCGAGGAAGATTGATTCGAAAATGTTTTCGAGGGCTTGGGAAGATAGCGGGCCTGTCTCCAATTGAGCGATCCGCAGGTGAATGGTCTTTTCGCGCTGGGGTTCGCGCAAAGGCCGCACCGCGATCGGGTCCGTCACTGACGCATACGATCTGGCCGTGGTGATTCTGAACGATACTGTAGCACAAGGACAGCCCGAGCCCCGTTCCTTCGCCCGGCGGTTTGGTGGTGTAGAAAGGTTCCCAGATTCGCTCGATGGCGTCGGGCGCGATACCGATGCCGTTGTCGGTGACCGAGACGCGAATGCGGTCCGGATCGGGAGCTTCCACAAGGATCTGGACCCGTCCGCCCTGGGCAACCGCCTCCAGGCCGTTGCCGATCAGGTTGAAGAACAGTTGGCTCAGTTGGTTCGGGTCCGCATCCACCACACTGTCGGTTGCCTGAGACACCAGGTCGACGGTTTTCGCTTCGGCCTCCGCGTTGCGGCGCAGTAGAGCGATCACGCCCTCGATCCGTTCGACCAGGTTCACCTGCTCGATGACGGGCTCCGGCTTCCGGGAAAAGTCCAACAGGTTCCGCGTAATCGCCGAGCAGCGATAGGTCTCGTCGCGGATGATGGCCAGGTATTCGTTGAAGTCCCGAAACGCCTCGACGTTTTGGAGCGCCGGGTCGGCAGCCCGAGCCAGCAGACCCTCCGCGCAGGAGGACACCGAGGCGAGCGGGTTGTTGATTTCGTGGGCGATACCCGTGGCCAACGTGCCGATCCCGGCCAAGCGCGCGGAGTGGAGCAACTGCCGCGTCTTGTCGGACACTTGTTGCTCCATGTTTTTATAGGAATCCTTCAGCCGCGCGCTCATGTGGTTGAACTCTCGGGCCAAGTCGCTGATCTCATCGGACGTGCCCACCTGAATGTCCTGCGCAAAGTCACCGTCTCCGATTTGCCGGGCCCCTTCGCTCAGCTTTTTGATCGGTCCGCTGATCTTGCTGACGAAGTAGATTCCGGCCACGACGGTGGCCAGCACCGAAGCCAAGGCGGTATAGAACACGATGTTGGTGCTTTGTCGCGTGACGCCCTTGCTGCGCTCTCGCGCCTCTTGGGCCACGAGATAATCTTCGCTTCGGAACCGACGGACGGCTTCGGACAACTGTTCGCATTCCGCCAACACGCCGTCGGCGAGCGGCCGATGCTTGTCACGGGCTTGGACGTCGAGCCACGCGGCATTGTTTAGCGCGGCGTCGATCTGTTCGAGCGCCGCCTGCATACCGTCCAACAGGCGCGTTTCGCGTTCTTCGTGTTCCTGCTCGGCCTCGGTGGTTTGCGAGGTAAACTGCCGGAGCGTGGAAAGAACCTTCCGCGCCGCTGCCAGGTTCTCGATCGCATCGTCGTCGGCGCCGGTCTCGGCCAGGACCCGGCGATGCAGTGCGCGTTCCAGACGGCTCAGGTGATAGGTGAACTGGGACAGTAGCCCGGACTCCAGCTCTTCTTCCTTGAGGGTTTTGAGCTCTTGCTCCGCCTCTTGGGTTTGCACGTAGGAGACGGCGGAGACCGAAAGGAGCAGTACGGTGAACACGCCAAAGGCCGAGCCGATTTTCCACGCCACCGTCCACCGCAAAGCGCATCCTCCTTCCATTATTGAGAGTCACAAAATCATACCAAAACACAACCGGTGGATCAAACCCATGTGGCGGCTTCATCGCCCGGCCGCTGGTATCCGTCACTCTTAGGCGGTGGCGGAGCGGTACAGAATGCAGGTGACGTCGTCGGGTTTGGAGGGGGCATTTTTTCGCGGAACAGCCATGCGGCTCTGACAGGCTTGGGCGAGGGCTTGGGAAGATTTTTTGAGCGGACCTTTGCGAATGAACTCGATCATTTCGTAGGTGTGCAGGTTGTCGAACAATCCGTCACTGGCCAGCAGCAAGGTGTCGCGCAGGGCCAACTGCAAGGTTGGACCGATCTCGATGCGCATGTCCGGATAGCCGACGAGGTTGGATACGATGTGTCGATCTTCATGGTGCATGGCTTCTTTTTGATCAAGCATGCCCGACTCCACCGCGTGACCCACCGGCGAGTGCGGGATCGTCTCCCACTTGATCTTTCCCCGTTGGCCCACCAGCAGGACCGCCGAATCGCCCACGTGATAGGTGCGTGCCGTCCGGCCCTGGATCTCTACTGCCACCAGGGTGGTGGCCGCGCCGGTGCCCAACGCCATTACTGCCTGGTTGGCTTTCTCGAACCCGTCGAGGATGCAGGTGCGCAACAGTGCGTCCGGCTCGGCGGCGCCTTTGAGCGCCATTTGCATTTGCCCAATGGCCGAGCGCGCCGCGTCTTCGCCGGCGGGTTGTCCGCCGACGCCGTCGGCGACCAGCAGCACACCGGTTTGGGCGTCTAAGGAGAACAGAGCCGCCGCGTCTTCGTTGACGCCGTTGCCGTCGGGGCGGTGCATGGAGAATACACTGGCCTGTCCCGGTCCCAGCGTGTGCACGTCGACTGCGTCCATGCTGGCTTGCGTGTAGATGTGCGTCAGCGGTGTCTCGGATTCGGTCACAATCTTCCGTGCGCCTTTCCACACCAAGGACAGTAGTCCCAGTATTCGGGGAGGGTTCCCCAGTCGCATCGAGAGCACTTGGCCTTGCCCTCGTTGATTTTCCATTTTCGTTTGACCTTTCGATGGCACCAGGGACAATAGCGCATGAACGGCATAAGTCGTTTGTCTTTGCATTTCGAATTGGAGCAGCGCGTCACGTACCGGCGGTCGGAGTAGGACCGGGATTCGTCCGGCACCACCGGCCCGCTGTAGCACCAGGGACAGTAGCTCCAGTCCAGCTTCATGCCCCGTCGGCAACTCGGGCAGTGCAGTGGAAAACTCGTCGTGTCATCGTGGGTGCGGCGCGACTTGCCGCACCAAGGGCAATGTTGCATGCTCTCCGACACCGGGCCGTCGCAATTCTTGCACGTGTGTCGGACTTCCAAAAGCTTTCCGTATTGGCGCTTGAATTGTTGTTGCCGGAAGATCTTCCAGTCGGGTCTTTCGTTGCGGCCGTTGCGCCGTCGGTTGCGTCGTGCTTGCTCCCGGAGGATGCGCGGCTTGAGCCGTTGGAACGCATCGCACATCTGCTCGGCGTCTCGGAACCGCTTGGCCGGTTTCAGGTCCAGCGCGCGGCGGAGGAACTTCAGGAAATCCGGATGATATTTTTTCTTCAATCGGTCCGCGCCCGGCAGCGGCCACTCGAAGGGCCATTCCGGCAGGCGACCGGAAAACATGCGGTACAGGACGACGCCGGCGGAGAACACGTCGGAACGAAAAGACGGCTTACCCATGGCCTGTTCGGGCGCCATGTAGCCCACGGTACCAGAGCCGGAGGCCTGAACGGTCTTGACGGCGAACTTGGAGATGCCGAAATCCACCAGCCGCAACCAGTTGCCGGGAAAGAGAATGAAGTTTTCCGGCTTCACGTCGCAATGAATGATCCGCTTGTGGTGCGCGTAGGCGAGGGCGTCGATGATCTGCTCGGCCAAAGAGATCGCGGTCCGATCCGACATGCGCCGGGTTAGCCGGTCGGCGAGGGTCTGTTCACCCAGGGCGTAGGCGATGACCAGGCGCTTGCCGATGACCGACGCGGTCTTGATGGGCAGAATGTTGGGATGATCCATCCGCGCGGTCAGCCGGACTTCGTTGCGCACGTCCGCGAGGAACTCACCGCTCATAGATTGCGCGTGGGGGACTTTGAGCGCCACGCGGATGCCCTCGATGGTGTCGTAGGCTCGGTACACGCTGGCGAAGCCGCCTTGGCCGAGCAGTTTTTCAATTCGGTACTTGTCGAGCTTTTGTCGGGTCTTCATCATAAAATAATTTGTCTGTACCCTTTTCCTGGAGCGATTTCTTAGAGGGTTTGTAGCTTGGGGCTTTCCGGCCCCATCATATCCGGAAGCTCCTGAATTTCAATGCTCAACTGCATCCGGCGGTGCGGGCAGGGGCAAATCCCTTGACCCTATCAGGGGCCGGTGGTAGGATTGGCCTCTGAATTTCTAAGCGCCGCTCCCATGGAGGAGTTCCTTCAATGCGAATCATAGAACCCCACGCCCACATGGCCAGCCGTACGCATCAGGACTACGCGGCCATGGCTGCCGCGGGCATCGAGGTGGTCATCGAGCCGGCCTTCTGGCAGGGCACCAATAAAAAACACGCGGGTAGCCACTTCGATTACTTCGAACACATCAGCAATTTCGAACCCATCCGGGCCGCCGAATACGGGATCCAGCATTTCTGCTGCATCGGTCTGAACCCCAAGGAATGCCAGGACAAAGCGGTCGTCGACGAGGTGATCGAGGGCATGGCCCGTTGGCTGGACGGACCCACCTGCGTGGCGGTGGGAGAGATCGGCTTCGATCAGACCGACAAGGTCGAAGAGGAGGTCTTCATCCGCCAGCTCCTGCTCGCCGAGGAGCGGAAGATGCCCGTGCTGATCCACACCTCCCATATCGACAAGAGGCCCAGCGTCGAACGCATGGTCCAGATTATCGACGAGTTGGGCGTGACCCAGCAGCGCATCCTCATCGACCACAACTTTGAGGACACCATCGAACTGACTTTGGGGCTGGAGGTCTGGGCGGGCCTGACGGTCTACCCCTGGACCAAGCTGACGCCGGAACGGGCGGTGAACATCATCGAGCAATACGGGCCCGACCGAATGATCGTCAACGGGGCGCCCGACTGGGGCTATTCGGACCCCTTAAGCGTGCCCAAGACGGCGGTGGAGATGCGCAAGCGCGGGTTCTCGCCCCAGAAAATCCATCAAGTCGTATGGGAGAACCCGTACAACATGTTTCGTCAAAGCGACAACTTCCGGATCGAAGGAGGCCCGCGCGCATGAGCCCGTCGGCGGACAACCCCAACGCACCGGTTCAGGTGGACGACACCGAGCGGCAGTGTCCCACCGCATGCTACACGATCTCCGTGGCGATCTGCAAGGAGCGGCAACGGCGCAAGTATTACGAGTGTCCCGCCTGCGACTGGTCGGGCGCGAATCAGGAGAAGAACCAACAAAAGGCGGATGCGGAAAAATACCGCCAACGCTACGGATTTTGAACGGCCCAAAGTGAAAGTGACGAGGTAGAGAATGGGAATCTTCAAGGCGTATGATATTCGTGGGATTGTTCCGGACGAACTCAACGAGGAAACCGCCCAGAAAATCGGCGTGGCGATGGGGACGCTCCTGAACGTGGAGTCGCTGGTGGTGGGCCGGGACATGCGCACCCATAGCCCGTCCATCTCCCACGCCTTGATCGAGGGCGTGCTGTCCACCGGCACCGACGTGGTGGACATTGGCCTGGTCACCACGCCCATGACCTACTTTGCCATCGGGCATTTGGGGATCGGTGGCGGCATCCAGGTGACCGCCAGCCACAACGCGGGCGAATACAACGGCTTCAAGGTCTCTCGGGAAAAAGCGATTCCCATGAGCTACGAAACGGGCATCGCCGATTTGGAGAAGATGGTCGCCGACGGCATCACCGGCACCGCCGAACAGAAGGGCAAGGTCATCCCCCGGGACATCACCGACGCCTACATCGCCCACGTGCTTAAGGCCGCCGAGCCGATCAAGCCGCTCAAGATCGTCATCGACACTGCCAACGGGATGGCGGGCAAGATCATCGAGCCGATTACCGACAAACTCGGCGTCAAGGTCATCCCTCTCTTCTTTGAACTGGACGGGACCTTCCCGAACCACGAAGCGAATCCCCTGAAACCGGAGAACATGCAGGACCTGATCGCAGAGGTTCGTAGGACCGGCGCCGACCTGGGCGTGGGCTTCGACGGCGACGCAGACCGCTGCATCTTCTGCGACGAAAAAGGCGGTATCGTCACCTGCGATATGATCACCGCACTGATCGCCCGCGAGGTGCTGGCCAAGCATCCCGGAGCGGGGATCCTGTACGACCTACGCTCCAGTTGGGTTGTGCCCGAAGAGATCAAGGCCCACGGCGGCACACCCTACGAAGAGCGGGTCGGCCATTCCTATATGAAGGCCACTATGCGCAAACACGATCTTGCGTTCGGCGGCGAGTTGTCCGGGCATTTCTACTACCGCGAGAATTTTTACGCGGACAACGCCATGATCACCCTGGTCAAGGTCCTCAACGTTCTGAGCGCAGAGGACAAGCCCTTCAGTGAAGTCCTCGCGCCGCTGCAGCGTTATCATGCCACGGGCGAGATCAACTTCATTATCGAGGACAAAGAGGCCAAGATCGCCGAGATCGAGCGGGTCTTCGCCGACGGCGAGGTCTCCCATCTGGACGGCGTGGCCATAAAGTACGACGACTGGTGGCTCAACGTCCGCAAGTCCAACACCGAGCCCGTCCTGCGCCTGAACCTGGAGGCCAAGACCAAGGAACAGATGGACGCCGGCTATGCCCGCGTGCTGGAGGTCCTGGGTCCACCGGAGTAGTTCGGAACACTGACAAAAGATCTCTCACGCAATTGGAGGACGCACGAATCGTGCCGTACTCTGGGCCGTGGGATCGGGTGAAGACCGCCGCTCTGATTCTCGGATTGCTTTTTTCGATCGCCCTGCTCCTTGCCGTCCTGCAAGGAGAGACACAAGGCCCTGCGTCCGCACAGATCGAACTCGGACGGCAAGAAAAGCCGTCTTCTCCTTCACGCGCCAAGAGCCGCGCCTTCGACGCGGATCCCGGGTTCGACGACCCGTCAACCCAGGCGGCAATCCCTGAGCCACGGCTGATGCCCGGCGAACGGGCGCTCTTCCTGCGTTGGCTGTTGACCATGGCCGACGACCCGGAGGCGGCAAAACAGGCGGAGGCCATGCTGCGACGGTTTCCTCATCTGGCCCGACATCAAGGGTCCAGGGGAGCGGACAAGCTGCTATTGATTCTTGCCGCCGGCGGACACGCCGATGCGATGGCGTTGCTTCTGAAGCATGGGACCGATCCCATTGACATCGAATCCATCGATAAGAATCCCTTGTACCACTTAGGGCACGGCTCGTTCCAATTTTACTATCGATTGTACGAAGAGGGAGAGAAGCTTGACTCCGGAGAGTATCCGGAACCTCCGGCCGACTGCCTGGCGCGCCTTTCCGGCCCGGAGGCGCAATGGATGCTCCAAGGTCTGAGCGTGACCGTTCGGCTGAAAACAAAAGAAACCCATGCGGAGAAAAGCCTCCTTGTTACACACTACGAGTACAGTCATGACCGTAACTCGGGGGCTATCTATACCCTGGAACGATTCGTCCCCGTGGAAGACGATCTCCGTGTCGTGGACCTGCTCCTGAAACACGGTGCCGACGTCAATGCGGACAAGGGCCGGGGCTACGCGCCCCTCCACGAGGCATTGCGTTTCAGCCGCCCGGAGGTTGTCGTGCGGCTGATCGAGGGAGGCGCCGACCTTTATCGCTACGAGGACTACAATGGACAAATCCCGGTTTACGCGATCGCTTACTGGGGAACCGACGAAATGATCCGCGCCATGGTCCGTCAAGGCGCGGACCTGCACTACGATCAGATCAAAAGCGGTGAAACACCTCTTCACTGCGCCGTCGAGTCGGCGATCGCCTCTCGCCGCGCGCGGGCGCAGGAACAACCGGAGCGGTATCGGGGCAACCCCAACGCTCCCGCCGTGATGCTCGAGCTGGGTGCGGACCCAAACATTGCTAATCATGAAGGCATTACGCCCCTTCACCGCGCCGTTGATGCCGAAGATCTGGAGACCGTCGAGTTGCTTTTGGCTTATGGCGCCGACCCGAACCGAAAGGACGATTGGGGACGCACCCCAATGGCGCTGGCCCAGCACCGGTCAAAGGTTCGCGATTCCCAGAAGGCAAAGCAAATCACTGAACTTCTCCGCCGGCATGGGGGGCTTTCTGAGCCTCTGGATTACGTACCCGGGCTTTGACCCAAACGCACCGACTTCAGGCTAGGTAACCCCTGCGACTTGGCGCTGCGCCCGGTGCGACAGCATCCTTTCGAGACATTTCTGTTTAATCTTATTTCTTTACTAGATCGATCTGTAAAGTAAACACTCTGCCTTCAAGTCTAGAGTTGTTGTCCTGTAAGGACTTACAAAAAAACTTAGAAAATCTCCATCTTTTCCTCGCGCTTTTGCGTCCTAGTAGAAGCGGCCAAGGAGCGTTGTATTCAACGCTGTCTCTGGGAGGGGCTTCCTGGGTCTGCAATGGTTGAGTGGCGAGTTAAAACGACGATAGGGGATTGAAAATGTATGGTTACCTGAAAAAAGCCGCCGCAATGGTGGCCGTGGTTCTTGTTGTCCTTCCCGGTATTGCCAGCGCAGACATCATCGTTAGTATGGACGGGCGCGGCGCGCCCAGCACCCACGGATTCGGTGCCTTGGGTATGTATATCGGGCGTTATAATAGCAGCGGCAGCTCGTTCGCGGGCAGTACCCTCAATGCAGCAGCGAACAACTTTATTTGGGACGGCATGCCCGGAACGATCAACGAGATCACCGGTGATTTTACGATCCAGGGCCAACAGGAACGCGTCTTGAATGGCGAGATCTGGGACGTAACCATCAACCTGACCGACGTGGAATACCGCAACCCGGACGGCACCTATCGTGACGGCGGCAACTATCTTGGCGGCATCTCCTTTGACCAACTGACCGACCTGTCCAATGGCATCGACCCGTTCACCGGCGTGGATCACAGCGCCGATTCCACATTCGGCTTCGAATGGAAGGCGCTCACCATGGAGCTTGATCACGGCGGCGTCTCCTCCTATCCGGAAACTGGCTGGACCGGCCTTTCCATGCCGATCCCGTGGGGGCATTTCAACGTGGCGGAGATGCATTACGACGCCGGGCCCGGTCTCGTGTTCGACGCATGGTATCAAAACCTCGAGACGGACAAATGGTGGGCTGAAGTGGGCGACACCAAAGCCAACGTGGAGTTCGACAGAGGCACGATCACGATGGTTCCGGAGCCGGGTACCCTGCTATTGCTCGGCATGGGCGGCGCGTTCCTGGCACGCAAGAAGCAGAAGCACGCGCGAGCCCGACGCTCTGTAGCGTAAGCCCGATTCTCCTTGCGGTCAAGTCCGTGGCGGCTTGACCGGCCGGCCGGCGCCGGTGTTGGAAGTCGTGCCGCAACACAAAACGGCGGTACGGTCCTTGACGCCACACGGTACAACCAGCACAATGCCCGGGCGCGTGAAGAGAACAGAAGCCCGGGAGACCCCACGATCGATTCCCTGTTGGACACCCAAGGCGAACTGCTGACCCGGATCATGGACGGGCGGGACCTCCGCCGACTCCACCCAGACTACCCCGTCTGGCAGCTCAAAGACCAAAGCGGCGCCGGCTGCCTGTTTCAGATCGTCCTGTCGGTCTTCTCCCTCATCGGCTTTCTCTTCCTGTGGTCTCGCTGGATCGGGACGCTGCTGGCCTGGATTGTCGAGCGGATCCGCAAGCTGATCACCCGTGACGAGAGGACACCCTACGACGAGCGCCGCGTCAGCCTGCTTCGCCAGGTTCTCGCCGAATTCCCCGAGGTCTATTTGTACTACGAAGAGATCCCCGCCCTGTGGGAGCTGCGCGGCCGCTGGCAGCGCGCCGTCAAGGGCACCTGGGGCACCCCCGCCTGGCTCGTTCCCGCCGACGTGGACCCCGAACAGCTCAACCGCCGCCTGCTGGACAAAGGCGGCTGGCTGCTCTACGCCGCCGACGCGCCGCGCACCGTCCGTCGCCCGCGCAAACCGAGCCCCAAAAACCTCACGCAACTGCTGCGCGACCAATCCATCCCGCTGCTCATCCACGCCGCCTACAAAAACGACCCCTGGACCGTCGCCATCAGCCTTCCTACGTAAATCGCGGGAGCGGGCGCTGATAGAAATTGTCAGTCGACGACTGCGAAAAGTCACTTTTTCATTCCAGCCCTCCGACTTCTCGTGCTCATTTTATTCTCCACGTGAAACTTCATGCACACGATACCCGCTGGCACACTTGTTGCGATTGGTCCTGCCGCTAGCTGGAACGCAGGAGTTTCAGGAAGATTTTGCCGGTTTTTATTTGAGGTGGTTCGTGATGAACAAGCAAAGGATTGCGCTGGGGCTGATTTTTGCGGTCGTTTTCTTCGGTCTGGAGGCCGTGGCCATCGCCGCGTCGCCCGACTGGGCTTGGACGCGCGTCGCCTCCGTCAACGGGAATGGGAACGCACAGGCTGGCAGGGGTATTACGGTAGATGCCGACGGCGGGATCTACGTGGTGGGGCACATCAGTCGGATGCCCTTAAGAGGCGGGAGGCAGCCATGGGTAGGTAAGTATGGTCCGATGGGCAACCTTCTCTGGCAGGACGTGGCCCCTGCTGACGAATATGGCGAGGCGACCGACGTAACGGTCGGGGCCGACGGCAGTGTGTATGTTACCGGTTTCCTGATCGTGGCCGACGAGAGCCAGTTTATCATGCTGCGCAAGTTCGATGCATTGGGCCAACGGCAATGGACGCAATTACATAATTCTCCGGCCAACCGACGGGATGTGGGCTCGGCAGTCGCCCTGGACGCCGCGGGTAACATTTATGAGGTGGGTACCGAGAGCCGCCCGGACCTGGAGCAATCCAGCGACGCCTGGATCGGAAAGTACGACCCAGACGGCAACCTACTGTGGAGTCGGAGATTCGCCGGCGAGGGCCGCTCCAGCGATGAGCCCCGGGGCGTGGTTGTGGATGCGCAAGGCCGCATTACGGTACTCAGTACCACCCGGGCGCAAATATATCGGCGAATCTGGCTGCGACACTACGACACGGCGGGCACGTTGTTGTGGGACCAGGTCGTGGACCAAGTCGTAACCCAACCCAATGATCTGGCGGCCGATGCCGAAGGTAATCTTTTTGTGGTCGGGCCTGCCCCCGATACCGAATCCCACGACGTCTGGCTGGGAAAATTCGATTCCTCGGGTTCGCTGCTATGGGCTCGAAGCTACGACGATCCGGACCACAACACCGACTACGGCTATGCGGTGGCCGTAGATTCACAGGGTAACGCGTATATCACCGGCCAAAACTCCAATCCGGATTTTGAGGGCGGAGCCAACCTGCGGTTGCTTGCCTATGCAGCCGACGGCACCCTGCTGTGGCAAGAGGTCACCCGCGGACTCGCGGAGCGTGGTGTTGGTATCGCGGTTGACGACAATCGAAAAAGCATATCCGTGGTCGGCGATTTCCGAGAAGGAATCCTCACGGCCAATTTCCTGCTACCCACACGTCCCAACGCAATCGTTACGCGCAACCAAATAGGGCTTACCGTCATTCCAGCTTTGATTTCGTTTGAAGGCGCTACCGAAATATGGGAATTCGGCCACCTCAGGGAAGGCGGAATCTTTGAGCCGGCGACCGAGGGGCAGACCATGCCGGTGGTAGGAACCGCCTATCGTCTGGCCTTCCGTAAGCGTCGGGATCAAGGTGACATCATCGTGCCCCTGGATCACAAGTCCGTCCTCTGGACTCGGTATAGGCCTGTGGTGGGAGATGAGTCTTTCGAGAACTTTGTCTTCACACTGGACTACAATATGAACGGTCACGCCGACATGGAAGTCGACGTGCGCGTCTATCGTCACCACGAAGGCTTTAACCTGGTCCACGTGGCCGTAGAATAGGTCCTTTATTCCGATCAAGTAATAAGGACGGTCCCCGGTTCCCGCGCATTACATCCGATACAGGGCCGGAGTTGCGCGGGAGGTCTGTCCTTCACCTTCCTCCTCCATGCCGCCCGCGAAAGTTTGTTTTATTCTCCACGTGAAACTTCATGCACACTATATCCGCTGGCACACTTGTTGCGATTGGTTCTGTCGTTGGCTGAAACGCAGGAGTTTCAGGAAGATTTTGCCGGTTTTTATTTGAGGTGGTTTGTGATGCACAAGCAAAGGATTGCTCTGGGACTGGTTTTTGCGGTCGTTTTCTTCGGTCTGGAGACCGGGCCTGCAGCCGCGTCGCCCGATTGGGCCTGGACGCAGAAGGCGACCTTCAACGCAAATGGAAATGCCGAAGAAGGTCTGGGGGTTGCGATCGATGCCGATGGCGGGGTGTGTGTCGTGGGCCACGTGAGCCTGAGAAACTTCGGGGATGGTAAGCGTCCGTGGGTTGGCAAGTATGGCCCGTCCGGGAACCTGCGCTGGCAGGATGTTGCTCCTGCCGAAGAATATGGCTTGGCTCGCGATGTGGCGGTGGGTCCCGATGGCAGCATCTATGTGACTGGTTATCTATGGGCCGAAGGCGAGAGCCACAACGTGATGTTGCGCAAGTACAATGCGATCGGTGAACGGCAATGGACGCGAACGTACAATTCCCCCGCGAACGAGAAGGACGAGGGAAGTGGAATTGCCTTGGACTCGGTAGGGAACATCTACGTGGTCGGTTCGGAGTTGCGGCAGGACTTAGAACAGTTCAGAAACGCCTGGATTGGCAAGTACGATCCCGATGGCAACCTGATGTGGACCCGAAGTTTTGATGGATCCTCGCACCACAATGATATCGCTAGGAGCGTTGCCATCGACGCCCAGGATCGAATTTATATCGCGGGGAGCACGGCGTATCGCACCACCGTCTGGCTGCGCAGCTACGACACGGAGGGTACGATCCTTTGGGACCGAATCTTGACCGACATCAAAGGCGCGGCCCGCGATATCGCCATTGATACAGGCGGAAACCTCTTGGTGACAGGATTTAGAATCAACACGATCAACGGGAGAGGTCAGGCAGATGCCTGGCTGGGCAAGTTCAATTCGGCCGGCGCCCTGCTGTGGGAGCGCAGCTACGATGGGGCAACCCATGACTCGGACGGGGGGCATGGGGTTGCTGTGGACCGATACGGAAATGCCTATGTTACCGGCAAAGAGTTCAACCGGCCGCTGGGCGTGGGACATACGCTATTGTTGCTCGGCTACTCCCCAGACGGGGAATTGCTTTGGCAGGAAGCTTCTCGTGGATTCGGCCAACGGGGGTATGGTGTTGCAGTTGATAACGTGCGCCAAAGTTTATGCGTGACCGGCTCCGATGGCGATGGCATTCTTACGGCCCAATTTCTCCTGCCCGGCCGCGTCAACGGGATCGTGGCCAACAGCCCAATCGGCAGCCCACAAGTTGCGACTCGGGTGCAGTTTCAAGGGGATATCCAGTTCTGGGAATTCGGCTACTTCCGGGAAAGCGGCCAATTTCAACCGGTGGAAGATCGCGGCGACCCGTTCGTAGGTACCGCCTATCGCCTCGGCTTTCGCAAGCGTCGCGATGCTGGAGACATCATCGTGCCTCTGGACCACCGTGCCGTACACGTGACACAGAACCTGCCCATGGGCGGCGATTCGTTTAAGAACACCGTGATCGTCTTGGATTATAATATGAATGGGCAACCCGACATGGAAGTAGAGCTGCACGCCTGGCGTCCCAAGGAAGGCCTAAGCCTCGTCCACGTACCCGTCGAATGACCCCCTCATTTTCTTCCCCATGTTGTCTGAGAAATGAATAGCATTGGACCGACGCAGCATCCTTCGATAAAATGAGGCCGGTGCGCAATCTTTAATCCCAGGAGGTGCTTCCATGCAGCTTCAGTTCGGGTAGAATGCGCGCGTGCATCACGTTTTGGAAACGGTTTTATTTTGGGAGTGAAAATGGAATACCGCAGTGCGAATGATTTTGTTTTTGTGCGACTGGAGACTGGCGAAAAGTTGATGGAGTCGCTGCGCGTTGTTGCGGCGGAGTCCAATATAAAAGCGGCGGCGATCACGTCGGGGTTGGGGATGCTCACGGAGGTGAAGATCGGGTTCTTCCGGCCGCAAGAAGATCGATACGACGAGCACACGCTCGCTGGCGAGTACGAGATCTGCTCACTGCAAGGCAATGTCATGCGGCACGAAGGCCAGCCCTATCCGCACGTGCACGGCGTATTTTCCGATGCCGAGTCCCGCGCTTTCGGCGGTCACATCATGGAAGCGACTTGCCAGTTTACCATGGAGATCTTTCTGCGCCGACTTGACGACCTGCCGGTCCACCGCGCCAAAGTCGCCGGTTGTCCAGGCACATTAATCGTGCCGATTGACTAGCGGTTACGGCTCAAATGGCGTGGTACGTGCGCCGCTGTCTTAATCGCTCGCGGCGTCGGCGGGGGAGCCGTTGTATTGCATCTCGGCGAGTTGCTTGTACATGTGCCAGCGGGAGTCTATGTCGTGCTGGGCCTCGGTCATCAGCTCCTCGCGGGCGGCCGGGTCGAGCTTGTTGAGCATCTTGAAGCGAGCCTCCTTGTCCGCGTATTCGGCGAAAGAAATCTTCGGCTCCTTGGAGTCCAGCTTCAAGGGGTTCTCGCCCTTCTCCTTGCGCCGCGGATCGTAGCGATACAGCGGCCAGGAGCCGGAATCCACCGCCGCCTTCTGTCGCTCGAAGCCACCGCGCATGTCGATGCCGTGGGCGATGCAGTGGCCGTAGGCGATGATGAGGCTCGGCCCGTCATAGCTCTCCGCTTCCATGAGAGCCTTGACGCACTGGTTGTCCGAGGCGCCCATGGCGATCTGCGCCACGTAGACGTTGCTATAAGTCATGGCGATCATTCCCAGGTCTTTCTTCGCCGCCGGCTTACCGCTCGATGCAAACTTGGCGACCGCCGCGCGGGGCGTGGCCTTGGAGCACTGGCCGCCGGTGTTGGAATAGACCTGTGTATCGAGTACCAGGACGTTCACATTGCGTCCGGAAGCGAGCACGTGGTCCAGGCCGCCGTAGCCGATGTCGTAGGCCCAGCCGTCGCCGCCGATGGCCCAGATGCTGCGCTTGACCAGCGCGTCGGCCAGGCTGTGCAATTGGGTCGCGCGGGGATCGGACTCGCCCTCGGTCTTCATCTTGAGGATCTCCACCCGCGCGCGCTGCTCGGCGATCCCGCCTTCGGTAGACTGGTCGGCGTGGACCAGTGCGTTGGCCAGGTCCTCGTCAACAATCGTGCCGCTGAGCGCGGTGACCAGCTCGAACGCTTGCTGGCGCTGCTTGTCTACGGTCAGCCGGAAGCCCATGGTGAATTCCGCGTTGTCCTCGAACAGCGAGTTGTTCCAGGCGGGTCCACGGCCGTCGGCGTTCTTGGCGTAGGGCGTGGTCGGCAGGTTGCCGCCGTAGATGCTGGAGCAGCCGGTGGCGTTGCCCAGGATTGCGCGGTCGCCGAATAGTTGGGTGAGCAGTTTGATGTAAGGCGTTTCGCCGCAGCCGGCGCAGGCGCCGGAGTATTCAAACAGCGGGCGGCACAACTGCGAGCCCTTGACGGTGTTCAGGTTGAGTGTCGCCCGATCGTTGTCCGGCAGCGCCAGGAAGTAGTTGTAGTTTTCCTTCTCTTCCTCGCACAGAGGCGTCTGGGCCGCCATGTCCAGGGCCTTGTGCTCGGGGTTTGTTTTGTCCTTGGCCGGGCAGACCTCCACGCAGATGCCGCAGCCGGTGCAGTCCTCGGGCGCCACTTGCAGGGACCATTGCAGTCCGACGAACTCCTTGCCCTTCGCGTCGATGCTCTTGAAGGCCTCGGGCGCCTCGCCCACGAGGGCCGGGTCGTAGATCTTGGTCCGGATCGCCGCATGAGGGCAAGCGATGGCGCACTTGCCGCACTGGATGCACAAGTCCAGATCAGTGACGGGAATCTCTCGCGCCAGGTTGCTCTTCTCCCACTGGGAGGTCGCCGTGGGCCAGGTGCCGTCGGCGGGCATGGCGCTCACCGGCAGGTCATCGCCCAGGCCCGCAACGATCTTGGCGGTAACTTTTTGGATGAACTCCGGCGCCGCGGCGGGCACCGGTGGGATCTGGGTCCGTGTGCTGGTGGCTGCGTCGGGCACCGTGATTTCGTGGAGGTTGGCCAAAGCCTGGTCCACTGCGTTGCAGTTGGTCCGGACGATCTCGTCGCCCTTGGCGCCGTAGGTTTTCTTGATGGCGTCCTTGATCTGCTCGATCGCCGTATCCGTGGGCAGGATGCCGGACAGGGCGAAGAAGCAGGTCTGCATGATCGTGTTGATCCGCGAGCTCATGCCGTTGGCCTTGGCCACTTCGTAGGCGTTGATGGCGTGGACCTTGAGCTGCTTCTCGATGATCTGCTCTTGGACCTCCACCGGCAGTTTGTCCCAGACTTGGTCGGTCGGGTAGGGCGCATTCATCAGGAACGTGGCGCCCTCCACGGCGGTGCGCAGCACGTCGAACTTCTCCAGGAAGTTGAACTGGTGGCAGGCGATGAAGTTTGCGCGGCTGATCAGGTAGCTGGAGCGGATCGGACGCGGCCCGAAGCGCAGGTGACTCACCGTCACGGCGCCGGCCTTCTTGGAGTCGTAGACGAAATAGCCCTGAGCGTAGTTCGGCGTATTCTCGCCGATAATCTTGATGGAGTTCTTGTTGGCGCCCACGGTGCCGTCGGAGCCCAATCCGTAGAACAGGGCTCGGACCACGTCGTCGCCCTCGGTCTGGAAAGTCGGGTCGTAGCCGAGGCTCGTGTGGGTGACGTCGTCGTTAATGCCGATGGTAAAGTGGTTCTTGGGCCGCTCGTTCTTCAGCTCGTCGAAAATCGACATGACCATTGCCGGGGTAAACTCCTTGCTCGACAGGCCGTAGCGTCCGCCGATGGCGCGGATGGAGCGGCCGGTTTCCACAATGGCGTTGACGCTGTCCAGGTACAGGGGCTCGCCGGCGGAACCGGGTTCCTTGGTGCGGTCCAGGACCGCGATGCTCTTGACCGAATCGGGCAGGGCGGCGGCGAACTTCTCCACGCTGAAGGGGCGGTACAGCCGGACCTTCAAGACGCCGACCTTTTCGTCCTGCGCGGTCAGGTGCTCGACCGTTTCGTGGACGGCCTCGGCGCCGGAACCCATAATCACGATCACGCGCTCCGCGTCGGGGGCGCCCATGTAGTCGAACAGTTTGTATTGGCGTCCGGTCAACTGAGCGAACTTGTCCATGTACTTCTCAAGGATGTCGATGCACTGGGTGTAATAGGTGTTCACCGTCTCGCGGCCCTGGAAGTAGACGTCGGGATTCTGGCTGGTGCCGCGCAGGACCGGCCGGTCGGGGCTGAGTCCACGGCCGCGGTGGGCCAGCAGGAACTGATCGTCGATCATGGCGCGCATGTCGTCGGGCGTGAGCTCTTCGACCTTGGCCACTTCATGGGAGACGCGGAAGCCGTCGAAGAAGTGGATGAAGGGCACACGGGCTTCCAGGGAAGTGGCCGACGCGATGAGCGCAAAGTCCATGGCCTCCTGCACGGAGCCGGAGGCCAGCAGTGCAAAGCCGGTGGCGCGCACGGTCATCACGTCGGAATGATCGCCAAAGATGCTCAAGGCCTGCGCGGCGATGGAGCGCGCGGAGACGTGGAAGACCGTGGGGGTCAGCTCGCCGGCGATCTTGAACATGGAGGGGATCATCAGCAGCAGACCCTGGGAGGCGGTGAAGGTGGTGGTCAGCGACCCGGTCTGCAGGGCGCCGTGGACCGCCGCGGCGGCGCCGCCTTCCGACTGCATCTCGCAGACCAGGG
>JAJDCN010000040.1 GCA_029260815.1 Planctomycetota bacterium
ATAGCGTTCCAGCGTCTCGACCAGATCGGGCCGCATGATGATTACCACCGTAATCCGATTCTCGCCGCGAGCCTCTTTGCCCAGGACGCCCCTCTTTGCCTCGGTTTGTTTTTCGGCGGCCCTGTAATCTGCTTCTTCTGACTCGGTGGCAAACCTTTTCTTCTTCGGAGGTTGAATGAGCTTTGGTGCGGGACGCAGGCGCGCACGGACTGTGCTGGCCAGGGTGGTGTAATGGGGCTGCAGGTTATCGAGCTGCTTGTTAAAGGCTTGATACTCCGGTTCGGTGAGCTCGGCCACGAGCACCGAACGACCGTTGGCATCGCGGGTAATGCGCCCGACTTGCTCGCCGGGGAATAGGATCTGCTGGAGCACTGCGATGTCCTGGTATTTCTGCGAACGAGGGATTATTTTGAGCTGGTGTTTTTCCACAAAAGCCTCGTTCGGTTTTGCCTCTTCGCGCGGGAGAAGTTCCATCAATTGGTAGCATTCCAACTGGAGCTGCAACGGCGGGAGTGCCCTGTCGTCGTTTTTTCCTTTCCCTGCGGTGGCATCCTGCGGCTGCGATGCCCCTGCGCTTTCGGAATCCAACTTGCCTTCGTCCTTTACATCCTCCAGGTCCTTGCGCATAGCTTTCCTATAAAGATACGCCTGCGTGTTGTCCTTGGATCTCCGTTGTCTTACAGATCCTTGTTGGTCCGCGGCCACGAATAAATTCGCCTTGTAACTGACCAGTTCTTCCACGTCTTTTTCCCTGGCGGTGGCGAGCGTCGCTTCAATCGCTCGAACCTGGGAGAAGGCCGTGGCACGGTTGGATGTGGAGTCGTCCAGATTGTGGGAAAAACCTTTCCCCCCGGGCACCCCCGCTGCAAGGCCCCGAAGCTGCACCTCCCTTTCCCCATCATCTGCGCGGGCATACATCCTTTCGAAGCTCGCATCGTTGACTTCCTGTGCAACGCGGGAAGGGGAAATCGCCTGCTTAGCAGTCAAGACCTCTGCGGCATTGTCGCTGACGACCACTGCGTCGGATTGGGTGAGCAACGACCGGCCACCACGATCCAAAATCTCCAGGGCAGCCACGGACACATCCTCTTCGGTCTTGATCGCGGCCAGCTTCTCCTTGAAATCGCTGTGCCCGTTCGCTTCGGATTCATCGAATCGCCTGGCGAGTTCCGATAGGGGTAGCTTCATACCGTCGCGCCAGCCTCGGTTCGCAAACGCAAGCGTATCGACGTTCTCCGAATCTTTAGGTGGCGCCTCCGCCATCAGCTCTTTGTTGCCTTTGTCTTTTCCTGCCGAGCGAGGAGGCTGATCGGATCCGACCGACGCGGGCGATTCGCCAGGCCCGCGCACGTCCACGGCGATCTTGAAGGCGACGCCCAGGACCAGCACCGCGGCGACACCTTTGAGCGCGGGCATCAGGAGTTGAATAATCGTTGGACGTTTGGGTTCGCGGGCAAGGCCGGGTGCCTCGCGCCGAACGGATTCCATGACACCGGTGATAAACTCCGGCGGCGCCGGTTCCTTGATGCAGGACGAAACCAGGGCAACGGTTTGGGTCAGAGCTTCCAGATCCGCCTGGCACTGGCCGCACTCGGCCAAGTGGGCGTTCAAGCGGTTCTGTTGCTCCTCGGTGAGCGCACCATCGATGTATCCGCTATGCAGATTCTTCGTCTCGTGCGAGTCCATGACAGGTCCCTCGTCTCCTCAAATCCGGTGATACGGTCTGTAAATCATTCCCTGCGGCTCAGCGAGCCCGCATCCCCGGTTCCCGTCTATATTAGACGTGCTTCCTTCACTTGTGTTCCCGGCTTTCCGACGATTTTTGGATTTTTAACTATTCTACAAAATCGGCCAGTTTCTCCCGAAGCTGGCACCGGGCTCGGTGGAGCCTGGATTTAACGGTCCCCACTGGGACTTTCAGTATATTTGAAATTCCGTCGTAGTCAAGGCCCTCAATGTCCTTAAGGACCACAACCGCACGGAACTCCTCCTCCAACTCGGCGATGGCTGCGGTCACCGCGTTGCGGGTTTCGTAGGCGGTCATGGAGCCGTCTGGCTCGACAGCTCCGGGGTCCGGCGGGTCCATTTCGGCGTCCTCGCCCTGGGCGGGACCGAAGGGAACGACCTTCATGCCCCGGCGAACAACGCGCTTGCGCCGCGCGCTTGTGACGCAGTTGATGACGGTACGCCACAGGTAGGTGGAAAACTGTGCCTCTTCCCGGAAGCTGCGGATGGAGCGGAACAGGTTCAGAAAGATTTCCTGGGCGGTCTCCGCCGCGTCGTCGCGATTGCCCAGCATCTTATGGGTCGCGTTGAAGACCGCGTCCTGATATTTTAGGACAAGCTGCTCAAAGGCTGCGGTATCCCCCGCCTGACTCCGGCGGACCAGGCTCAAATCGTGCTCGTGTTGTGTCTGTTGGGAAAGGCTCACACCTGGTTTTCCTCGTGACCTTCTGCGCCCACTACCGTGTGGACTCGCAGCATATTGGTCCCGCCGGTAACGCCCAGGGGCACACCAGCAACGAAGATGACCAGCTGCCCGGGCTGGACCAAGCCCATCTCCAAGGCGATATCTTGTCCGCGACGGAAGAGCTGCTCGGAATCTTCAAATGGCTTGATCGGCACGGGGATAACCCCATAGTACAAGCACATTTTGCGCAGCGTTTGTTCGTTGACCGTGGGAGCCAAGATCAGCGAACGAGGTCGAGCCTTAGACATATGTAGAGCGGTGGATCCGCTGTTGGTAAAGGCGATGATCAGACGGATGTTCATCTGCGCCTCGATATTGCGCGCCCCGTAGCAAACCGCGTCTGCGGAGCTGACCGCATCTTCTCGGCGGCGGCCGGGCCCGGTCCCCGGCCCGTAGCAGTAAGGCTCGGCGCTCTTGGCAATTGCGTCCATGGTCTCCACCGCGCGCACCGGATAGCGGCCGGCCGCGGTTTCACCTGAGAGCATCACCGCGTCGGTCCCGTCGATGATGGCGTTGGCCACGTCGGAGACCTCCGCCCGCGTAGGGGAGGGCGATTCGGTCATGCTCTCCAGCATCTGCGTGGCGGTGATCACCGGTTTGTCCAGGAAGTTGCATAACTGGATGATCCGTTTCTGGATCATGGGCACCTGGTACACCTCCATTTCGATGCCCAGATCGCCTCGGGCGACCATGACGCCGTCGGTCTCCTGCACAATCGCTTCCAAGTGATCGATTGCTTCGGGTTTTTCGATCTTGGCGA
>JAJDCN010000005.1 GCA_029260815.1 Planctomycetota bacterium
CTCGTCGGGGAATTGCCCCGCCCGCAGTTGGGCGTAGACAGCCTTGACCGCGTCCAGCTCTTCTTCCGGGACCAGGAGATCCAGGAGCTTCCGCCCCTTGACGGCGTCAAAGGCGTACCCGCTCGTGCGTTCACAGGAACGGTTGAAGCGGACAACCTTTTCGTCCGTGTCCAGGACCATCACCAGCGCCTCCAGGGTGTTCAGCGTCGTTTCGGTGAAGTCACGCTCCTTGCGCAGAACGATTTCCGTATGCTTTCGGTCGGTGATATCCAGCACCGTGCCCGTCATGCGAATCGGTTCGCCCTGGTCGTCCCGCGTGATTTCGGCTTGTTCGTGCAGGTGACGGATTGCTCCATCCGGGCGCACGATGCGGTGATCAAAATCGTATGGACTCTCCCCGCGCAGGGCCTCGGCAATCTTTCGCTCCACCATCGGCAGGTCGTCCGGGTGGATCGTGCTCAGGAACGCCGTTTCGCTGGCCGGGAAAGCCTGCGGTGCGTACCCGAGAATCCGGTACGTTTCATCAGACCATTTTCGTTTTTCGCTCCGGAAATCAGCTTCCCAGGAGCCCACGTGGGCGACCTGTTGTGCCTTCTGCAGCCAGGCTTCACTGGTGCGCAAGGCTTCTTCGGCGTGCTTCAGCTCGGTGATGTCCATCGCGATGCCCACCGAGCGCACCGGTTGGCCCGATTCGTCGCAGATGGGGAAGCCTCGATCGTGGATCCATCGAATGGTTCCGTCCGGACGAACGATTCGATACACGTCGTTGAGCCTACCAGTCTGTAACTCGGCCCTTTGGGTTTCCCGCAGGCCCTCTCGGTCATCCGGATGGACCGCTTTCATGCCGCTTTCCGGATCATCGTACAAGTCCTGCGGGTCGCGCCCCCAGATCTCCTCGTAGGCGGGGCTCAGATAAAGGATTTGCGGCTGACTCCCAAGCGACATGACCCAAAAGACATCTTTGATGCTCTCCGCCATTTCTCGGAACCGCTCTTCGCTTTCCTGGAGCGACAGCTCGATCTCCTTTCGCGCTGTAACATCGGTCGAGATGCCGCAGACTGCATAGACGTTCCCTTTCGCATCATGCAAGGGGAACTTGATGGAGTGGTACGTGTGGGACCGCGTGGCATGAGGGATCTGTTCCTCCATTCGGCCCAACTTCCCGCCCTCGATGATCTCACGATCGCTTGCTGCCAGGCGGTCTGCATGCTCCTTGGGGAAAAAGTCGTACAGCGTCTTGCCCACAACCTGTTCCCTGGGGCGTCCGAAAAGCTCCTCTAGGTGTCGATTGCTCAGAAGGTAGCGTCCCTCTAAATCGCGCACATATACGATGGACAAGGAATTGTCCAGGATGGCTTGGAGGCGGTCTTCGGTTGTCTTGTGGTGGATCGTGTGGCTCCGGGTCAACCGAAGCAAATACGCGGACAGGACCAACAGGGGAATCGCAAGGATCGCAGAGGCCATTGTCAAATAGGCCAGCTCCTGTTGTACAGACTGGTAGACCTCCCGTCGTTGTTTGAGTTCCTCCGTGATGTATTTGACCTGTTGGCCATAGGACTGAATGCAGGCGGTATAGCTCGGATTGATGGAGAGCGGACGGCCCCGGAAGATGCGTCCCCTTGCAGAGGTTTCGAAGGCATCTTGTTCCATTTGAACCAATTGATCATTGGTTTTTTTCAGCTCCACGAACATCTCCTGGAGTTCCGGGTCCGGGGCGATCTGAATCGCTTTGTTGATGGCCTGGATCATATCGCGATCAATTTGGAGATAGGATTCTTGCTCGGTCTCATCGAATGGTGCAAACGGCATCTTCAAGACCAGGTTAAATTTTACGTCGCGACGATCCAATGTATGCAAGATCAACAGGAACTTGAAATGCGTACGGAGATCTTCTGCGAATGCGTGGTGCGACGAATAGGCGTACAAGCCGGCGCCCATGACCAGTATCAAGGCGCTCACCATGGCCACGGTGAGCAGTTTCAACGGTGGTGATTTACCGGAATTAATCGTGTGGGTTCGCTGCACGTCTTCATTTCCGCAGTGACAGGTGCCCCCCCCCCGGTTTCGACCTTTTCACTTCACAGAAGGGGGGATGGTGACACGACAAGCTCACCGAACAACTGCCGAATTATGGCACATTTTTCCGCTGGAATCAAGCGCCGGACATGGCTTCTGAAGCAGGCTCTGCCGCCCCCTGCGTAGGCCACGCCCGTGGCCTCCTTCGGGGTTGGCTATTTAAACAGCGGGAGGAGGGCCTTGAAGCGGTCGGTGCCTGCTTCTTCCAGAAGCTCGAAGACCATGGACTCGGTGGTGGTGATCACCGCTCCGGCCGCGCGCATACGCTCTACGCCCGTCTTGTAGTTCGCTTTGGCTCGCGAACAGGTTGCATCGGCCGGCAGGTAGACGGTGTAGTCGGCCTGGATTAGATCTAGCACGGTCTGCTGCACGCAGATGTGCGTCTCGATGCCCGTCACGATTACCCGCGGGCGCGCCAGACGCTTCAGCTCGGCGACGATCGCGTCGTTGCCCATGCACGAAAAGGTCATCTTTTCCAAGGGGCTGAAGTTTTCGATCGCTTCGGCGATCGCCGGCTCCGTGGGGCCCAGTCCTTTCCGGTACTGTTCGGTAACCACGATGGGTAGGTCCAGCGTCTTGGCCGCTTCGGTCAGGACCTTGACGTGGTGGGTGACGTGCTTCTTTTTTTTCATCAGATCGAACAGCTTCTGTTGAATATCGACGATCAGTAGGACCGTCTGTTCCGGCCGGGCGATTTGGAGGTGTCTCATCCTTCTTCTCCTTTTGTGCCGGTGCGCTCCAGCTTTTGACGAATGACCGATGCGGCATTCGTGGGGGGCGAGAGCGTCAAGGCAGCTTTATATTGTTTGGCGGCTTCGGGCCGATTGTCCAGAGTTGCGTGGATGTCGGCCATTTTTTCATGGATGCGATAGTGGTGCGTTCCCCCCTCGACCGCTTCGTGCAGAACCTTCAAGGCTGACAGGGGCCAGTTGTCCGACAAATGGTTGTCGGCCCGCAGCAGAAAGGCGTCGATGACGTGGGGACTGAGCGGATCGGTCGCGTCTGCGATCAAGGTTTGCAGCAGGCGCTCGGCCTTTTCATGTTCCCGTCCGGCCACCTGCAAGGCGGCCAGTTTGTAGCGCCAGCCGGGATTGTCCGGATCGCTTTGGAGCAGCTTTTCCATCTCCCCAATCGCTTCGGGGATGCGACCGAGTTGTTCGTAACAGATGACCAGTCGCCAATTGTTGAGTTGGTATTCCGGAAACGTGGAGCGGATCAGCAAGTAATGGAGGATGGCCTTTTCGTAGTTTTTTTGGGAGGCGTACAGCTCCGCGATTTCGATATGGATCGCCCGAGGGTCGGCGCTGTTACGGGCCAGCTCCACCAGAACGTCCATGGCTTCCTCGGGCCGGTTCATCAGTTGATAGACTTCAAACAGCGAGCGGTAGGCGGATTCAAGCTTCGGCTCCAACCCGATCACGCTGCGATAGCGCGCGGCCGCATCAGTCCAACGCAGGGCGTCCGCATGTAGACGGGCCAGCAGCCGGTGGGCCTCCGGATCCTCGGGGCGGCGTTGGATCGACTGGGTCAAGACGGCCAGTGCCGCGTCCGGTTGACGGGCCTGAAGATAGCAGTGGCCCAACCGGGTGAGGATCCGGGGCGACTCCGGATCGGCTTGGCGGGCTTGTTCGAAGTGGGCGATGGCGCCAGTCCAGTCGCCAGCCAACTCGGCGTCGAATCCGGCGGAGTAGTGGGCCCATGCCTGCGCCTGCGAGGCGTATGGCGTCGGCGCGTCGGGGGTGTCTGGTGAGTCCGGATGCGGAGTCGTCTCGCAGGCCCATAGGGTTGCCAAGGCCAGCAGCGTCGAGGCCATGGGTCGGAACGCTGGTGCAAGAGCAACTCGCATGGAGGATAGGTCCTTCTATTTTTTTCGCGTCGCGGCCTTTTTGGGTTTCGCTTTTTTCCGGGTCTTTTTGGCGGCGGCCCGTTTGGGGGTTCGCTTGCGGATGTCCGCCGGCAGTGGGAACTCGGCCTCCGATTCGGTGAGCAGGCCGCGCTTGACCAAGCCGTAAATGCATTCAAGCTTGAGAGGGCAGGTGTTGCAGGCCGGCTGACTGGTGGTGCAGATCTTTTCGCCGAGGAGGTTGACTCGTTCGTAGAATCCCGCTACGGCCGCTTTGCCCAGGGCCGATTTGAACAGGGAGTGGCCAGCGGTGGGGGAGGTGTCCTTTTTGATGATGCCGATCCGTTGAAAGATGCGCTGGACGTGGGCATTGAGCGGAAGGACGTTCACACCGAAACTGAGCAGCAGGATGTTGTCGATTTCTTCGGGCTTGAGGTCTTCGATCCGCTGCATCCGGTTTCGGATCGGATTGGGGTCGAGCTTTTCGATGAAGTCCAGGTTGACCGCGTTGAAATGGTCGAATAGGCCCGACAAGATTTTCTTGAGGTGGTTGGCCCGGGAACCGGGGATGCCGTGGGGCGTGAGGTGCTCGGCAATTTCGGGCGCCCTGGTTACGCGGGCTTCGTTCCAGTCGACATACGCCTTTTCCATCGCCCGGATGGCTCGTTTTGCCTCGGGGGCGAAGGGGTTGGCGCCCAGGGCGGAGGCGATCAAAACGTGCATGGGCTCTTGCAGGTCGCTGGCCTTGGCGACTTTCTTGTACTTGGCGTTGAGTTCGCGCTGAGCCCGTTTGATGATTTTGATCTTTTCGGTGTTTGTGATCATGGGGGTGTCTTCGTCTTTCGATTATTTTTCGGAAATCGCGGCCACGAGACAGCCTTTGGCCACGGCGTTGAGCGGATCGTCCGACAGGCGGATCCGCCGGATCGGGATCGGGAACGTATCGGGTTGGAACTGCTCCTGGAAGATCTGGAGGAACCCTTCGGGCAGGGCGGTTCCACCAGAGCAGACGATGTCCACCGGCTCGGGAAAGCCCGGCAGGCCGTCGCGCTGGTGAAATTGCCGGGCGATGTGCTCCAGCAGGTAGTCGATCAGGTGACGGTAGTAGATGGCGATGGCCTCTTCTTCCCGGGAGGCGGAGTCGATGAGATTGACGCCGTTCTCTTTGATCCGGGCGATGCGGCTGGCGGTGGTGCCCAGGACGGTGGCGACATTGGTGTCGATCCAATCGCCGCCGCGGGAGATGCTGAAGGAGAGGACCGGGACGGTCTTGTAGCTGACGCAGATGTTAAACATGCCGCCGCCGCAGGAGATGCCGATGCCGGTAAAGTCCTGATCGGCCAGCTCGGAGAAGACGACCGCATGGCCCTCGAGCATGGCCCGAGGCGTATAGCCCAGGCGGCGCAGGACGCTTTCGAAGATGCCCTTGTGGTAGATGACGTTCATCTCTGCGTCGATGGGCTCGGCGGGGATGGAGAAGTAGCAGACCTCGCCGGGCGTCTGGGGCGGGCCGACGATGCCTTCCACCAACAGCTTGATCATGGGCAGGGCGTCGGACTCGTTGGGGGAGATGAAGCCGTTGCGCATGGGGCGGCGCAATTCGCGGTTGAAGATGCCCGCTAATTCAAACGACGGGTCGCCCAAGACAGTGACGGAGTCGTGACTGACCACGTAATGAACGCCGAGCTTGGTCAGCATGTTCTTGGTGTATGGATCGGATTTGACGTCGATGAAGGCGTTGCGCTGGGCGCGGATGGTCAGCGTGGAGTCGCTGCCCTCCTCGGCACACACCAGGTTGACGGTGCCCACGTCCAGGCCCAGTCCCAGGTGGCGGCCGGTCTGGGCTTCTTTGCTGATGGGCGGCTCGGCCGGCGCTTGGGGTTCCGGTTGGTTCCGCGGCGAGGCGGGCGGCTCCAAGTGTTCCACGAATGGATTGTGGGGCGTGGATTCCATCGTGTCAGTCCGTCTCCGGTTGAATCTCCAGGGTCTCGCGTCCGTTGTGGAACGCCTTGAGTTTGTTGAGTGATTGGGACACCGATCGGCCCGTGGAGGTCCGCACCTTCATGGGCGCTTGGTTGGTCTCCAGTCGGTCCTTGAACAGGGTGTCCAGAATGATCTCCGTCTCCTTCACTTCCGACACGGCGGTCTGTCGGCGCGCCGCCTCCAACTTGAGCGCGATCTCCTCGGCGAGGCTCGTGCGCATCTGCTCCATCAATTCCTCGACGTTCACGCCCGCCGGCGGGCTCTGTGCGCCTGCGCCTTCCAACTGCGCCTCCAGTTCCCGGATCCGCTCGTGCGCCTCGGCCCGGCCGCGTTCCACGGCCGCATCGACTTCGCGCTTGAGCAACTCGCCACGGAGCTTCGCCGCATTTTCCAAGTCGCGCACCTTCGTGCGCAACGCATCCTCGCTCGCCTCCGCATCCCGGCGTCGGCGGCGCTCTTCGTCCCGCTCCATTTCCAGCGCCTTCAGATGGTCGCGGGTGGCTTCCAGCATCTGCTCGCGTTGCTGGCCGTCCATCTGTTGCTGTTGCTTGGATAACGCGTCGCGCACCGCCTCGTCGATCATCGCGTCGATCTGCGTCCGGGTAATCACCCGCATTTTTTTGGCGCTCACCGAATCTCTCCGTTGCGCAAGCCGTGCCCGAGATTATTCATTAAGATTGCCGTTTTGTTTGGACCGCAAAGCCTAAAATTCTATCCGCCGAGGCTGGAAGTGTCAACTGCAAAGCGGAAGGTAGGCGCGGTGCGATTTTTCGGGAACCTTGGGTATCCAAGGGCGTCTAATAGAGATGAGGGAGAGCCCTTGCCTTGGTTTTAATCGCTTTGCGGGGTGGCGAGGGTTAATTTAAAAAGGGGTGACATGAGAAAGATAGCACTGAATATGATCGCGGGGCTCGCATTAATTTTGATGGGATGCGCGCAACTGCCGAAACAAGAGCCAGCTTCCGCTCCTGACCGGACTCTTATTCCGTTGGATGGGACAATTCACACGGCCGCGCTGGAAGGCGACTGGGTCTACCTCGCGGCAGGGGAGAAGGGGCTGGTTCGTATCAATCTGCGGTCGCAGGAGGTGCGTATCTATAAAAGATTTCCGGGCGAATCTGTTGATTGGGTCGGTGTCGAGCAAGGAAAGGCTTATGTACGTACCTATTCAAAGAACGATCATGTGACCCGGCATATCCGTGTCATCGACGTGCTCTCCGACGAGGTTCTTAACTCTATGGAGGTCGATTTCTGGGGGAGCATCGGTCCTGCTCCAAACGGACGGCTCTATGTTATTGATACCAGTACAATCAGGATCATTGATCCGACCTCAGGAGACATCTTGCATGAAGTCAAGGTGCCGGGGGTATAATCGGAGGGATCCATCGCTCGGGCGATCGGCTTTATCTCGCGAAATCGTACCCTGGCGGACTGGATATCATTGACTTGAACAATGGAGAGTTGATCGACCAGTTCGAAATTTCGCAATGGCTGACGGGCATACAAGTGGCGGGTGACACCGCCTTCGTCTTCTTGTCCGGAGGGGTTGGGCTTTTTGATCTCAACAAGCGTGCCTTCAAGACCATGACAAACTTGCCGGAGAACCATTTCTTTGGCATTCTTGTTGGCCCCAATGGAGTGTTTTACGCCACCGGGCGGAATGGCCTCTACCAGTTCGACGACAAAGGGCAGCTGCTTAACACCACATTGTACCCAAAACCCTTCATCGACGGCGGATATCTCCTCAGCGCCAGCCCTAGATTAATCGGCATCTGGGACGGCCATGCGGTTCTGGCGAGTAAGCATGCTGTTCATGTGCTAAAGTTATGAATGTGAATTCGCAATCTCCGATCGGACGCGTTGCACTGGAACCGATTGATCGTAAAGAGGCAATACTATGAAATATATGCCAAAGGTACTTCTTACAACTCTTCTTGTGTCCGTGGCCAGCATCTTCTTTCTCCAGCCAGTCTTTGCTGGCCAACCGGGCGCGCTCTTCGATCAAATCAAGAAGAAGAATTGGACGGCAGCCGTCGAATATATCGAAAACGTGCCGGCGCTGCTGAACGTGATTGACAAAGGGAACAACGACATGACGCCGCTGCACTTCGCGGCCAAGCAGGGAAACCTGGAGATCTCCAAACTCCTGATCTCAAAGGGCGCTCGGGTGAACGTGAAGACCACCGACGCCAGAACACCGCTGTGCCTTGCCTTACAGTACGACCATGAGGAGATGGGGCTACTGCTTCTCTCGAACGGCGCGGATGTGAAGGTGAAGAACACAGAAGGTCATGCGCCGCTGTTGCACCTTGTTGCAGAAAAGGGTCATCTCCACGTGGCGAGGCTGTTGATCGCAAAGGGCGTGGATATGAATGCGAGAGACGGGTGGGGCTATACGTCACTACACCTCGCTGCAGAGTACGGTCATCTCGAAATGGGAAAGCTGTTGATCGGAGAGGGCGCGGAAGTGAATGCGAAGGCCATGGAAGGCTGGACGCCGCTGTACGCCGCCGCCGAGAGCGGGCATCTAGAGGTTGTGAAACTGCTGATTGCGAAGGGCGCCGACGTGAAGACGGAGTCCGCAGAAGGCGCTACGACTGCGCTGTACCTCGCATCAAAAAAGGGTCATCTCCATGTGGCGAGACTGCTGATCACAAAGGGCGCGGATGTGACAGAGAAGCGTTCGAATGGTCAAACGCCTTTGCACGGCGCCGCGAAGTACGGCCATCTCGACGTGGTCAAGCTGCTCGTCTCGAAGGGCTCGCAGGTGGAAGAGAGGAGCCAGTGGGGCATGACGCCGTTGTACCTCGCCTCGGAGAAGGGGCATGCGGATGTGGTAATTCTGCTCCTCGCGGAGGGTGCGGATGTGAACGCGAAGAGCAATTCGTCTAGGACGTCGCTGCACATCGCTTCAGAGAACGGTCATCTCGATGTGGCAAAAGTGCTGATTTCGAAGGGCGCGGATGTGAATGCGAAGGACTCCAGCAATGAGACACCGCTCCGCCGCGCCTTGATCCGGCGCCACCCGGAGGTGGCGAAGCTACTCATCTCAAACGGCGCGGACGTGATGATGAAGACCACGCAAGGCGCGACGCTACTCCATATCAATTCGGGGCTTGTCGAAGTGATGGAACTGCTCATCTCCCAGGGCGTTGATGTGAATGCGAAGCGCGCGGACGGCGCGACGCCGTTGCACATTGCTTCAAGGAACGGCCGTCTGGAGGTGGCGAAGCTGCTCCTCTTGAAGGGCGCGGATGTGAACGGGAATCGCAACGGGGGACAATACCCGTTGGCTCTTGCAATTGAGAAGGGTCACAAGAACGTGGCCATGCTGCTCCTCTCGAAGGGCGCCGACGCAAGGGCGAAGAGCAGTGACGGCGAGACACTGCTGTTCTACACCTTGTGGAACGGCCGTCTGGAGATGGCGAAACGGCTCATCGCAAAAGGTGCGGATGTGCATGCCGTGTGCAAGGGCTATTCGCTCCTGCACCACGCCGCGGGGAGCGGCCAGCCGGAAGCGGTGCAGCTGCTCCTCTCTAACGGAGCGGATGCGAGGGTGAAAACCAGTTGGGGCATAACGCCGCTGCACTTCGCCGCACAAAACGGCCATCTGGAGGTGGCAAAACTGCTCCTTATGGAGGGAGTGGAAGTGGATGCGCAAAACAAATATGGACAGACTCCGCTGTCACTTGCTCTCAGGGGCAAGAAGGATGAAATGGCCGAGCTGCTCAAGACACACGGCGCAAAAGAGCTGAGCGACTGACCTCTCCGAGGCGGGAGCGCGACGCTTTCACGGAGCCACATTGAAGGTAGAAACTGGGCTCGTGCGTGAATCGAGTCCGAGATGAAAAGAAGGACACAGCCCGGCGCGGCCCGTAAAACGGGCTTTCCGGCACGTAAAACGCGGACCCTGAAAGAGAGGCGCACAATGACCAGTATACTCGCAACCTGGAATCCTATGGGCCTGAGTGTGTGTATGTTGTGCGTCGCGTTGGGACTCGTTACCTCCTGTGCAGAAGACGTCGATGAGGAGTCTGTGGGAAACGAAGCGCGTTCCTCAGCTCGACAAACCGGTCCGCAGCATCAACTTCTGGCGGCGGAGCAGGGCTTTGAGCGTGCCAAGATCGTGATCCGGCGGATCGCAGCCGATATCGAGGGCCTCAAGAAAACCGGAGCGCATCCGGAGTTGGTGGAATTCGACGCGGCGAAGTGCGTGCACGAAAGCGACAACTCCGTTTCGCTCACTTATAAGTACCGCGCGAAGAAGATGCGCGGAGCAAAGGTGCAGAGTGTAGAAGAAGGGGGTTGTGTAATCGCCGTCGTCGTAAACCGGCAGGAGGGGCAAGTCAAGGGGCGATCGCTCAGGAACCTGGGATTGGAGGTCATTCACCGTGTACGTGTGTCGAACACCCCATCCGAGGGATTCGAAGAGCGCGTCCGCTCGATCATCGGCAGCCATCTGGACGAACTGGACCGTCTCGATCAGGCGACGGCGTCCGGCAGTCGCCCAACGAAGCGCGAGAAGTGGAAGCAAGGGGAAACGGTTGAGTTGACAGGTACGATTTACCCTTCTAAAGGCGGCGTCGGAAAGCACTATATTGATGGAGCGAAGGGCAGCGCCCACCTGAGGAGCGCGGACATTGACAAGGTTGTGAGTGGGACGACACTGTGGGTCAAGGGAACCGTCGAGTATGTTCACTACGAAAGGCCCGACGATTATTATGCTCCCAATGGGAGTTCTCGATATTCAGCGATGCTCCCTCAAACGATCTGCTCTATCCACGTCGACGCGTTCAAGATATTAGAATGGCCTCCCGGACTCGTTGAGCGGCGGATCCGCGATGCCACAACGCGTCGCTGGCCGGGCGAGGATTATCCGAAACGTCCTGGCCTTTCAGAAGATGTAAAGCGCGGCATCGAGCAGGAGCTTATGTCTGACCCTCGCATTGGGGAATTTTATTTCTACCTGGGCGCGAAGAAGAGTCGCTCAATCTGGCATGTCGGAATCGAAGGTCTTACTGAGACGAAGGCCGTGTGGTGTTTGGTTAGTGGACTATGCCACCCACACGACGACGTGCAAATCGGATGCGCGCAAGCGCTGGGAGAACTCCGCGACAAGCGCGTGGTTCCGTTCATGCTCATCGTGGCCGACGCTTTTGCGGTGTTTGGGAAGGGGAGCGAAAGTGCAACACTCCATAGCATCTTCCAGCACGCGCTCACCGACTCTTTGAACAATATACTGGGTACGTCCGTTGCATTGCGCGATGGACAAGGCCCGGAGGGATTAAAGAAGGGAATCGCCATCTGGAAAAAGGCTCTGGAAGAAGAACCTGTAAAATGAGCCTGTAGCAGTTGGCTCAGGTGAGGGCGAGGTTGATCTCGGCGAAGTCTTCGGTCTGGACGCAGCGGATCTGGCCTAGGCGGACCAGCTCCAATAGGGCGAGGAACAGGCCGATCCGCTCGACGCGGGCCTTCTTCTCCTCGAATAGGGCGCTGAAGGCGAGAGATTCGTGGCCTTCCATCCGGCGTACCAGGTAGGCCATGTACTCGCGCACGGGCGTTTCGTCGCGGACGATGCGGGTTTCGGTCTCTTCCCCGGTGGCTTTGAGCACGTTGGCAAAGGCGTTGAGCAGGTCCCACAGAGAGACCTCTTCCAGGGGGATGTCTTCCGGGTTGCGTTCGATCTTTTCCACCACGCCGCGGTTAAAGCGCCGGGCGCGCTCGGCGGCCTTTTGCTCCAGCTCGACGGCCAGATGCTTAAAGCGGCGGTATTCCAGCAGTTGCTGAACCAACTCCGAGCGAGGGTCTTCGATTTCGTCGAAGGAGACTTCTTCGCGGGGCAGGAGCATCTTCGACTTGATCTCGATCAGCGTCGCGGCCATCTCCACGAACTCGCCCGCCTTGCCCAGATCCACCAGTTGAAGCATCTCCAGGTGTTCCACAAACTGTTCGGTAATCTGCGCGATGGGGATGTCGTATACATCGACCTCCGCCTTCTTGATCAGGTACAGCAGCAGGTCCATGGGGCCGTAGAAGCTGTCGAGCTGAACCTTATAGTCTTGCGGAATGTCGATCATAAATAGGGTCCCAAGAGTAGCAGGCTGGCACAGAACTGGATCGTTCCCCACAGTAGATAGCGGAGGGCACCGAAGTTGAGCAGCATAATGATGATGAAAAAACCGTAGGGCTCGATCCGCGCATAGGAATCGGCCGCTTCGTGGGACAGGAAATAGGAAACAACCCGCGACCCATCCAACGGCGGAATTGGGATCAAGTTAAAAATCGTAAACATCAGGTTGTAATAAACACCCATGATCAGGATCTGGCTCAGGATAGGCGACTTATATCCGCCCAAATGCAAAAGTCCTGCCGCCGCCACGGCCAAGACCAAATTAGAAGCCGGCCCGGCGATCGCCACGTACATCATATCCCGTCGTGGGTGGCGAAGGTTAAAGGGGTTGACCGGGACGGGCTTAGCCCCGCCGAACGGAAATCCCGTAAGGGTGTAGCTGATGATGGGGACCAGGATCGTCATGATGGGGTCAATATGGGCGACTGGATTGAGTGTGATGCGGCCTAGGTCCCGGGCGGTCCAGTCGCCACAGCGATAGGCAACGTATGCGTGGGCGCTCTCATGGACCGCGCTGGAAAACAGAATCACCGCCAGAATTATCGCAATCGTGGCGAGATTAAACTGTGAACCGGCAGCGACTAATACGACGAGGAGTTCCATAGTTTCAGCATCATATACGGGAATGCTTGGCTCGTCAAGCGTAACGCCCCCCTCCCCTGATAAGGTGCCACGGGTTTTCGCTTGCGCCATAAGGTGGAACAATTATAATCAAGGGCTTGTTTTGTGCCCGAAAATCAGTCTTTTGCAGGATACCCGCAATGACCCTTGAGTTTGGCAAAGAGGTGATTCGCGCCGAAGCACGGGCGGTTTCCAACCTTTTGGAGCGGCTCGACGACGCCTTTGCGCGCGCCGTGGAGACGATTATCGCCTGCCCTGGCCGCGTGGTGGTCACCGGCATGGGCAAGCCCTGGCTGATCGGTCAGAAGATCTCCGCGACGCTCGCCTCCACGGGGACCCCGTCCTTGAGCCTGCACCCGGCCGAGGCGATCCACGGTGACCTGGGCCGCGTCACCCGACAGGACATCGTCCTGGCCCTGTCCAACTCCGGTGAATCCGAGGAGATCGTTCGCCTACTCGACCCCATCAAAAAGATCGGCGCCACCTTGATCGCCATGACCGGCCGGACCGACTCGACCCTTGCCCGCTACGCCGAGATCGTCCTGGACATCGGCCGGATTGAGGAGGCCTGCCCCCTGGGCCTGGCCCCCTCGGCCTCCACCACCGCCATGCTAGCCTACGGCGACGCCCTGGCTCTGACCGTGTGCAAGGCACGGGATTTCGATGCGGAAAGCTACGCGGCCTTCCACCCGGGCGGGGCGCTCGGTCGCAAACTGATGAAGGTTCACGAGGTCATGCGAACCGGCGACCGACTGGTTTGCGTTCCCAAAGAAACTACCGTCTTGGAGATCCTGGCCAAGATCACCAAGGCCCGTAGCGGCGCCGCCTGTATCGTCGCGGACGACGGCTCCTTCGTCGGGCTGTACATCGAAAGCTGTCTGCGCCATCGCCTGGAGAACGATCCGAAGTTCCGTATCGACAAGGAGCCGGTGGGCAAGCTGATGATCGAGAAGCCCGCCACAATTGCCCCGGACCGGCTGGTCAGCGAGGCGGTCGGGCTGATCCTGGACAAACACATCGACGACCTGCCGGTGGTGGACGCCAACGGACTCGCCGTGGGCCTGCTGGACGCGCAGGACCTGGTCGGTTGGGAAGCCCGTGGAGATGCCGATGGATAATCAAATCTTAAAGAACATCCGGCTCGTCGTCCTGGACGTGGACGGCGTGTTGACCGACGGCTCCATCGTGATGGACGAAAACGGCGTAGAGACCAAGACCTTCTGCGTGACCGACGGCACCGCCATCAAGTGGATGCTCCAGAGCGGACTGACCGTGGCCATCATGAGCGGCCGCGCCTCCGGCGTCGTGGACCGCCGCTGCGAGGAGTTGGGGATCAAATGGGTCTACCAGAAAATTCTTAAAAAGGGCGAGAAGATCGTTGAAGCGGCTGCCGCGGCCGGCGTCCCCCTGGAGCAGACCGTGTTTGTGGGCGACGACTTGTTGGACATTCCCGCCATGCGCAAATGTGGCCTGGCCGTGGCGGTGGCCGACGCCCGCGACGAGGTCAAGGCCGTCGCGGACTACGTGACCGAAACCCCCGGCGGCCGCGGGGCCGTGCGGGAGTTTGCCGAGCGGCTGCTTAAGGCCAACGGCGCCTGGGACACCATCCTGGAGCGGTACCAGCCATGAAAAAGGTCATGCTCATTGCGATCCTTCTGATGTGCGCCGCGCTGATGGCAATCGGCCTGGTCAGCTCCGGCTCCGACACCGCCGGGAGCGAAGGTCCCCCCGACAGCAACACCCGCTTCGCCAAGGGAATCCGCGCCGCGGTGTATGGCGACGACGGCTTGACATTGAAATATCTCATCATAGCCCCCGTCGCCGGCAAACAGAACGACGGCCAGATCAAGGTCGACGATCCGATAATCTACGTCTACGACGTCAAGAAGAATACGCGCACCATCGTGGCGAAGATTACCGCAGACGAAGGCTACCTGGTCGGCACCGCCATCGGTACCCAGGAGGCGGCCGAATTTTCCTCCGGATCTCTGGACGGCCACGTGCGCGTGCAGACCGATCCGGACGCCGCACAAAAGAATATCCAATTGACCACGGACCACCTGGAGCACGATTTTAAGGCCGGAATTCTCCATACCGCGACCCCCGTTCGCGTAGCCGGGGACGGACGGAGTATCGATTCCAAAAAAGGTATTCGCGCCAACCCGGACCTTAACTGGGTCGACTTTCTTGGCGACGTGTCCATCACACTGCCCCTGGAGGAAGAACAACCCCTTCACGCGACCACCCCCGGTCGCGTGCGGGTAGAGCAGTTCGACTTGACCCAGCAGGTCGGGCGCAGACAGGTCGATCCAGGAGCCTTGCCCTTGTACGATGAACTCAATCGCACTCGATCGATCGCCGAGGGCGCACTGTTTGCTTTTTCCAAAAAGACGCTCGCCTCCTGGCCGATCGACCCGAAGCGCAACCTCACATCCGACGCGACCCAGGCGATTCTCCGCGCGACGGGCGACCTGTTCTGCACCGCTCGCGAGG
>JAJDCN010000041.1 GCA_029260815.1 Planctomycetota bacterium
GGGGGTTCGAGTCCCTCCTCCGCTACCACAAGTGACGTTACTGCCTTGGGTTACGGCACGAGTTGTTTCCTATTTGGCTGATATTTGGCTCGGAGGGCCGAGGAATACTACGTCCCAGATGACTTCTGCCACGTCCTGTAGCCGACCATTTTCCTTACTTTTGCGTATGTGTTCGTTGTCAGGTCGGGTGTGCTGTGTCGTAGAGAGTCTGAGCCTCTTTGACGTTAGACCTAATTTAACAACGAGTGCCGTGTAGGTAATCCTGAAGGAATGGAAATCCACCATTCCTTGACTAGGAGTATTTCGCGCAATGCCTGCACGATCAAGATCAGGGTATAACTCTTTGATCGAATGTAATCGGAACAAAGAACAGCGAATCATCTGGCTTTTTTTCCTCCCGCTGACCGCTAAATCCGGCCCATAGCGCCGGTTGGCAGATGTTGGACCGAGGCTTTCTATTTTCGGTCCAGGCAGCCTTTAGGATGAAACTCTTTCGTTTTGTGTCCAAACGCTTCATCTTGTTGCATGGCGGTGCAAAATAAAACCGCGCTCTAGTGTTAAGAAAACAAAAGAGTTCTGACGAAAAACATCCTCGTTCTTGAAAATTCTCAGAAAAAATGTGGCCTTATTTACTGCTTTTCATCACTTATTTTTGATTACTTAAATGAGTGATAGAGAAAGGAGGTCTATTTTACTGGCGCTATGAGGATGAAGCATGCCGGCTGTAGAGCTGGCAGTTGATAAATTTCCACGCACTTGGTAATGGAAGCGTAATGTCGATACGGGAAAAGATATTGTTGGGAGTGGTCTGCGTAAGCTTGGCAGTTTGGGGAGGCATCATCGTTGTTTTTTCAATCGGATCGCAGACTGGCTCTGATCCAGAGCAAATCGACGCGCGTGAAAACTTACCGATACAGGGCCGAATTGGTATAGCTGCAACCAACTATCAAAATTCCAAAAAGCCGCTACATATTTCACCCTTAGTTCTTCCCGACGAGAAACTGGGCGCTTTTCTGGTCGCCCAACGCCATACGGCTTTGGCTGCCCACAGAAATACCCTGAGATTACAGGTCGAGGAGGAGGTTCGCCGATCAGGAGTTCGCTACTTGGATGAGTTCGAGCAGATTCTGATGTCGAAGTCACATTTTAACCAAGCAGCAGCCACTTTGCAGTTGGTAGGTCTAATTCAGCACGAACGTGCCGCGCAACTGCTGGAGCGGTATCTGACTAAGCTTAGAGAATCATCGGTACGCAGAAAAGCCTGGCTTATTTCTGGTACGCTAAGAGCGTTGGTGGGTACCGGCACGCACCATGGTACCCGTTTGGTAATGGATAACGCGAAGAACTCTCCGTCTGAGTTATTTACCACGATACGCTCTTTGGGCGAAGTTGATCCCAAACACGAGTTGACAGAGGAAGCTGTAACTTTGCTATGCCGGCTTGCGGAAGACCAGAATGAAGCAAATAGAATCCGCCTGTGTGCCGTCCATGCCATGCTTTCGATCGGCCACCAGAGTGCAAGGGCGGGCTTGGAGCGGATCATGAAAAATGAAAAAGATAAAACGCTGCGGGATGAGGCAGCAAGAGTGTTCGCAGGCTTACAATGAAACACTGCGCCAAAAACGCAAACTATTTCTTACAACTTTTATAAAGTTGAGGATGATCTAATGAATCGCAGAGCAAAGTATCGTGGAAAGAAGCAACGTACGTCGTTTACACTAGCTCGTATATTGACTTTGACCGGAGTAATTTTGTTGCTCCCTGTGAGTGCCGGCGATGCTATGGCTGCTGTTACGACTCCTTTAACGCCCCAGCAGTTGGGCACCGGCATGCTTCACTTTGTTACACCATACGATGGCTCAGCCTACTATGGTGATGTTACGAATGTCGATCACCTTGCAACAACCGGACTTGCTTTTCAATACCAAGAGGACGGAACAACCAGCAACAGGGTTGGCTCAACCATCGCATACAACGAGAACAGTGGCAATAGTAATGCCGGAGACCTCATCTACGTAAAGCTCACATCTGGAGGCAAAGCCAGACTGGTTGAAGCCAAGGATGGGGGCACTAGCGCAGAAATTGGTTCCAACGATGATGTTATAGGCGGTATGGCCGTAGATTCTAACGGTAACATTTATCTTTGCAACACCACCGCAGGAAAAATAGTTACCGTCGATAAGAACCTCGCCAATCTCGCTGATGTGGCAACCAATTTGGACACCCCGGTCGACATAGCGATCGCGCCCCATGGTGGGTTGTTATACATTTGTGAGGACTCCACCGTTCCTACAATCACAACATGGAGTTCGAGTAGCGGTAAAAACGATCTTATAACTTATGAATCTGGTGATCATGTTAGGGGAATCGCATTCCATGGCGATGACATGTTCGTTACATATACAGATTCTTCGGAGACAGATAACTTTGTCAAGCGATATGCATGGTCTGGGTCTGCTTATACCACGGCTACTACAATTGTCACCGATGATAGTGCAACCACATACGATACAATCGGCCGTGTAGAAGCCAACGACATGGGCGATCTGGCTGTATCGTACACTGATACAGCCAGTAACGAAGGTGGAGTCGTCGTCTACAACCGTGCCGGCGAGGTACTGTGGCAATTCAATAAAGATGTGAGCATGACAGACGCAACCTATCTGACAACCCCGGCAGGTACAGCCAGCCCCAAGGATGAGGCCTACGTGAAGCAGCAAGTAGCTAAAAATATTCACCTAGGCAACGATCAGGACAATAATTACGGTGCAATCAACTATGGTGACGGAACAAAAAACAAGCGACCTATCGAAACATACTTGCGGTTGTTGACTGGCGAGGGAGATGCGACGACGGTTTCTTACGGAGCGCAGACAGATTGGGTAGGCCATTTCGATAACCGAATGATAACCGACATTCGTACCGGATCTGATTTAGGCTCTTCCCCGGACGATAAAAACGGAAACGAAAAGGCGAATGCATGCGCTGATTGGATTATACAAGAGATGGAAGCATGGTCAGGTACCGCCACCAACTTTACCGTAGAAAAACTGCCGGTAGACAATAGGGATATGACCTCATTTAGTAAAAGCAATATCATTGGGGATGGAACGACGACCTATGACGAGGACGATGTTCCCACTACCTACAACGTTGTCGCCACAATACCGGGTACCAAGTATTCCAACGAAATCGTGGTCGTGTATGCCCACATGGACTCGGTTAACTTTGTGAATGATGATAATCATGTTGGTACCACCGATACCGGAAAAGGCAAGGCCCCGGGGGCCTGGGATTCTGCTTCCGGCTGCGCAGAATTAATCCTGATAACCAAGGAGCTGGCGAAATCGAGCTACAAGTTCAAACATACGATCAAGATTGTATTCATGAATGGCGAAGAAATGTCTCGAAATGGCCAGGATCCCTTTCATCCCACATTAAGTACCACAATTGCTTCTGATGCAATGATCAAGTATTTTAACGAATCCGGGTTCAAAGTTATCGCAGCCCTGGGAGCCGAGACAGGCTTCAATCACTGGAAAATTTACGGCGACATCACAGGTACCGTGCCTATCAATTACGGCATGGCAGCTATAACTTCAGTTCACACAGAAGAACATAGTGAAATACCCGAAGCGACAACCCTTCAAGGAATGCGACGAGACAATACTATATTATTTACGGGTCATCGGACCGACAGATCGCTCACCACGGATGATCCGCCGGTACTGCCTGTGGACGCTTATGACACATGGTATG
>JAJDCN010000042.1 GCA_029260815.1 Planctomycetota bacterium
GCACTGCGGGCCAGGGCAAAGTAAGAGTAGCCCTGTTGTCCTTCGATCCGCAACAGCAGCAGGTATTCGCCGCCGCACTTGACCGTGGTCCCGTTAAACACCGTGTTGCAGCGGAACGGGATCTCCTCCAGCGTTATGGCGGGGTTGCCTTCCCAGCGGTGAAACGTGTCGCGCCCCAGGGGTCGGGCCATGGTCAGAACTCCTTCTCGCTCGCCAGGCAGTCCTTCATCAGTTCCGAGAGTGTCAGCGTCCCGATGCAGATGCAGGAATTGGACGCGCCATAATAAAGTCGCACCTTCCCGCCGTCCTCCAGCAGTGCTCCGCAGGAAAAGACCAAGTTTGGCAGATCGCCGATTCGCTCGTAATCCTCGCGGGGAGCAAGGATTGGGACGTTCGTTCGATGCAGCACGCGGGCCGGGTTATCCGGGTCCAGCATCGCCGCGCCCAGGCGGAACAGCGGCCCCGCGGAGGTCCCCTTCACCCCGTAGTAAATCACCACCCAACCGTCGTCCGTTTCCATCGGCGGAGCCGCCACGCCGATTCGGTCGCAATCCCAAAACCCGCCCCGCGGCGTCATCACCACCTCCGAGCCGCCCCAGTACTGCAGGTCGTCCGAATAGGACAGCCAGATGCTCCCGCGCTCGGCAGGCCGCTCCAGGCGTGCGTATTGCCCGTTGATCTTTCGCGAGAACAGCGTGCCCGTTTTCGTATCCGGCAGAGAAGTCAGTCCCACCCGCTCGACGCTGCGAAAATCGTCCGTGCGGGCCAGCGCCAGGCGGTAGCCGTGGTGACTTAAAGCGTTGTAGCAAATGTAGTAAGAGCCTTCCAAGGAGACGATCCGCGCATCCAGGACGCCCCGTTCCTCGTAGACCGCAAACTCCCCATTTTCGGATGGCGCCAGCAGCGGCTCGGCGGCCACCTCGAAACGGCGGTAGCCATCCTTGCTGCGGGCGGGGTAGATGGAGAAGGTACCTTCCAGGCTTTCGATGGTCACCAGCAGGACGTACTCATCGCCCAGCTTGACCGCTCCCGCGTTGGTGATATCCGCGCAACGGAAAGGCAAGCTCTCGATCGTGATGACCGGGTTGCCCTCCCAGCGATGGATGATATCCGGACCACGTTTCGCAGGCATCGGAGTCCCTTTCTGTCGCACCTATCTTAGACGCGGCAAGAATACCCCCCCACCCCGCGCGGGTCAAACCCTATTTCATATAGACCGCCTTTACCCACCCTCACCGGCGACCACACCGCCACCCACGCCAACGCCCCGCGCCCGACACACCGATGCGTCCACACCCGCAACGCTACAGCCTACACCACCGCCCACACTACCGGTCCATCCGCGCCCACGCCAACGACCCACCGATGATACACCAGGGACACACCAGCGCCGACACCATCACCCACGTCGCCAGCCCCACCAGCAACCACATCACCGCCCCACCCCCGCCGAAGCCAGCGATACACCGCCGATAACCACGGAACACACCTGCGACCCCACCGGAGCCCATGCCAATGCCCCACAACCGACCCATCAATGCGCACACCCCCGCAACGCTATAGCCCGCGCCACCGTCCACACCGAAGCCCACACAACCGCCCCACCAGCGCCCAATCCAGCGGCGCAAAACTACTTTACTTTTGAGCTTGAGCCATGCACGCCCAAGACATAGTTCGTACACGTTTTGTCACGATTTGGACACGTTCAGACACGTTTCGGACACGAACTGTAAAGAAAAAACCGCCCGAAAATGGCCTCGTTCGACATGGCGCAAGGACAAGGCCATCGATGGCCCTTGCCTCTCAATCGTCGAAATCGAACCCAGGTTTTTTTACATCAAGGGCACTTGTCCCAAATGAAGAAGCCGAACTATTTCCGTGTGAGCGCGTCGTGCATGCCTGTCATGACCTTGCGCCTTTCGTTTCATTTTGCTAGCCTCCTCTGTCAACTCAGACTATCGTTTATTGCATCATAAGGGGGGAGGCGGAATGGCGAAGTCCAAGACTTCTATGAGGACAAGTATTAAGTCCGCGCGCGCCATGGTTAAAGAAATACTGAACGAGGATGCAAACGAGGCCGAATGTCGACGACGTTTGGAAAGAATCCTCACTGATGTTCTAGCATACGATGACTTCAAGGACCTTTCGCGTGAAAAAGCCATCAAAGGAAAGGGGCTCGATGAGTTTGTAGATTTTGCAGTGAAAATCGATGAGGATTTTAAGTTCTTTGTGGAACTTAAGCGGGTGAAACTGACTCTGCGAGACAGCCACGTCAAACAAGCAGCTCATTACGCGATCGACAGTGGGTTGAATTGGGTCATACTCACTAATTTGGTGGAATGGCGTATCTATCACATTGAATACGGACAACCCCCCATTACGGCGCTTTTACTCAGTTTCAACTTCCTCAATGATGACATCAAGGAGCTCGAAGGGATTTTGTCCACGCTGTCGCGCCGCTCAGTTAAAAAGGGCTCACTAGACGAACTCTGGGTGCGCTCCAGATCCCTGAGTATGGACAATCTATTGCGCGCCTTTTTGTCTGGGGATCATCTGCGAGCGGTTCGAAGGACGATACGGAGGGAAACTGAGGCCTTAGTGAGCGCGGAAGATATCGTCGCTAGCGTTCGCAAGATGCTCAATGAGAAGGCTCTTAAGGCCCTGGACAAGATAAAGATTTCCAAATTGCTTAATGAGACGAAAAAAACTCGCAAGAGAACAAGTCGAACCATCCAACAACCCAAAGCAACAGAAAGCAAAGAGCCTATAAGCACTACTCCAAGTCTCGACAAGCTAGACGATTAATCGCATTTCTATTTTTCCCTTAGTAAAGGGCTCCTAAGGAGACAACGTTCATCACTCTTTTCTTGACGATAAGAAGAGAATGTCAACCTACGGCACTTGGATCGAGCACCAATGAAGTCTATCCGTCGCACCGTCTCAGAAGTGCTCGGTATCAACGGTTTTGAGATCCCAGCAGCCCGAGTCTTTGGCTTTTTCATACTAGGCCTTATTGCGCTTAATATCATAGCGATAGCCGCAGAAACGGTGGAGGAGTTGTACGCTGCAGCTCCTGTGGCATTTAGGTGGTTTGAAGTAGCTTCAATTACAATCTTCTCTATTGAATATTTGCTTAGGCTTTGGGCGTGTATTGAATCCAAGCAGGGCCGCTCTCCCCGACTCACGCGCGTTCGGTACGCACTTTCTCCGCTCATGCTTGTCGATTTAGTTGCCATACTTCCATTTTATATACCCTTCTTGGGCCTAGACCTTAGAGTCCTCAGGATTCTCCGGTTGCTGCGACTGTTTCGAGTGGCAAAGGCAGCGCGGTATTCACGCTCTCTCCAAACGCTCGGCAGAGTCATCTCTTCAAAAAAAGAAGAACTGTTTATTACGGTTTATGTGCTTTTGCTCCTAATAATAGTTTCTTCCAGCTTGATGTACTACGCAGAACACGAGGCTCAGCCCGATTCTTTTCAAAACATCCCAGCTACGATTTGGTGGGCAGTAATTACTCTTACGACTGTCGGATACGGGGATGTCTATCCCATAACAGTCGCGGGTAAGGCCCTGGCATCATTCATTGCAATATTTGGCATTGGAATGTTTGCCCTACCTACTGGAATAGTGGGCGCGGGATTTGTCGAAGAAATTGGAAATCGCAAGAAGGAAAAACCTACTTGCCCTCATTGCGGGGCAAAGCTTTAAGCGGGGTTGATCTGGGGGTATCCTGGGAACTTCTTTCTTTTTTCGTCTTTCGGCCGCGTTTGTTCGGGCGCAGGCGGCGGACTGGAGTTTCCTCCCAGTGCTACGAAACCCTCTCGGCGACAAAAAAGCAAGGTGTTCCCAAATTTCTCGAATGGAAGCTAATCGTTCTCTTTTGGAAGTTCGATTTTCCTGCCTGCCATCGGGTCAATAACCCGCAGTTCGAACTTCTCAAGAATCTTAAGGTGGACGAGTTGCCTTACGTATCTTATTGCTTCAGTCTTTGTTCTTTTCGTTCCTGTTTCAGAGTCTTCCTCGAGGCCAGGTTGCTTTTGCAACTGATCCGCGGCCTCTTTCTCTCCAAAAGCTTTCAAAAGGAATCGGAAATGCTCAGCGAGCAATTCTTCACCTTCTTCAATCTTCGGAATGTACTGCACCCACTCGACAGCCTTAGAAACATCTAATATAAAGATACACTTTGGACATCGAGAATGGCATATTCTGTACACTGGGATTTCGCTCAAGAGCCCCATGGATTCTGCGCCATTCGATCCAACAGGGTTTGTTGGAGAAGGTTTGTAATCCGACTCACTATGCAGCACGGAATCAAGGCACCAGCCGTCTGTTAACAGTATCAAGGAGGGCGAGAACCCGTTGCCCGTGAGCTCTTTGATGGCTTTGCTGACAGCCTGTAATGCACTCTTGGGATTCATCGGTGCATCGTTAACGGGTTTGATGGAGTTGGACAGCATCGATAGAGCCTGTTCGTTCTCGGCGTCGGCAACAGGCCTTCCATAGTTAGCACCCCAACCACTATTTGCGATGCTTTGGTCCTGTGCATAGAGCTCTTTATGATCAAACTTGTTAAACCCTATGAAGAGTGTCTTCTCTTCTAGGAGTGGCTCCGTGGTGTAGGTACCCATTCTCCTGAATAATGAGCGCATCGTAGCCATATCTCGCCACCTAGAAACAAAATCTTCTTTGAACTTGGCAACTTTATCGTCATCTAGTGGCGCATCAATCAGATTGTCAATCTCCGCATCTTCATATGCAGCTAGCGCCTGGAATATTAAGCTCCTTAAGACGGGAATTTTGTCAAGGGCAGCGCGGCCAATTAACGGACTCGATAGTTTCGCATTGCTTTCGAAGCTATCGAGCATTCCCATAATTTCGTCACGGCCACTATATTTCAGTGACCTGTCGTGCGGCAATGTGATCCGAGCAATAGCGTCATCTGACATGGTCTCAAGAAGCTTCAAGGCCCAAAAGCAAAAGAAGCGGGAATGAGAAAATCTACAGTCAATAGAAACCACACGACCCTCTGGAAATTTGGCCATTTCCCAACGATCCCACCGAAATGCCTCGATAGTACGTTGCTCGCGGCTCTCATAATAGAGGCGTGTCAAATCCTCTAAAGAACTGTCGTATGGAATACTTGCGATGTAATTGGTTGCCTCTGGAGCGCTGATTTCGCTATTGGTTGCGCCATGCAGTATCCAACTCCCAATGCCAAAGAATGCTAGCAATTGGTATTTTTCAATTTCAGATAGTTGAGCTCGTTGTGCTGCCGCGAAGGCAGCATTAGATTCAGCACTGAGGACACCATCGATGTGAATATCGAGAGTCGAATATTGAGACGCCAGGGCCTTGCCAACATCAGAAAACGCGCCCAGGTCGCGAGCATCATAGGCACGTTTAAGAAGTTCAGAATATATGAGCGCCGAGCCCATCATAAAACCTGCAATCGCTTCCATGTCTTCAATGTTTGACGTGGCTTCAAACTCATAACCAAGAGTATACTTGCACAAGGCGTCAAGTGACTCTAGACACAAGGGTGGTATATCTGTGCGTATCTTTGGGTTCTTGTGGCGTATGCTCTGAATATATATCGTTGGCAGCCAGTCTACGAACTGCATGTAGAAGTAGTAGTCATTGTGTTTGAATGCTATTTTCGCGATGCGAGTCAATGTATACAGCAGCTCGTGTAGCGCTTCATCATTATCCCTGTTGAATGCAGTGTGAAGGATGTCCGAGAGAGCCCGCTGTAACCATCTCATCTGTTGCCAATCATCGCGAAGAAAGCTTTCTTGGTAGTCAATCGCATTTTGTGTGTCTTGCGTAGTTGTGAAGGCGACAACTTCTCCCATATTCACACTTACCAGTTCCTCAATAATTCCGAGGTTGTTCAGCACCAAGATAGAGTCCTCCGCTCTGATTGCTGTTATTGTTGATGCGCACAGGAAGTCAATCGCCTGCTCGACGATGTCGTGCTGGTGCTTTCCATCTTTGGCAATAAAAAAAGAGCGGTTTATGCTAGCTGCATAGTTGTCATAAAGCTCTTCGGAGAAGACGCTCTTCTTCAAGCCAAAGAGTGCTGAACTTCCTTCTTCTATAGGCTCTGACAAGAGGGCTCCAAGAACAATCACATACTTCTCGCTTTGCGTAGAGTCACGATAGTCGATGTTGCTAGGAAGGTGAGGGTCTCTGCCGGAAATCGTATTGGGATCGTCAGCCCTCATGTCACGGCTGCCGAAACAGGAGTTGAGAGCGCGAACGACAGAGTCAAGGATAGATAGGTTAATATCAACTATTACCCCAGATGTGGGGGTGAGATGGCGATGATAGGCGTGTTGGCGTTTCGCGATTAAGAAGAATGGGTTGTATGTAACCCCGTGTGCAGCCATTCTCGCAAGTAAAATGCTGTTACCGATCCTGGCATCCATCGACCGCTTCATGCTTCGGCGCATTTTTGTCTTCAGGAGTTCAATGCTTTTATCACGGATCACATTCGGCTCAAACAACAGCTTCAAGGCTTGTATATATGAAAAGGCAATGACGATTAGGGTTGAGGCTAGCAAGACAAAATGGGGTATGTGGTTGGTAGAATAATGACTACACCACAGTGTTGATACGCCAAGACAGAAGGCGGAAGTAAGTGCAATGACAATTGCAGGAAAGACACCGGTATAGTAGACGAGGATTTCGGTTGTACGTAATGCACGCGTCGCTTCGTCGCGCGAAAAACTAATACTGAAAACCAGTATTGGCAGGAGAGTAGCGGTTAACGCAACTTGCACTTGCCAGATGATAGTAAGCGGAGAATCCGTAGACGTTGAGTCGCTGTTCGAGCGGGAGTGGTTGCCCTCAAGGATAAGGAGCGCGGCATACAAGGCTACAACGAAAAGAACAATACGAAGCGCATTTAGCCACGAGGGCACGACATGATACCTTGCCAGATCCAAGAAACGTTTTAGCTTTGCAGTGGCATTCTGCTGCCCCCTGGTCCTCTTTATCTCGCCAGTCAGCCATCCTTTTCTAAAGCCCAGTTTGTATTTGGTGCCTTCCCAAATCTTTACAGCAAGCTTGCGCGCCTTGCGAGCGCTTGAGGTGCTCCAAGCTTCTTCCGTGGAGCGCTTAATTCGTAGATAGCACATCCGCGCAACCTGGTCTGCCGTTCTGAGTAGGAGCACCATATCCGCCTCGCTCACCAACCTCTACAATTATTGTATAAGCATACCTAATAGATAGGACGAGGTCTAGGGTTTGTCCCTATCCACCAACGCTGCGCAGGCTTGCTCACACATTCACTATTGAGCAATGCCAGCGATTATTAGGGATGGCTTGACTCTCTTTCGGCGTGAACGCGTGGCAGCCGCGACTTACTATCAGATTACTCTTCTTGGACAGGCTTTCGGTCAAGGCCTGTCGTAAGCGGGTTTGGCTGCCGCTGGCGTCGTCGCTGTGGCCGGAGGTTTTGGATCAGGTTGCGATGGAACGGCGGTCTTTCGTTACCTTGCGGCGGAGGCTAGTTCTTCCTGGGGTTTTTTGGGCTTTTGGCTTTCTGCGGCGGCTACGGTCTTGAAGGAGCGGCGGCTGAGGCGCCAGGAGAACTTGATGAGGATGCGGCGGAACCAGGGGCGGAACGATTGCCGGCCGGCAAAGCCGTCGATGACGAATGCGGCGATCTTTTTGGGTCGCAAATAAAACCGGCGATAGGCCTTGCGATAGAGCTTGTCGAGTACCTCGGGCGGGACCATGTTGGCGGCGGTGTAGGTGCGGGCGGTGACTTTGACGTCGAGCCAGAATTCGTCGGTGAACCAGCCCTTTTCCATCATCTCGTCGAACAGGGGACTGCCGGGGAAGGGGGTAAAGTTCAGGAACGTGGCGATGTCGATGGGCAGGTTCCTGGCGAATTCGATGGTCTGTTCGATCTCTTCTTCGGTCTCGGAGGGAAAGCCGAGGACGAAGAAGCCCATGATCTTGATATTGGTATTCTTAGCCACGATGTCGATGTGTTTTTTCGCGCGTTCGACGGTGAGGGCCTTCTTGATCATTTTCAGGATGCGGTCGGTGCCGCTTTCCAGCCCGACGGCCATGGCGACACAGCCGGATTTTTCCACGAGCTTGATGAGGTCGGCGGTGATGCCGTCCAGGCGGGCGCCGCCGCAGGACCAGGTGATCTTGATGTTTCGCTCGAGGATGCCGCTGCACAGGTCGCGCACGTAGTTTTTATGCAGGAGAAAGTGGTCGTCTACGATATCGATATGTCGCACGCCGTAGTCGTTGACGAGCATTTCCATTTCGTCGAGCACGGCATCAATGCTGCGGTGGCGGACCTGCTTGCCGGTGATGATGTTCTGCGAGCAGAACGTGCAGAGGAAGGGACAGCCGCGACTGGTGATGACGGGCGCGGTGACGTCACGGTTCATCCAGAAGAAGAAGCTGCCATTGTAGGTCCGCGGGTCCATGAGGTCCCACGCGGGAATGGAGATCTTGTCCAGGTCGGGCTCGAGATAGGTGGGGTTGTCCCTGAGGGTGCCGGTGTCGTCCATCCAGATCAGGCCGGGGACTTTTTCGAGCAGGGCCGGATCGTCGCCGCCTTGCATGGCCTCGACCATGCGAAGGATGCTGAGCTCGGCCTCGCCTTTCATGATGTAGTTGACGCGGGAGCCGAATTGCTTCCACATGATGTCGGGTTTCACGGCGGAGGGATGGGGCCCGCCCAGGACGATGGGAATGTCGGGCGCTTTTTCGCGCAACATGTCGATCAGTTTGGAAACCACGTTGGCATCGCGGCTGAAGACTTTGATGCCGATGAGCTCGGGCTCGAAGCCCAGGACCCGCTCGACGACGGCGGGCATATCGTATTGATCTTCCTGCTGGAGAACGATGGGATCGTGACCGTGGCTGCGAAGCGAAGCGGCAACGTACCCCAAGCCGATGTCGGGGGTGCGTTCTTTTTCTTCAAGTGTCGGGGGGTTAAGCAGGACGACTTTTATCGATGCATTCACGATTTTCCATCTTTCTTTATCGAACTGACTGGAAAAATCTGCTTTGTCAGTGCTACACCTTCAAGGGTACTAGAAGCCATCTCATAAATGCCGAGAGAGAGTAAATCCGTCTTGTCTCAAGTCTTAAATGTAGCTCAGGACTTCAGTCCTGACGGTCAGGGCTAAAGCCCTGAGCTACAAAAAAATCATCTATAAGACGGCTATAGGATACCATATTTTCGCGTCACAATCCAGGGGGCGTCCAAGCCTCTCAGCGCGGCTTTTTTTGGGCCAGGCATACGATGCCCCCGCCCAACGGCAGTCTTAGAAAACGCATAAACCACATCTCGATACGGTATAAGAACAACAGGGCCTTATTGATCGGTGGCGAAGGCTCCCGGGACACGTAAATGGGAACGACGGCTTTTTTTTTGACGATTCTCTCTAACAGACGAACAAGCAATTGCGGAAAGAAGAGAAAGAAACCGTAATAGGAGTGTTTGTGGATGGTCAATCCGCTTTGGCGGACGACTTCTCGCAACTGCCGGGACCGATAGCGGCGGTAGTGGGTCAAATCCGTGGTCGGGCTCCAGAGAATCTGGAAAGCGGGCACCATGAAGATGGCAATGCCACCGGGCTTCAAGACGCGCTCGATTTCGCGCGCGCCAAGCTCGTCGTCACGGTAATGCTCCAAAACGTCCAATGCCAGAACGCAGTCTACGCTCTCGCTGCGGATCGCCAGGTTCAGTCCGTGGGCGACCACGTGGTGG
>JAJDCN010000043.1 GCA_029260815.1 Planctomycetota bacterium
GGAGTCTGGTCCTGCGCCGTCAGTGTAGAAGTCGATAGGCAGGCGTTTCGCGTCGAGCTTAAAAACCCCTGCGGCTAAGGTTCCGAAGCAAAGGGTTCCGTCACTTAATTCGGTGATGCTACTGACGCTGCTTTCTTCCACCGAGGTTTGGGAAACGTATCCCTTTTTGATGTGAAGAAAATCGAGCGATCCATCTGGCAGAGCGATTAGTCCGCGTTGGCTAGGGGTGGCCCAGATAACGCCATCACGGTCTTGGAACATTCCTTGGAACTGCCGTAGATTCGTGTCTTCGATAGGGATTCCGTCGACCGAAAAGGCGACCTCTTCCCCGTCTTTGTCGAAGCAATAGAGCCGACCGAGCACGGGAGCTATCCAGAGCCGTTTCTGGCGGTCTTCGAAAATGTTTTTCAAATCCTGCTTACCGATGTCGTTGCCGTTTCGATCGATCATGGGCACGCGCTCGAAGCGGTTTGTGGAGATCTCGAAAGACCAAAGACCGGCAGAGGTCCCGAGAAGAAAATGCCCCGGTCGAGTTTCCACGATTTTCCTGACCCGGGTGTCGGGCTCGTCAGCGAGAGGATGCCGGGCGGTCCAGGCCCGCTCGTAAGGGTCGAAAATGAACATTCCGAAAAGTGTACCGACCATGAGACGTTTGTCCGACATCAGGAGAAGTTCCACGGCGGTCTGGGTTAAACTCGCTCCCGAATCATCCTGCAGAGGGAAACGCTCGAAGGTCTCGGAAGCGTAGTCGAATTTGATCAGCCCTTGCGGACTGGTTATCCAGAGGCCGCCTTCCGCGTCGTTCGCGACCGCGAGGAGCTTGCTGGTGGGGATGCTCCCTTCGATATTCGGGTTTGAGGCGAAAACTTTGAAGCGCTGGCCGTCGTACCGCACGAGATTGTTGTTGGTGGGAATCCAGACGAACCCTTTCTGGTCTTGGAAGACTCTCTCTGTAGAGGGGGAGGGTAGGCTCTCGTTGTCAGCGAAAGCCTCGAAACGCAAATGATCCAGCGAAGCCGCGAAGACGGCTTTCTGAAGGACTATCAAGAAGAAAACGAAAGCGAAAGTCCTCAATCTATAGGGGCATTTGATTATTGGAAGCAACATTGCGCTCTGAAAAGTAACGACTCCTCTGCCTTATATTGGAGTGAAATTATTGCTAGAATGGCTCAATAAAGCGTGCGGGAAACTGTATATCAGGGCAGTTACTGGAATTCCAGAGCTGAAAATCCGGACTTTACATTACAAGAGTTTGAGTGAAATATGGGATTCCCGATCGAATTGCTCGTCGTGACCTCCTATGAGGATCCGCGATTGCTGTAGGATAAAACCAGTGTCCTCCTTCCATATGGCAGAGCAACCTATTTTTCGAACAATTCGCGAGCAAATCGTTTACCGGCTTCGGGACGATATCATGAGCCAGATTTTCCCTGCGGGAGAAAATATGCGGGAATTTCAGCTGTCGAAGCGCTATGGTGTCAGCAGATCCCCAATTCGGGACGCGTTGCTGCAATTGACCCAGGAGGGCCTGCTCGTGGCTACGCCGAACTGCGGGGTACGGGTCGCCTCGAAACTCGACCAAGAGATCCACCCGCTTGTGGTTGAGATTCGCCGGAAAATCGAAAGCTTTGCTTTGGAGCGGATGATGGAGCAACTCTCCGAGGAGGGCGTCCAGCTTATTAGGGAGTGCCTCGAAAGCCTCGAGGAAGCCTGTCGCAATGAGGACCTCCCTTCGATAGTCAAAGGAGACATGGGTTTCCATGGGGCGATCGTGAAGCTCGCGGGCATCGACGAGCTGCTCAATATGTGGCAGCCGATCATCGCCTCCATGATGCTCCACTACGATCGCCTCCGTGGAGATTGGATGGAAAGCTATCGGGAGCACAAAGCGATTTTCGATGCGATCGTGATTGGCGACATTCAGGCGGCAAAAGAGTCGCTGGCGGCGAATATCAAGTAGCGTCCAGGACAGAGCCGGAACGGAAGAAATTCACCCTGGCCTTTTCTGGGCACGCCTATTTAACAGTGCTCAATGAAACTTGCCTCTCTACTCCTGTCGTTCGTTCTCTATGCGTCGTTGTCGGCTGCCGACACGTCCCTCGTGGATTTCAAGGTCACTCATGGCCCAATGCTGGGCAGGCCGGGTCCGACTTCGATGAGCATATGGGTGCGGACTAACATCCCTGGAGAAGTATCCGTGAAATACGGCACGGAGCGATTCAAGCAGATGATGGTGTCCGAGTATGTGGATACGTTATTGGAAAACGACAACACGGCGGTCGTCACGCTTACGAATCTATATCCGGATACGCTCTACCACTACACCGTCGACAAGGGGCTTGCTGGAACGTTTCGCACTTTGCCATTGGGAAGCGAATACGTGGACGAGGAGTACAACCCGGAAGGCTTGTTTAATTTCCAGTTCGAGTTCGTCTCCTGCGTCAACCAAAACCCAATCGGCAGTGTTGGACCGAGTATGCCCATTTATGATACGCTGAACGAACAAGTGGCGGACAAGGTGCACTTCGCGATTCTCAATGGCGACTGGCTATACGAAGAGGATCGGGATTTCCCTGTTTCCGCCTGGCTGTCGCAAGGCCGGCTTGGCCCCG
>JAJDCN010000044.1 GCA_029260815.1 Planctomycetota bacterium
CGCGTGGAACGCGCTCCCCATCCGAGAATTCACCGGTGTCCAGCGAGACATCCGGACCTTCCGGTTCGACTTCCCGTTGAAGCTATCGGAGCTGGAAGGGCCTGTCCGGGAAAACAGTTTTCTGATTTATCGGGTCGTCGCCACCGATCGCCATGAGCGGGCAGTCAGCGAAGCACAGCAGAAAGCCTATGCAGACGCCAAACACAAAGCAGACAACCTGGCTGCCCAGGTGAGGACCTTGACCCAGCCGGAAGGCTTTCGACTGCCCGCTGAGATCAACACGCAAACGCTTCAAAAACTGATCACAGACAACCAAACCAGCCGACCGGCCAGTTCTCAATCGGCCGCAGAGCGCACCGCGCGTACCCTGCTGAACCGCGCGCTCAAGGCGCAATTGGAAATGGACGCGGCGCGACAAGAAAACCAGGCCCTGGGCAATCAGCAAGGCACCTCCAAAACCATGGTCATGGAGATCCTGCCTATCAATGTCCTGCGGGAGCGACTGCTGGAAAAACTCGCCAAGACCCGCGCCAGTCTTGGCCGGCTCTACGACGATCAAGTCAAAATCAAAGAGGCCGTCAACAACATCGCTTCCGATCCGAGCCGGTTTAAAACGCTCAAGCATCAACTGCCCGAAAAGCAGGAAACCCAAGGCTTTATCAGCGGAAAGCTGTCCTCCCTCGCACGAGACTTTGCGGCGGTGGCGGACGAGTTCAACGAAGCAGGCGTCTTTGCCGATTACGCGAAGATCATCCCCAAACAGGTCGTGCCCTTGTTGCACAAAACCGCGACTGAAGTCTCCCCGGAGGCAGCCCGAGAAATAGCCAAGCTTCGGCTCGACGTAGAAAACAAGGAGAAAATGGATCAAGAGGCCCGAGCGATCACCAAGGATGCCATGCGGCAGCAGCAGATCGTGTTGAGAAATATTCAGGAGGTCTTTGACGTACTCCCCGCTCCCAGCGAGCTGATCGAAATTCTCAAAGACCTGCGCAAACTACAGGGGCGGCTGGAGGAAATTCAGAGGATTATCGATGGACTTTCTTCAGAATAATTCGAACCCTTTTCGCTTCGGGCGGTTTATCATAGCAGAAAGGAGGATTCGTCTGGAACGGCAATGAACACCGCAATCCACTTATACCACCCCTCTTGCGAGGCACCCGAATGATTTTCATGAGAAAAGTCGCCATTTGTGGACTCATGCTGGCCCTGGTGGCCTCCGGGCTGAACGCCGCCCCTAACAACCCACCCCAGGGTTCTGGCCAGGGGGCCGCGCGGGACACGCGACTGGAGCGGGAACGGCTGGCCAAACTGCTGACCATGTTGCTGGAGTCGGCGGGAAAATTCGAGACGGTCGATCCGGCTCTTGCCCAACAGATCACCGAGGCCTACCGCGAAGCCAACCGGCTGGGCCTGCTGACCGAACTGGATCAGGCAGTAGCGCTGATCGGCGAGCAGCGCTTTATCGATGCCAATAACAAAGTCATCCTCGTGGCCGAAGGCATTGAGCAGCTTCAGAAAATTCTTCAAAAACAACCACGTCCGGAAATTCCCAACCCTGAAAATATCGAGAAACTGAACAAGGAATTGGCAGAGCTCATCAAGGATCAAAAAGAAATCCTCGACAAGGCCAAGCTGCTGGAGAACCTGATGAACGCCCGCCAGGCGAAGGATGAATTGGCGCGGCTCAGGAAAGAACAAGCGGAACTCGCCGAAAAGGCGAAGAAAAGTGAAACCGGAAAGTCCGTCGACAAGGAGATCGAGGAACTCAAGGACAAGTTGAAAGAGCTCTTGGAAGAACAAGAGGCATTGGGCGATGACACGCAGAAGATCCCGGCCGGAGAGCCCGAAGCGAAGCCCGAGAGCCTGAAGGCCGCGGGCCAAAAACAACAGGAATTAAAGGAACTCGCCGAAAAGCTGGAGGAAAAGGCAAAAAAGGCGCTCGACGCGGCCAACGAAGCGGAGATGGAAAACGCCGAGAAGATCGCCGAAGACCTGGCCAAGGCCCAAGAGGCCCTTGAAAAGGCCGCCCAGGCGATGGAACAGGCCAGCGGGAAACTCGCCAAAGCCTCCGCGGAGCAACAATCGGCCCAGCAGGCGAGCCAACAGGCCGGACAAGCCGCGCCCCAATCCGAGCAGGCCGAAAAGCTGATGGAACAAGCCAAAGAAAAACTCCAAGACGCCGAGCAAGGCAAACAACAAGCTGCAGCCCAACAAGAAAAAGCCGAGGAAAAACTCGAAGAGGCCATGGAGGCGGTTGATGAAGCACTAAAAAAGGCCGCCGCGGCCGAAGAAGGCGCTGAACCGAAGCTGGGCGACCTGGAGGAAGACCAGGAAGCGCTCGCCGAAGATGCCCAAGATCTGGCCGAAAAGCTCGAGGCCCTGGAAGAGGCTCTCAAGAAGGAAGAGCAAGCCAACCCGGAACAGGCCAAGCCCCAAGCCGGAAGCGAAGCCGCGCAAGCGGCTCAACAAAGCACGAAGAACGCCGCGCAGGAAATGTCCGAAGCGGCCCAAAACATGGAGCAACAGGCCAAGCAAGGCGCCCAACAGGCCGGAGAGAAAGCCGAAGAGGAATTGGAAAAAGCCGAGGAAAAATTAAAGAAGATCCTCGAAGAGCTGGAGAAAGAAGTAGAAAAAAAGGGCGGTGAAGAAAACATCCTCAAGGAGTTGGAAGACGATCAACGGGATCTGGCCGAGCAGATCGAAGAATTGATGAACCAGGAAGAGGAGCCGAACGAGAACCTGGAACAAGCCGGCGAAAACGCCGAGCAGGCCGCGCAGGAATTTCAGGAGGCCGGCGAACAACAGCAGCAGGGAGAACAAGGAGAGCAGGGAGAACAAGGAGAGCAGGGCGAACAAGGAGAGCAGGGCGAACAAGGAGAGCAGGGCGAACAAGGAGAGCAGGAGAAAAAGGAAGCCCTAGAGAAAGCCATCGAAGAGGCCGAAGAAGCCCAGGAACAACTGGAAGAGGAAAAAGAAAAGAACGAGGACGCCCTGAAAAACGCCAAGGAGCAGGAGGTGATCGTCGAAGCCACCGAGGAGATCGCCGAACTACTGGAAAAACAAAAAAAGATCAACGCCGACACGCGAACGCTGAACGTCAAGAACAAGGGCGAGGGTCTTGACCGAGAGGACACCTTCACCCTTGAGGCCATCAGCTCCACGCAGAAAGAGCTGTCCGTCCGCGCCGAAAGACTGGGCCGCCAGCTTAAAGAAGGTCAGTCTTCGGTGGTCTTCCCCTGGATGCTCGACCAAATCAGCCAGAACATGATCTTTATCGCGAAGCGGCTCTTCAACGCCGACGAGCAGGCCTACAACTTGGGAAAGTCCACCCAATCGCTCCAGATCGACATCGTGCAGGACCTGGAAGGTCTGCTCGAGGCGCTGGAAGACCGACTGGAGGAACTGGAAGAAGAGGCCGCTGAAGAAGAAGAGGAAGGCGAGGGAGAAGGCGAAGAGGAGGAAGAAGGCGAACAGGGCGAAGGAGCTGAGGTGCCCCCGTTGACCTTCATCCCCCCCGAGGAACTGCGGCTCTTGCGGTACATGCAAAACCGTCTCAAGACCCGCACGACTCTCTTTAACGAAGGGCTCAAGCCGGATCAACCGCTTACCGAAGAACAGCGCAAATGGGTGACGCATCTCAAGCAGAGCCAAGTTGAAATCACAGGCCTCTCCAAGGAATTGATCCAAATGGCTGAAGAAAGCATCGTCGCTTACGAAAAAGCCTTGGAAGAAGCCATGGAGAAAGCGGAACAAAACCGAAAGAGCCTGACCGAACAGATGGAAGAAGCGAAGAAGCGATTCGAAAAACGAAGAAAGCTCAGGGAAGCAAAAGAAAAGAAACGCGAAGGAGTCACGCCATGAACCGGCTGTTGAATCAAGGAATTCTGTACTTGTCGCTCTTCGCGTGCCTTGTAATCGCGCCCGTGGCCTATGCCGCAGACGAGGGGGAGCAGGTCGATCCACTTGAAGTGCTCAAGAGGCTCACCGAAGATTTCAAAGGGATCACCGGCAAAATGGAAGGCGTGGAAGGCCGCCTGGAAAAAAAGGACGCCAGCGAGGAAACCCTCGGCCTGCAACAGGAGATCCTTGATGACCTAGATGAACTGATTCTCATCGCCGAAGAAATACAAAAGCAACAAGAACAACAGCAG
>JAJDCN010000045.1 GCA_029260815.1 Planctomycetota bacterium
GGCTGAAGCGACGCGTGAGACCATCGAGGCGAATGCGAGATACGAAAAGGCGCTGAATATCGCCGACGTGCTGGGTGTAGACTTTGACAAGAGCGACCCGAAAGAAACACTCCAACCCTATTTTGAAGAGCTCTTTGAAAAGCAAGTGGTCGAAGTTGCGATGGAGCCCTTCGAAGTGGAAGGCATCGGAAAGATCGAAGAGTATGTCTTCTATAAGTATTACAAGAGCGCGGAGAAAAAGGAAGAAGACTTGGTGGCCTACGCCTGCCCCATCGGCGGCGGCGGATTCCAGGACTACATCGGCGGGTATCTGGGTGTGACGGCCGACCAGAAATCCATCGCCGGGATTTCCTTCTATAACAGCAAAGAGACACCCGGACTCGGCGGTCGCATCATCAGCGATGCCACCGAAGAGGACCGTGAGATTCGCCAACAGTTTAAGAAAAAGAGCATTTACCTCACGCGACAAACCGAAGACGGCAACGTCGTGGTAAACTTTGCCATGGTCAGCCCGGCCTTTATTACGGAGAAGAACGCGGTCTGTCGTACCGAGTCAATTACCGGTGCAACCCAGACCAGTAACGCAATCACGACGTTTCTGCCGCGAGACATTGCCGTGTTCTATAAGGCCCTGGAATTGCGGGGCGAGAAGACAGTCAAACAAGAGCCCTTGAAATAGAAGGTAATAAGCCTCATGGCGCAAGGACAACTCAGCATCGGAGCCAATAGCCTGCTCAAGCCGGCGGTCGTCGCCGCACCACCGGCCCGGGTCGGCCTGTTCGAGTCGGAAGCTTGGCAGGCGTTTGTCACGGGCATTTGGGCGGACAACCCGATCTTCCGCCAAATTCTGGGCATCTGCTCGGCGTTGGCGGTCACGAACAAGGCAAATAACACCCTGGCGATGGGCTTGGCCCTGACGTTTGTCACCGGCTTCTCCTGCCTGCTGGTGTCGTTGTTGCGCACGATCACGCCGCGGCGGGTGCGCATGGTTACACAGATCCTAATTATCGCGGTCTTCGTTATTATCGTCGACCTGTTCTTGAAGGCCTACTTCTTCGGCATCAGCAAGGAGATCGGCCCCTTTGTGGGACTGATTATCACCAACTGCCTAATCATGGGTCGCTGTGAAAATTTCGCCTCGAACAACAAGCCGATGATCTCTCTGCTGGACGGCATCGGCTGCGGTTTGGGGTACGCCTTCCTGCTGATGTGCGTTGCTGTGGTTCGTGAGCCCTTGGGGACCGGAAAGCTCTTCAATATTTCGATCCTGGGCTCCGGCTGGACCGAATGGGGCATCATGGTGGCCCCGCCGGGAGCGTTCTTCGTTCTCGGTGTGTTTATCTGGATCATGCGTGGTTTGTCGAAAGATTTAAAGTAAAGGAACCCCACCATGGGCGAAGTCAACCCGTTTATCATCCTGATCGCTGCGATTTTCACCAACAACATCCTGTTGGCGAACTTCCTGGGTATGTGCCCTTTCGTGGCGATCTCCAAACAGATCAAGTCGGCTTTCGGCATGGGCGTGGCGGTAACGTTCGTCATGACGCTGACCGCGACGCTGAACTGGCTGGTTTATGAGCTGGTGTTGGAGCCCTACAACCTGGAATTCCTGAAGTTTTTGGTCTTCATCATTGTCATCGCCGCGGCGGTACAGTTCGTGGAGATGGTTATCGAGAAATCCTCGCCGACTCTATACATGAACCTGGGCGTGTTCCTGCCGCTGATCACCGTGAACTGCGCGATCCTGGGCGTGTCGTTGTTGATGGGTAACCGAGAGTACTCCTTCATCCAGTCGCTCGCCTTCGGCATCGGCAGCGGCATTGGCTGGTGGATGGCGATCATGGCCATGGCCGGACTGCGACACCGCATCCAGTTTTCCAACGTGCCCAAGGCCCTGCAGGATCCGGGAATCACCATGCTGATCGCGGGTGTCATGGCAATGGCGTTCCAGGGGTTCGCCGGGATTGTAAATATATAAACCACGTTTTCGTTGGATAGCACGAAATGCAGCTCAGTACGATTCTCCTAGCGGCCTCCGAGACCGCAAGCGCCAACTTCCTGACGCCGATCCTGGTTATGGCCGTCATCGGCCTGTGCCTGTCGCTGTTGCTGGTGATTGCGGAATACTTCCTGGCGAACTATGGGGAGTGCAAAATCAACATCAACGACGAAGAGGAACGAAGCTTCGTTACCGAGGGCGGGAACAGCCTGCTCAATATCCTGTCGGACCGCAAGATCTTTATCCCCTCCGCCTGCGGCGGGCGTGCCACCTGCGGCTTTTGCAAGCTGAAGCTGCCCGAGGCCGGCGCTGCCTTGCCGACGGAGCTGCCCATGCTGTCGCGCGAAGAAGTCAAGAACGGCACGCGCCTGATCTGCCAGGTCAAGGTCACCAGCGATTTAAACCTGCACATTCCGCAAGAGTTGTTGGAGATCCAGGAGTTCAAATGCGTAGTGGGCAGTAACGAAGACTCAACGCACAACATTAAGGAGCTGGTCTTGGAGCTGAAGGACCCGGACCACATTGGCTTTATCCCCGGTCAGTACATTCAGTTCCAGATGCCACCGCACATCGCCAAAGGCGAGCAGCGGGCCTACTCCATCGCCTCGACCCGCAACGAGGACGACGGCAAGAAGGTCATCCTCAACATCCGATGGGGTTTCGGAGGTCTGGTCTCGACCTACGTCTCCACGCTCAAGCCGGGCGATGAGGTGATCATCACAGGGCCGTACGGAGATTTTATGGAGGCAGAGACCGGCGCGGAGATGATTTGCGTAGCCGGCGGTGCGGGCATGGCTCCCCTGCGATCGATCATTCTCGATCTGGCGAAGAAAAACTCCAAGCGAAAGGTCACCTACTTCTTCGGCGGACGAGATCAGGAAGACCTCTTCTACCTGGACACCTGGGCGGAGCTGGAGAAGTCGATGCACGACTTCTCCTTCGTCCCGGCCCTGTCGGACATCAAGGATGACGATACCAGTTGGACCGGCGAACGAGGTTTCGTTCACCTCGCGGTGGAACGCTACATCAACGAACGATGCGAGTCCGATCCAGAGCAACTGGAAGGGTACCTGTGCGGCCCGCCGCCGATGATCGACGGCGTCATCGCGGTGATGACGGCGATCGGGGTTCCGGAAGAGAAGATCTACTTCGATAAGTTCTAACCGGCTCGATCCGGCACGCCGGCTTGTTCCAGGAGGGGTGGATTTGGCATACGGTCACGCCTTGCGGTTCGCTTCCACCGTTACTGTTGTTGCAGGGCGGGCTTCATGAGGCTGCCCCGCGTTCCATCCTACGGCAAGTTCCTGATTGTTTTCGCCCTCGTTGTCCTTCTCGGGTCCTTCTGCGCCGCCGGAGCCGGGCCGCAGATCGAGTATGAATTCGACGAACAGACCGACGGCTGGTCCATCCTGGGATGCTCTCCTCAATACGACCTGAATGGCCTTGTCCTGACCACCACCGACGCCCCAGCTCGCCTGTCAATGGCCTTCGCCGAGCCTCTGGATGCACGGCGCTATACGATGCTGGAGATCCGTATGGCCGTGATCGATCAGCGCCTCAACGGACAAGGAAGCGTCCAGTGGTCTACCGCGTTGGATACCTCTCAGAACCGTGGAGAACAACCCCAGGCGCGCAGTTTCCGCATCCCGCCACACCACGCCGACGACCAGACACGGTTCGTCACCCGCCGGGTCCACTTGGGGGCGAATTGGCAGTGGACCGACCGGGTGACGAACCTGACCCTCACGCCGATCGATCGCCCTGGGACCGTTTATATCGATTACATTCGGCTCTACAAAGCCACCCCCATTGCAACACTGCGCACCGGTTGGCAAGATTTTTTAGCACAAAATCGTGGCTTGCAGCACAGTGTGGTTTTCCTCCTTGCCATCATTCTTCCGTTAGCTGCCATTTTCTTTCTATTACGACGCGTCGCAAGACCAATGCTCCAAGGACCGCATTCGGCAACGAATTCCTATGCCGCAACTGCCCTCCGAGTCGTCTTGGTGCTTTGGGTGTTTGTCCTGGGCTACACTGCTTACGGCCACTACAACGCTGTGGTCGACGGCCAACAGCGGTTCGGCGGGCTGGACCGGCCGACGATGGAGATTGCCACGTCGGACTTCAACACGGGGCTTTTCGCTCGGTTTCTCAAGCCGCTGCTGCCGCCCGGGGTGCCTGCCCGTCTGGACTGTCCAAACAGTCAAGCGATGTACGTAAGATACCGACTGAACTACCTGCTGTATCCGAAAAGAGTACTCCCTCGATTCGCGAAGAGGCGCGGGCAAGAAGCCACCCCTGAAATCCGTATTGTGCTGGACCCCTCGCTTCCGCCCGGACAGATGCAGCTTTTTTCACGCCCACCAGCCGGACCAGTCCAGGCCCTCAAGCCGGGCGAGGACGTTCGCGTGCCCCTGCAATTGCCCGCGAATGTAAGCGGACACCAGATCGGGCGGCTGATCGTTGGACTGGACTTATCGGATCCGAGCGTTGCAGTCAGCCTGCCACACCTGAAGCTGGTCGTGGTCGATAAGAATCGTCCTGACGAAGAGCCGGTGGAGGCTTCGTGTCAATGGCGATCGATCGCCCCCGGTGCAACGGGTGCGCCCTTTGAGTTTACCCACGCGGCGCCGGCGTATCCACGGGATCGCATTTCAAACCGCCCATTGCTGCCCGTGAACCCACAGGGTGAGTATTCGTTGCACTTGAGCCTGGACGCATCTGCGCCGCGTGCGGTGCATCTGCGTCCCGCAGCGAACGGGGACTTGGTGCTGGGAGCCACGGGCGTTCACTCCCGTTACGTCCTTCTCGCTATGGACAACAGCGGCAGCAATGGAGCGATTTATGTCGAGAAAAGCAAGTTCCAGGAGCTGAGCAAAACCCTGGAAGAAAAGGGCCGACTCAACAACGCATGGCAACCCTTGTTTACGGCCTATCGCCTTCAGAATCAAGGACCTTCCACGGAAACGGGAACCGACGAGGGCCATGGCATCAACTCTTCCACGCTGGGCACGATTTTCGGGCTTGTGTACGCGTTGGCGGTTGGGTATTGCGCGTTGAGCCTCATTCGCTCGCGCACCTCAGACACCAGTTGTGTGGAAACCCTTGCGACCGCTTTTCCTCTGGGATTGGGAATGGTTACGTTGGTCGCATTCTTCGAGTCCCTGCTCGGCATCAAGTTGAGCCTGCTTGTCGTGGCAGCTCCCTGGGTACCGTTGTTCCTGTTCTATTTATACCGACTCTATCGTTTCGTCGACCGAGAGGAGCAAGGGCCGACAGCGGGACGACTGCCGCGCATACCTCTGTCGTGGATGGAGAAAGCCTGCGTCGTCATTATCGCTTTTGGATTGCTGGTAATCCTACTGGAGTCCATGAGCCGGTCGGTGTGGACCAACGACGCAATTGCCAACTGGGCGTTCAAGGGCAAAGCGTTTCTGTACAACCGAGGCGTGCACGCGGAGTTCTTAAAGGACCCGGCCTATCCCTATATGCATCCGGAGTATCCGTTGAACGTGCCTCTGGCCCAGACTTGGTTGCATCTATGGATGGGTGTGGAGCCGCCGGATGACTGGGCCATTCAGATCTTGTGCTTTGGGTTTTACGCTTCGGTAGTGGGGTTGTTCTACGCCGCCGTGCGCCGCTGGACCGGACGGGCGCGCGCGCTGGCGTTTACCGCCCTGCTCGCGATAACGCCAACGTTGCTGGCGCAAGCGTCGGGTTTGATGGCCGATGTGCCGGCGGCCACTTATTATCTCGGTTGCATCCTCTATCTCCTGGTCTTCTGGCGGCAGGGCGGCAAGCGAGAGCACTTGATTCTTGCCGCGGTGTTTGCTGGCCTGGGGGCGTGGACAAAATCGGAAGGTGGCGCCTTTCTTCTGATTGTTTGTCTCGTATTGGTTCTGCGCGTACTCGTCAGAGGATTCGAGACCGTCAACTCGAAATTCAAGGCTCTGGCCATTTTCGTCGTCCTCGCGTTCCTTATCGCCACGCCGTGGAAACTGTTTCAAAATGCGCATGGGATCGGTGACGACATGCTTACTCACCTCATGGATAAGCTCAACGCGGAGGGCCTCGGTGCGGTTTTGCAGACCGCAGGCGAGCGGCTCCCCACGGTCTCGGCCTATCTCACGGATATGCTGGCGTACGGTGAATTCGGCTTGTTCTGGCCGGCGCTGACCTTGGTCGCCATCGTCTCCCCGCTGGCGCTTCTCCGCAAGGACAACTGGGCGCTCAGCCTAATCCTGCTGGCCTGGATAGGATTTGTCCTGTTCACCTACCTGGTCACGCATCAAGACTTTGTGTGGCACATGAATTTCTCATTGGACCGTCTGCTCGTTCAGATCCTGCCCATCGGTTTCGTGCTGTTGGCCTTCACCTGGCCGAAGGCGCCCAACGAATCGACGCTCGAAGACCGATCGCACCCACTCCAAAGCACAGATTGAGCATCATCAGTATCATAGAGATGATGTGCCAGACCATAAATCGATCTTTCTCCGGGCCATCCGGCAGAGCCTGCTCGCGCTCCATTCCGGCCTCGTGACGGATCCCATGGAGCTTCGGCAGAATGAAGCAATGCTGCCCCACCGCCGCAGCGAACATCAGCAGAACCAGAAAACCCAAGACCACACCGCGGGTTCCCGTGCCCGGCGCCTTTGAAGCAAACTTTTTCACCAGCATGGCCGCAACAAGAACCAGCCAGGCGATTAGCAACAAAAGAAAGAACTTCTTGAAGATCGGTTCGGCCACCGCACCCGCCAGGCCCGTACCACCTCCGTAGGCTTTATGATAGTCAAAGATGTTCGTCACGGCCAGCGAGATCATGGCCGCCCCGCCCACCCACAGGCCGAGGGTCAGATCGGTCAGAACTTCACAAATAATTACAACGGCTTTTTTCATTCCTGCTCCTGCTCCAATGGTTTCGTTTCCGAACCGGTCCACCGGTAGATGGTAAAAGGCCCGAACTGCTGATCCGGGATCGGCGTGAACTCCTCCTGCAAGAGGGCCCACAGTTTCTTGTACATGGATTTGAAACTCGGGATTTTGCCGACCTCAGGCTCGTATTCCTCGAGGATCAAATAGCAAACCTGGCCGCCGCTCAGCTCTTCCCGAATATCGTCCTCCACCGTGTGTTCTTGCTCGCCGTTTGTGCTGACGGAAACCAACAGTTCCTGGTAGGTCGGGTTGCGCAGTTCCATGCCAAAATACCAAAAGCTGCCAAAGCGCAGAAAAGCAATCTGCTTGGGGCCCACTTCATCGCGGACACCGGCGACAAATTTCTGGATGCGATGAGTGTAGTGGGCCTGCTCCTTCTTATCGTAATAGGCACCCCGCGGCAGGGAGACCCAGCCCTTGTCATAGCGCATCGACCAGTACTTCCCGAACGACCCGCCCCCTTCGGCCGGGTGATTGCGCAGAGCCGTGTAGGCAAAAGCGACCAGCGAAACCCCACACAACCCGCCCAGCACCCCCGCACGCCAAAAGCCGATGCGAAAGGGACCGACCGATCGCATCCGATCGATCGCCCGTCCGATCCATAAGAACGCCAACAGATAGGCAGGCCCCACCACGTGGAGCAGGTGATCGAAGTCGGCTCGACTGAAGAAGAACGGCTGAGCCAACAGCCCGGTGAGCCCGATGGCAAAATAGAGTGTGTCCTGGGCACCGCGCCGCTTGCGATACCTCCGCAGTCCCATGGCCCCAAGGACCCCAACGCTCAGAACCAAAGGCGCGTAGGCGGCGAAGGCGTCGAACATCTTCCAGGACGCAGGCCCGTCTCGCCAAGCCTCCGGGATTGAGGGCGGCGACAGGTGAAAATATTTGAAGTGCTGAATTTTGTGCAGCTCGTTGTAGTGCCAGATCTCTTTGAAATACCCCGCGGTGAGATAATGGATGACTAGAGGGACGACCAAGACGCCGACCGCCGACAGAAACACCACGGCCCGGACAAACCGTTCACGCAAGCCCGCGCCACTGGGCGATTCGTAAAAAACAAGC